>DASQXS010000154.1:0-14889 GCA_035639615.1 Gaiellales bacterium | reverse complement strand
GATCGTGGACGAGGTGCACGCGGTGGCCGGGTCGAAGCGCGGCGCTCATCTCGTCCTGAGTCTGGAACGGCTGGAGCGTCTCGCCGGCGCGCCGATCCAGCGGATCGGCCTCTCTGCGACGCAGCGTCCGCTCGAGGAGATCGCCCGCTTCCTCGGCGGCGACCGGCCCGTCGAGATCGTCGACGCCGGCCACAGAAAGCCGCTCGATCTCGAGGTCATGGTCCCGGTCGAGGACATGCGCGAGCTGGGCGGCGCGCCGGCCGTCGACGGCGAGCCGCGCCAGTCCATCTGGCCGGCGATCTACCCGCGTCTGCTCGAGCTCGTCCGGGCGCACCGCTCGACGCTCGTCTTCGTCAACAACCGCCGCTCGGCCGAGCGGGTGGCCCACCGCCTCAACGACCTCGCCGGCGAGGAGATCGCCCGCGCCCACCATGGCTCGATCGCGCGCGAGCAGCGGCTCGAGGTCGAGGACATGCTGAAGAGCGGCCGCCTGCCGGCGCTCGTGGCCACCTCGTCGCTCGAGCTCGGGATCGACATGGGCGCGATCGACCTCGTGGTGCAGGTGGAGTCGCCCAAGTCGGTGGCGGCGGGCCTCCAGCGGGTCGGCCGGGCCGGGCATCACGTCGACGCGCCCAGCTCGGGTCGGTTCTTCCCCAAGTACCGCGGCGACCTGCTCGAGACGGCGGTCGTGGTGCGGCGCATGCGCGAGGGCGCGATCGAGCACACCCGCGTCCCCCGCCAGCCGCTGGACGTGCTCGCCCAGCAGCTCGTGGCGGCAACGGCGATGGACGAATGGGCGGTGGACGAGCTCCACGCCACTATCACCCGCGCGTACCCCTACGCGGATTTGGGCCGGGCCCAGTTCGAGGGAGTGCTCGACATGCTGGCCGGGCGCTATCCCTCCGACGAGTTCGCCGAGCTCCGCCCGCGCATCGTCTGGGACCGCACGGCCGGGACGGTGCGGGCCCGCGACGACGCCCGCCGGCTGGCGGTGACGTCGGGCGGGACGATCCCCGACCGCGGCCTCTACGGCGTGTTCCTCGCCGACTCGGGCGCCCGCGTGGGTGAGCTGGACGAGGAGATGGTGTACGAGGCCCGCCAGGGCGAGGTCTTCCAGCTGGGCGCGACCTCCTGGCGGATCGAGCAGATCACCCGCGACCGGGTGCTGGTCTCGCCGGCGCCGGGCGTGCCCGGGCGGATGCCGTTCTGGAAGGGCGACGGCGTCGGCCGCCCGTACGAGCTCGGCCGCGCCGTGGGCGAGGCCGCCCGCACGCGCCGCTTCGGGGATCTGGACGAGCTCGCCGCCCGGAACCTGCACGCATATCTCGACGACCAGGCCGCCGCCACCGGCGCCGTCCCCTCCGACCGGACGATCGTGATCGAGCGGTTCCGGGACGAGATCGGCGACTGGCGCCTGTGTGTGCTCTCGCCGTTCGGCGGCCGCGTCCACGCGCCCTGGGCGCTCGCGGTCGAGCGCCGCCTCGGCGAGGCGCTCGGGATCGAGGTGGAGGCGATGTGGTCGGACGACGGCATCGCCATCCGGCTGCCCGACTCCGACACGCCGCCGCCGGTCGATCTGGTGGCGATCCCGCCGGACGACCTCGACGACCTGCTCATCGAGCGGGTCTCCGAGAGCCCGCTCTTCGCAGGCCGCTTCCGCGAGAACGCCGCCCGCGCCCTCCTCATCCCCCGCCGCCGGCCCGGCCGGCGGACGCCACTCTGGCAGCAACGCCTGAAGGCGCACGACCTGCAGCAGGTGGCGGTGAAGTACGGCTCCTTCCCGGTGCTGCTCGAGACGTACCGGGAGGTGCTGTCCGACGTCTTCGAGGTGCCGGCGCTGAAGGCGCTCCTGGGCCAGGTCGCGCGCGGCGAGGTGCGGATGGTCGAGGTGGAGTCGGAGGTGCCGTCGCCCTTCGCCTCGTCCCTCCTGTTCGACTACATCGCCACGTACATGTACGAGGGCGACGCGCCCGCGGCCGAGCGCCGGGCGCAGGCGCTCCAGCTCGACCGGGCCCTCCTCGCCGAGCTCCTGCGGTCCGAGGATCTGCGCGAGCTCCTCGACGCCGACGCGATCCGGGCCGTGCAGGCCGAGCTGCAGGGCGAGGGCGGGACGCTCACACCCGACCGGACGCACGACCTCGTCCGCCGGCTGGGCGACCTGAGCCGGGACGAGCTCGAGGCCCGCGGGGCGAGCGGCGTCGACCTGCTGGTAGCGGAGCGGCGGGCTGCCTGGGTGCGGATCGCGGGGGAGGAGCGCTTGATCGCCGCGGAGGACGCCGGCCTTTATCGTGACGGCCTCGGCGTTGCGACGCCGCCCGGCCTCCCCGCCGCGTACCTCGAGCCGGTCGCCGGCGCGCTCGAGCGGCTGGTACTGCGCCACGCTCGCACGCATGGGCCGTTCACGGCCGATGATCTCCGCCGGCGCTGGGGCGTGGACGCGATCCCGGTGCTGCGCGACCTGGCCGCCCGCGGCGAGCTGCTCGAGGGCGAGTTTCGACCCGATGGCGCCGGCACCGAGTGGGTCGCCGCGGACGTCCTCCGGCGGGTGCGGCGGCGGACGCTCGCGGCGGTCCGCCGGGCCGTCGAGCCGGTCGAGCCCGAGGCGCTCGCGCGGTTCCTACCGGCCTGGCACGGCATCGGCCGCGCCCACGGCCGCGGCCTCGACCGGCTGCGCGACGCCGTGGCCCAGCTGCAGGGGATCGCCCTCCCCGTCGAGGCGTGGGAGGCCGACGTCCTCCCACTGCGCGTGCCCGACTACCGGCCCGACATGCTGGACGAGCTCACCTCGGGCGGCGAGCTGGTGTGGATCGGCGCGGGCCGCGGCCGCGTCGCCCTCTACCAGCGCGGGGACGCTCGCCTTCTGGCGTTAGGCACCGACACGGAAGCGTCACATGCGATCGTCGAGGCCCTTCACACTCGGGGAGCGATGTTCTTCGCCGACCTCGCCGCCGCCGTCGGCGAGCCGGACCGCACCGTCCTCACCGAGCTCTGGAACCTGGCCTGGGCCGGCATCGTGACGAACGATTCGTGGCAGCCGCTGCGGAGCGGCATGGTGCTCCGGGCTGTCCCGCCGCCGCGCCCCGGACGACCTGGGCGGCGGACGAAGCCGACGTCGTCGCTCCCTGCCGCCCGCGGCCGCTGGTCGCTCGTCTCGATGCTGCTCGAGCCGGCCCCGGCGCCGCGCGAGCGGGCCCGGGCGCTGGCTGAGACGCTGCTCGACCGCCACGGCGTCGTCACCCGCGCCGGCGTCCTCGCCGAGGGCGTCTCCGGCGGCTTCTCGGCGGTCTACGGCGAGCTGCGCCTGATGGAGGAGGCGGGGCTCGCCCAGCGCGGCTACTTCGTCGAGGAGCTGGGCGGAGCGCAGTTCGCCGTTCCCACCGCCGTCGAGCGGCTCCGCGACGTGCGCGAGGCCGACCCCGCAGCGGCGGCGATCGTCCTCGCCGCGGTCGACCCGGCCAACCCCTACGGCGCCGCCCTGCCGTGGCCGCCCGCCACCAGGAAGCTGGCCCGTGTCGCGGGCGCCTGGATCGTCCTCGCCGGCGGCCGGCCCGCGCTCTACGTCGAGCGGGGTGGGCGCGGCCTGGTGACGCTCGATGCCGAGCTGCTCGACCCGGCGGTGGCCGCGCTGGCAGAGCTGGTCGAATCCGGCCGGGTGCGGCGGCTCGCCCCTGAGCGGATCGACGGCGAACCGATCGCCGGCACCGCCGCCGAGCGGGTGCTCCTCGACCACGGCTTCCTGCAGGGGCACCGCAGGCTCGTGCTCCGTGCATGAAATGAGCCTGGCTCGCTTTATGCACCTGCTACCGTCGGCGCGATGCCGGAGGGACATTCGCTCGAGCTCGCCGCGCGGCGGCTGCGGCCGATCGTCGGCGCGCGGGTCGAGGAGGGCCCGCTCGCGGGCGCCGTCGTCTCGGCGGTCGAGGCGCGGGGGAAGCACCTGCTCGTACACGCGGCCGACGGACGCTGCCTGCACGCCCACCTGGGCCTCCACGGCCGGGTGCGCCTGCGCCCGCCCGGCGAAGGCCGCGGCCGGCACGTCGTCCGCACCGGGGCGGGCGACGTCGTCATCGCCGGGCGCGTCGAGGTGGCAGCGCGGCCGCCCCGCCTCGGGCTCGGGCCCGACCTCCTGCACGGCTCGTTCGACGCCGCCGCCTACCTGAGGAGGGCGCGGGCGGTCGACTGGGCGGTGGGCGAGGTGCTGGTCGACCAGCGCGTCGTCGCCGGAGTCGGCAACATCGTCAAGTCCGAGGCGCTCTGGGCCTGCCGCCAGAGCCCGTTCACGCCGGTCTCGGCGCTCTCCGACCGCCGGCTTCTCGAGCTGGCGGCCACGGCGCGCCGGATCCTCCGGGCCGGCCTCGCCGGGCGGCTTCCGGCGAACGTCTACCGGCGGGCGGGGCGGCCGTGCCCGCGGTGCGGCTCGCCCGTGGCGAGCGCCGTCCAGGGCGAGCTCGCGCGCCGCACCTACCACTGCCCGCGGTGCCAGCGCGATTCGGGATGAGGCTCCGGCGCGAGGCGCCGGGCACGCACGACCGCGCCCGGGGGGCGATGCTCGGGCTCGCGGTCGGCGATGCCCTGGGCGCGGCCGTCGAGTGGCTGCACCGCGACCAGATCCGGGCCCGCTACGGCGGCCCGCTGCGAGACATGGTCGCGTCGGGAACCTGGGGGCTCGGCGAGTGGACAGACGACACCGCCATGGCCGTGGCGCTCGCGCAGAGCCTGGCCGACCAGGGCGGCTACGACGACGACGACGTCTTCGGCCGGTATGCGCTCTGGGCCCGGTCGCGGCCGAAGGACATCGGCGTCACCATCGCTGCGGTCCTCGGCCGGGCGCGCTCGCCGGCGGAGGCGCGCGCCGCGGCGGCCGCCTACCACCTGCGAACCGGCGGCCGAAGCGCGGGCAACGGGTCGCTGATGCGCACCGTGCCGATCGCGATCCGGTATCGCCGCGATCCGGGGGCGATCGAGCGCATCTCGCGCCAGGAGTCGAGCATGACGCATCACGACCCGCTGGCGGGGGATGCCTGCGTGTGGCTCAATCTGACGGTGGCGGCGCTGATCGAGGGCCACCCCCCTCCGACCTCGCACTCGGAGGTGGCCCTGGCCGCCGAGGCGGCGCTCGGCATGTCGGAGGACGAGCTCGCGCTCGCGGCGCACGAGCAGCGCGGCTTCGTCCTGACCGCGCTTCGGATCGCGTTCGCCGCCGCGTTTCGCCACGACGCCTTCGAGCCGGCGGTCGTCTTCGCGGTCAACCTCGGCGGCGACGCGGACACGAACGGCGCGGTCGCCGGCGCGCTCGCGGGGGCCCGGTTCGGCGCCGACGCGATCCCGCAGCGGTGGATCGAGCCGCTCCACAGCAAGGAGCTGGTGGGCGGCCTTGCCAACCGTCTCATGCGGTCGTAGAGTCCGCGCTGCGGTAACAACCGGCACGATTGGGGGTCACCATGAAGGTCGTCTTCACCGCTCGCAGGCTCAAGCCCGGGCACTACAGCGAGTTTCGAAAGGCGTGGGAGCCGGAGCAGTTCCCCGACGGGTTCAGGGGCGCGTACCTCCTTCGCGACACCGCCGATCCAGACCAGATCACCGTCCTCGGCCTCTTCGACGTGACCGACGAGCGCGCCCGCGAGCTCGAGCAGCAGCTCGAGCCCTCCGAACACGAGCGGCACGAGCGGATGGCGCCGTACGTCGACGAGACCGTCGTCTCGGGGCTGTTCGACGTCGCCCACATGGAGTCCGGCGGGGCCACCGGCAAGGAGGCGGCGGTGCTCTTGACCGAGCGGCAGCTGAAGCCCGGGTCGTTCGACGCCTACAAGGAGGCCGGCCAGGCGGCGACGGAGGTCGGCGGTGGGATGCCGGCCGGGCTGGAGGTGTTCATGCTCCTGCGCGACACCAAGGATCCCGACCACACGATCCAGTTCGGCATCGTCCGGGCGGACAACATGCAGGCGTTCCGCGCGACCCTCATGCCGGAGCGCCAGAAGATGCTCGACGCGATCGAGCCCTTCATCGACCGCATCGGGCTCGACACGACGTACGAGCTGGTCGAGGAGGTGGCGCCCGTCCACGCCTAGACGGCGGCGGGTATCCTCTCGCCGATGCCCGAGGAACCCGATCGAAACCTCGCCCTCGAGCTCGTCCGCGTGACCGAGGCGGCGGCCCTCGCTTGCGCACGCTGGGTCGGCTTCGGCGATAAGATCGCGGCCGATCAGGCCGCGGTCGACGCGATGCGCCACATGCTCGCCACCGTCGAGATGGACGGCATCGTCGTCATCGGCGAGGGCGAGAAGGACGAGGCGCCGATGCTCTTCAACGGCGAGCGGATCGGCACCGGGTCGGGCGTGAGCGTGGACGTCGCCGTCGACCCGCTCGAGGGCACCGAGCTCGTGGCCCGCGGCCAGCCGAATGCGCTCGCCGTCGTCGCGGCGGCCGAGGCCGGGACGATGTTCGACCCCGGGCCGGTCGTCTACATGGAGAAGCTGGCGTGCGGATCCGACATCGACGAGGAGCTCGACCTCGACACGCCCATAGAGGAGACGCTCGAGCACGTCGCCCGGGCCAAGCGCGGCCGCGTCCGCGACCTGATGGTCGTCATCCTCGACCGCCCGCGCCACGAGGAAATGGTGAAGCGCATCCGCGGGGCGGGGGCCCGGATCCGCTTCATCCCCCACGGCGACGTGGCCGGCGCCATGATGGCGGCGAGCCCCGACACCGGCATCGATCTCCTGTGGGGCATCGGCGGCACGCCCGAGGGGGTGCTCGCGGCGGCCGCCTTCAAGTGCCTCGGCGGGCAATTCCGGGGCCGGCTCTGGCCACGTGACGAGGGCGAGGCGCAGGCCGCCCGCGACGCCGGCTACGACCTCGACCTCCAGCTCACCGCCGACGACCTCGTCCGCGGCGAGAACGTCTTCTTCGCCGCGACCGGCGTCACCGACGGCGACCTGCTCCGCGGCGTGCGCTACCAGGCCGGCGGCGCGCGGACGCACTCGCTGGTCATGCGGTCGAAGTCCGGGACGGTGCGGACGCTCCAGGCGACGCACTCGATGGAGAAGCTCGCCGCGGTCGCCGGCGAGCGGTATCACTGAGCGGCGGCCAGGTCGACAACCACGGCGCCGGTGAGGCGGACGAGGTCGGCGGTCGCGAGCTCGACGATCTGGCCGCGCCCGCCCGCGTTCAGGCAGATGCGCTCGTACGCCGACACACCGGCATCCAGGAACACTGGGAGCGCACGCTTGGAGCCGAGCGGGCTGATGCCGCCGACTTGATAGCCGGTCGCGCGCTCGGCGTCCCCGGGGACGGCCATGTCGGCGCGCTTCACCCCGGCGGCGGCCGCGAGCTTCTTCAGCGAGAGCTCGGCGCTTGCGGGGAGGAGGGCGAACACGAGCTCGTCGCCGGCGCGGGCGACGAGGCTCTTGAACATCCGCTCGCGCTCGACGCCGAGATCGTCGGCGGCCTGCTCCGCCCCGCCGCCGTGCCGGTAGGCGTAGCGGAGGAGGCGGTGCTCGACGCCGGCGCGGCGCAGCTTGGTCGTCCCTCTCGTCTCGGTCATGAGTAAGATCCCGCGCGATGCGAGACTACGTCCCCGAGCAGGAGTCGTTTCGCGAGGACGCCGTCGCCGTCATCAACGCCTCCGCAATCGTCGTCGCAGTCGCGGGCACGTGGACGCGGCCGATCTACATGGGCATCATCGCCCTCGCGATCGCGCTCTTCGGCTACTTCATGACGCCCCGCTCGAAGGGCGGCCACATCCTTGCCGTCTGCCTCATCACGCTCTTCGCGATCTTGGAGACGTGGCTGTGGCAGGGCACGCACCTCGTCTGAGGCTCACTCCCAGGGCCTGATCGGAAGGCCGCTGAAGACGTGCGCGCGCCCGCCGACCTGGCAGGCCACGTCGACGACGTGCTCGGGCTTGTAGCGGCCGAAGAAGAACCCGCGCACGAGGCTGCGGGCGGTGTCGCGTGCCGGCGGGACGAGTTCTCGCGCGAACACGAGCTCGCGGCCCTCGACGGCGTAGTCGGCGCCCTCCGACTGGGCGACGCCGTTCACGTAGACCTGGAACGGCCGGCTCGCCTCGGGCGGCAACGGGACGCGGGATCCGTGCACGCGCGGAGCGTATCCACACCGCCGCGTCGCGGCCCGTCACCACTCGACCAGCTTCCACACCTCGGGCTGCATCCCACCGTCGTCGGCCCCGATCTCGGCGAAGATCACGACCGCGCGCTTCAGGTGCTCCATCGCCTCGTCCTCGTGCCCGGTGCGGTGCAGGAGGTCGGCGAGGTTATTGGTGAGCGCGGCCTCGCGGTGGCGGTCGCCCTGCTCCGAGCAGAGCCGAAGTGCCCGCTCGGTGAGGGCGATGGCACGGTCGTACTCGCCGCGGCGCGCCCGGGCGAGGGCCAGGTTGTTGAGCGCCGCAACGAGCACGCTTCGGTCGGGCACGGTCTCGGCGAGCTCGACGCTCCGCTCCAGGTGATCCGTCTCGCCCGTGAGCATGCCGAGGATGTTCTCGGCCTGGGCCACCGCCTCGACGTCCTCGGCCGCCCGCCCGAGGTCGAGGGCACGCTCGGCCAACTCGCCCGCCCGCTCGTCGTCCCCGCGGCGATGGGCGACCAAGCTGCGGTCGGCCTGAATCCGGGCGGATTCGCCGCCCAGCCGGAGCGCCTCCGTCAGGTGACTCTCCGCCAGATCGGGCTCGCCGCGGCGGTCGTGAACGCGGCCCAGCTTGTGCTCGATCCCGGCCAGCGCCGCCGCGTCCGCGAGCGCGGCGGCAGCCTCGTAGGCCGAGATGGCGGCCCGGTACTCGCCGCGCAGCGTGTGCAGGTCGCCGATCGCCTCGTGCAGCCCGGCGGCGTCGTCGCGGCCGAGCGCGAGCGCCGACGCGTACGCGTCGAGCGCCTCGGCGTACGCGTGCAGGCTCCGGGCCCGGTCGCCGGCGGCGCGGTAGGCGGCCGCGGCGTCGGCGTCGAGGCCCGCCGACTGCAGGTGGCGGGCCACCAGGGCCGCGTCACCGCGCCGGCCTGCGAGCGACTCGGCGACCCGGCGGTGGAGCAGGCGCCGGCGAGCCAGACTGGCCCGCTCGTAGACGAGCCGCACCAGCTGCTCGTGGGCGAAGTCGTACGCCGCCTCGCGCTCAAGGACGAGGCCCCGCCGCATCAGCTCCTCCACGCCGGCGACGGTCTCCTCCTCGCTGCGGCCGCTGGCGGACCGGAGCGTGTCGACGTCGAACGAGCGGCCGATCACCGCCGCCGCGGTCAGGAGCTGGGACGCCGTCTCGCCGGCGCTCTCGACTCTGGACGTCAGGAGCTCGCGCACGCCACGCGGGAGGGAGTCCGGCGGCTCCTCCCCGCTGAGCGCCGCCAGGTACTCGACGACGAAGAGCGGCAGCCCGTCGGTCTCGTCGAAGAGGCGTGCCGCGTGCTCCCGGGCGCCGGCCTGCGCCGCCAGCCGCTCCACGTCGCCACGGCTCAGCCGCCCGAGGCGCACCGAGCGGGCGGCGAGGCGCCGGAGCGGCGCGTGATCGGGGCCCGTGTCCTCCGGCCGCCATGCGGCGAGCACGAGCATCTGCTGATCCTGGAGCCGTCGACACAGGTAGGCGAGGGCCTCGAGCGACGCCCGGTCGGCGAAGTGCAGGTCGTCGAGGAAGAGCACGCTCGGCTCGTCGGCCGCGAGCAGCCCGAGCACGACCTGCGCCAGTCCCTCGTGGAGCCGCTGCTGCGCCGCCACCCCGTCCGCCGGCGCCGCGCCCGCGCCCAGATCCGGGACCAGCCGGGCGGCCTCCGCGCGCCAGTGGTCGGGCACTGCGGCGAGCCGATCCGGCCCAGCGGCGGTGAGCGCGGCGTGAAGCAGGCCCGCGAGAAGGCCGAATGGCAGCGCCGACTCGCCCTCGTGCGACCGGCATGCGACCGCGAGGCTGCCCGTCGCGCGCGCCGCGGCAAGCACGTACCCGCCGAGGCGCGTCTTGCCGACGCCCGCCTCGCCCTCAAGCAGCACGAGCCGGCCGCCGTCGCGGCTTCGCGCGACCTCGTCCAGGAGCAGGCCGGACTCCTCCTCGCGGCCGACGAACCCGGGCTCGGGCGCCGCCGGGGCATGCGCACGCGCGGCCGGCGTCGCGGGCCAGCGCACCGCGACGCCCTCGTTCACCGCGTCGTAGAGATCGCTCGTCTCCGACAGCGGCCGCACGCCGAGCTCGCGGTCGAGCACGCGGACGCACTCGCGGTACTGGTTGAGCGCCTCCGCGCGGTGGCCGGTGGCGGCGTAGAGGAGGATCAGCGCGCGGTGGGCAGGCTCGTGGATCGGGTCGAGCGCGAGTCGCCGCTGGGCGTGCGGGATGGCCTCGCCGGACCGTCCCGCCTCGGCAAGCGCGGCGACGAGCCGGTCCAGCGCCAACTCAAGCTCTCCGCGTAGCTCCGCTGTTGCCGACCGCTGCCAGTCGTCGAACACGACGCTGTCGCGCAGGCCGAAGCCCGCGAGCAGGTCGCCTCGGTGAAGCGCCACCGCCTCGGAGAGACAGGCAATGGCGGCGGAGCGTCCGCCCGCGGCCGCCGCCAGCCGGCGGAAGCGGCGGACGTCGATCGCGTCGGGCTCGACGTCGAGCGCGACGGCGCTGCGCGTGACCGCCAGCCACCGCTGTCCGAGCGCCGAGCGAAGCGTCGACAGCGTGCGCCGGAGCGCGGAGCGGCCCCGATCCGGGTCGGTGTCGGGCCAGAGCAGCTCCACGAGGAGGTCGCGCGCCTGGGGACCGCCCGTCACCGCGAGGTAGGCGAGAAGCGCGGTCGCCTTGCGCGTGTCGACGCGGAGCGGCGCCCCGTCCACGTCGATCTGCGGGGTCCCGAGGACGTCGATCCGCAGCGTCATGGTGAGGGGAGTATGGCACCTAGATCGTGACGGCGCGAGCGCCGCAAGCCCATCCGTAACGTTTTCGGAACGGCCGTTGTGGATGATCTCCGAGTCGGTCACGGGGACCGGCTCGACCAGGAGGGTGATCATGTTCCACCGCTTCCGCATCCCATCGTTCCTCGCTGCCGTCTTCGCGACGCTCGTACTGGCGCCGGCCGCGTTCGCCGACGGCGGGATCACGCCCGATAACCGCGCCGACCGCATCGGCCCGGCGGGCACGGTCGTGCAGATCCGATGAGCCCGGACAACCGCGCCGACCGCATCGGGCCCGCGGGCCTGGCGGCGCGCCAGGCGGTCGGCGGCGCCGATATCTTCGGCCTGCCGGCCCGTTCCGCCCCAACCTCCGGATCTGACTCCGGCTTCGACTGGTTCGCCGCCGCGATCGGCGCGGTGAGCGCATTCGCCGTCTAGCTGACCGCGGTCGGGATCGGCGCCGGCCTGCGAAACCGTGGGCGCGAGCTCGCGGCCTGAATACGGCGGCACGGGACGGGCGCCGCTTCGACGGCGCCCGCTCCTTGCCAGGAGAGGCCGGATGGAAGATGCTCGCACCAGCAGGAGGACGATCGGAGTGGCGCGGATGGCAGGCATGAGCGAGCGAGGCGCACGCGGGGTGCCGGAGGCGGGGCCGTGACCCGCCGCCAGGCTGCCACCGCCGTCTTCGGCCTCTGCGCCGCGCTCTTCCTGTTCGCCGCCACGTTCGGCGTGCTCGCCCGGGACGCGCCCCAGTCCGGGAGCTGGGCAGGCACCGGGCTCTGGGTGGGAGCTGCCTTCGTCTTAGGGATGTTCACCTACCCGGTTGCGGGCTGGCTCGTCGTGGTGCGCCGGCCCGAGAACGTGATCGGCTGGCTCCTGCTTGCCATCGGCGTGTCGTGGGGCTTCGCAGCCGGGTCGACGTATTCCGACTACACGCTCAAGCTGCACCATGACCTCCCCGGCGGAGCGCAGTTCGCGGCATTGGGCGGCGAGTTCTGGCTCCCGGCCATCGGGGTCACCGGGACGTTCCTGATGATGCTCTTTCCCGACGGGCATCTCCCCGGGCGGCGGTGGCGATACGTCGCGTGGGTCAGCGCGGGGGCCATGGCGGTCGGGCTCGCGTCCCTCGTCTTCGCCCCGGGGCCGCTCACCGACGCGGGCTACCCCGGCGTCCGAAATCCCGTCGGGATCGACGCCCTCGGTTCGATCCGCGTCATCACCAATGTGGCGATCCTGCTCCTCCTCGCAATGATGGTCGCCTCGACGGTCAGCCTCGTCATCCGGTACCGGCGTGCACGCGGCGTCGAGCGCCAGCAGCTCAAGTGGCTGGCTGCGGCAGCCGCCGGGGTGGCCGCCACCTACGTCGTGGTCGTGCCGCTCTCGGCGTACGTCGCCCCCTCGTCGGAGCATCCCCCTGAGTGGCTCACGCTTGCCCAGACGGTGGAGCTGCTCAGCTTCGCCCTGATCCCGGTCGCGATCGTCGTCGCGGTGCTGCGATATCGGCTGTACGACCTCGACGTCATCATCCGGCGCACGCTCGTCTACGCCGTGCTGGTGGCCGTCCTGGCGGCCCTCTACCTCGGCGGCGTGACGCTCGCGGGCGGGCTCCTGCGCGGCGTCACGGGCGGCTCGGGCGCGGTCGGGGTGACGCTCTCGACGCTGGCGGCGGCGGCGGCGTTCCAGCCGCTGCGGGCCCGTATCCAGCGTGAGGTCGACCATCGGTTCTACCGCGCCCGCTACGACGCCGCACGCACGCTCGACGCCTTCACCGGGCGGCTGCGCGAGCAGGTCGACCTCGAGGCGGTCACCGAGGACGTGCTCGCGGTCGTCCACGAGACGCTCCAGCCTGCGCACGCGACCCTCTGGCTCCGAGCGCCCGAGGACGGGCGATGAGGCGGCTGCCGGCACCGCCGCTCGCTGTCGCCGCGTGGGTCGCCGCCCTGGCGTTTGACCTCGTCGCCGGCGTCATCGCCGTCACCGCCCTCGCAGCGGACAATGCGCCGGCCGCGAGTGACTTGCTTGACGCGGTCGCGTTCGCCGGGGTCGTCATGCAGGGCATGGCCACGCTGGGCGTGCTCATCGCCCGGCGCGAGCCGCGAAACCCGATCGGGTGGATCTTCTGCGCGGTCCCGGTTCTGGTCGCGCTGTCGGTGGCGGCGGGTGGATACGGCGGCTGGCAGGGCGAGCAGGGCCAGCCGCTGCCTGGGGCGGCGGTGGGCAACTGGATCGCCAAGTGGCCGTGGGTGTGCGGGCTCACGAGCTACGCGCTCTTCGTCCCGCTCCTCTTCCCGGACGGACGTCCGCCGGGTCCGCGATGGCGTCTTCTGCTTCGCGCCGACCTCGCCGCGGTCGCATGGGTGACCGGGCTCGCGGCGTTCTCGGATTCTCCGCCCGCGGCGGTCGTCGTCTCGACGGGCGTCGTCGTCGCTGTGCTGATCTCCGCGGGCCTGACCTCGGCGCTCGTCCGGTACCGGCGGGCGGATGCGACGCAGCGGCTGCAGATCCGCGAGTGCGTCTTCGCCGCCTGCGCGAGCTTTGTCGGCTTCATCGCCATCTCCATCCTCTCCCCGCATGAGGGGCTCTACGCCCTGAACTATGCGCTCCTGCCCCTGTCGGTGGGCCTCGCCATGCTCCGCTACCGGCTCTATGACGTAGACGTCATCATCCGCCGGACGCTCGTGTACGGGTGTCTGGTCGCGCTGCTGGCGGCGATGTACCTCGCCGGAGTCGGCCTCGTGGGGACGCTGCTACGCAGCCTGACCGGTTCGTCCGGCACCCTGGCGGTGACCATCTCGACCCTCGCCGTCGTGGCCGCGTTCCAGCCGCTTCGCAGCCGCATCCAGCGCCAGGTCGACCGTCGCTTCTACCGATCCAGCTACGACGCGCGTGCGGCCGTGGACACCTTCAGCGGCCGCCTGCGCGACGAGATCGACCTGGACGCGCTCAGTGACGAGCTCCTCGCCGTGGTGGCGGGCACCGTCCACCCGACGCACACGAGCCTCTGGCTTCGCCCCGTAACGATCCCGGAACGGGCGGCCGGTAGACCATGACCAGGATGAACGCCTTCGCCCACAGCCTGCGCCGGATCGTCGCGCGGGGCCGCACCGGGCCCGCCTTGACGGCCGCGGTCGCGCCGGAGCCGCCCACGGTGGCGCCGGAGGCAGAGGCCGCCCCGCTCGAGATCGCGCCGAACGACCCGATCATCCCCTTCTTCCAAAGCGCCGCCGGCGCTGTCGACCTCGACGAGCTCGACCTGGAGTCGCCCGCGCTCGACCGGCTCCGGACGGACGGCGTGAAGCTGGTGGTGCCGCTCGTCACCCAGGGCGAGCTGATCGGCCTGCTCAACCTCGGCCCGCGCCGCTCCGACCAGGAGTACTCCCGGGACGACCGCCGGCTGCTGGAGAGCCTGGCCGCCCAGGCCGCCCCGGCTGTCAGAGTGGGCCAGCTCGTGCGCGAGCAGGAGGCGGAGATCCGAAGCCGCGAGCGGCTCGATCAGGAGCTGGCGGTGGCGCGGCTCATCCAGCAGAACTTTCTGCCGCGGCAGCTTCCCACCCCTGCCGGGTGGACGATCGCGGCCGACTACCGCCCGGCCCGCGAGGTCGGCGGCGACTTCTACGACTTCATCGACCTGCCCGGCGGCCGGGTCGGGCTCGTCATCGGCGACGTGACCGACAAGGGCGTCCCGGCCGCGCTGGTGATGGCGGCGACAAGGAGCGTCCTTCGCGCCTCGGCGCAGCGGCTTGTCGACCCGGGAGCGGTGCTCCGGCGGGTGAACGACCACCTCTGTCCCGACATCCCGGAGAACATGTTCGTCACCTGCCTCTACGGCGTGCTCGAGCCCGAGACGGGCCGGCTCGTCTTCGCGAACGCGGGCCACAACCTGCCGGTCGTCGCCCGCGGAGGTGAGGTCACGCAGCTTCGCGCCCGCGGCATGCCGCTCGGGCTCATGCCCGACATGGCGTACGAGGAGACCGAGGCGGTGCTCGGCCCAGGGACGCACCTGCTCCTCTACTCGGACGGCCTGACGGA
>DASQXS010000153.1:0-19230 GCA_035639615.1 Gaiellales bacterium | reverse complement strand
TACCGTGGGACATCAACCACCGCAAGGGAGCAACCATGGCCACCGACACCACACTCACCCCCGCCGTCGCCATCGTCCGCGCGATGTTCGAGATGTTCGCGGCCGGAGATCTGGCCGCCTTCTCCGACCGGTTCCACCCCGGTGCGACGTGGAACCACCGAAACGATGACCGCTTCGGCGGCGTGCACCAGGGCATCGATGGCGTCACGGCGTTTCTGGGCGAGGCCGCGCAGCTGACCGGAGGCACGCTCCGCGCGGTGCCGGAGGCGTTCATGGCGGACGGCGACGGGCTGGTGTCGGTGCTCGTGCGGGTGAGCGGCACGCGCCCTGACGGCCGTGCGTTCGATGACCCCCAGATCCTCCTGATCGCGGTCGATGGCGATCGAGTCCGCAGCATCGACCAGTTTGTCGGCGACCCCGCCGCCGTGACCGCGTTCTGGGCATGACCGGCGATCCACGTCAGCGCCCACGGTGGGCGAGCTGCGTGGCAAGGCGCTCGCCGGTCATCGGCCGCAGTGATCCGTAAGCTTCGAGCAGGCTATGGACCTCGCGAAGCTCATCAAGAAGCTCGACGTGCCCGCTGGATTCACGCCGCCGACTCGGCTCGAGTACGAGGACATCGTCGCGACGGCGCTCACCCGATCCCACCTCGACGACGACGTCCGCGGCATCAACGCAAGCATCGACCTCATCCAGAAGACCCGAGGAGGCGGTTGGCCCGAGGAGCCGGTCACGGAGGAGTACAACTTCGTCGATCTCGTCGGGCACGAGCTCGAATTCAGGGACGGTGTGTCCTTCGCCTACGCCGTCTACGAGCGGGACCGCGGGTATCTGGGCTGCTGCTATCTCTACCCGCTCGGGCGGCGGACGGAGCTCACGGAGGAGCTCCTCGCGTACGACGTGGACGTCAGCTGGTGGGTGACGCCGGATGGCTATGCCCGCGGCTTCTACACCAAGCTGTACGCGGCCCTCCGACATTGGCTGGCCGAGGAGTTCCCGTTCTGGCGCGCCTACTACTCCAACGCCGAGCTCCCATGACCCGACCCGTCAGCGCGCGACGAGATTTCGCACGAGGAAGAGGAGGTTCGCCGGCCGCTCCGCGAGGCGGCGCATCAGGTACGGGTACCACTCCGGGCCGTACGGCGTTGCCACCAGCACCTTGAAGCCGCGGGCGACGAGGTCGAGCTGGAGCTGCGGACGCACGCCGTACAGCATCTGGAACTCGAACCGGTCGCGGCCGTAGCCGCGCCGTTCTGTCACGGTGATGGCATCGCCGATCAGACGCTCGTCGTGCGTGGCGACGGCGACGTAGGCGCCGCCTGAGAGCGCCCGTTCGAGCAGGCGCCGATAGGCGCTGTCGACATCCGCCTTGCGCGGGTAGGCGATCTCGGGCGACTCCAGGTACGCGCCCTTGACGAGCCGCAGGTTTGGTCCCAGCGGGAGCAGCCCTTCGAGGTCGGTGGGCGTCCGGTAGAGGTATGACTGAAGGACGCAGCCGACGTTCGTCCGGCCGGCCTCGCGCAGGCGGCGATAGATGCGAAGCGTCGCGTCGACGACGCTCGAGTGCTCCATGTCGATCCGGATGAAGTTGCCGTGCTCCGCCGCCGTGTCGAGGACGTTGGAGACGTTCTGGAAGGCGAGCTCCTCGTCGATCAGGAGCCCCAACTGGGTCAGCTTCAGGGCGACGTTGGCACGTAGCCCGCGTTCGGCGATCCGGTCGAGCACCGTGCGGTACTCGGCCACCACGGCGACTGTCTCCTCGCGCGAGTCGACGTCCTCGCCGAGGAGCGTGGTGTTGGCATGAAGGCCCCGACCGTTCAGCCTGGCGAGCACGGCCAGGCACTCGTCGAGCGTCTCGCCGGCGACGAATCGCGACGCCCCGAGGCGCATGCCGTACCGGCTCATGAACGCGCGGGTGTGCCGGTTCGTCGCCGCGGCGAGGATTACGTTCCGGGCGAGGTTCCCCAACGAGGCAGGGACGCTATCAGCCGGCCCCTGGCCAGGGGTACTGGAGTGCATAGACGGAGTCAGACTCCTCTGATTCACAGTCCCGGCGCGGCCGACGTCACGCCGACCCAGACCCCCGTGGCCGGCCATGAATCAGAGGAGTCTGACTCCGTTTATGCATGGCCCGCCGCCACAGCCCGCCGGAACATCGCCGTCAGGAGCTCGATGTCCATCCGCGCCTGCTCCGGCGGCGTCCGGCACGGCGCCCCCTGAACGACGGCGTCGTGGAAGCCGATCAGCTCGCGCACGAACGACTCGTCGTGCGAGCGCACCGTCGCCGCCGTCCGGGCGCCCCCCGTGGCAGCCGACCGCTCGTAGACGCTCGCCGCGCCGCGGAGCCACGGCGAGGGCAGGTCGAGCGTCCGGATCGCGTCCTCGAGGTAGACCGCCACCCGCTCGTGATGCTGGTGGAGCCCGAGCGTCTGGATCCAGGCGGTGTCCCACCGGCCGCCGCCGGTGAGGGCGGCGGAGGCGGTGATCGCCGCTCCGCCGGCCCACCACGCGCTGTCCGCGACGGCCGGAGGGAGCGGCTCGCCCATGCGCTCGAGCAGGCCGTGGACGAGGTTCACGAAATGGACGAGGCTCCCGAGGTAGCCGTCGACGAACGCCCGCACCGCGGTGTCGTCCCGGGCGCCCGCCTCGGCCGCCTGCTCCCGCTCGCGCTCGACGAGCTCCGAGACGACGTCTGCCGGCGGCGGGCGGCCGCGGACGACCTCGCCGTGGAGGAAGTACGGCTGCCACTCGCTGTCCTGCGACTCGACGCTCACGTAGCGCAGGCCGGCGGCGCTCTCGGGCATCTCGGCCAGCATCGCCTCGTACGCCGGGTCGAACCGCTTCATGTAGCCGACCTGGACGACCCGCCCGGCTGTGTCTCTGGCGGCCACGATCCGGTCCGCGTCGGCGACGGTGATGCAGAGCGGCTTCTCGCAGAAGACGTGCAGCCCGGCGGCGAGGGCCGCGCACACCGCGTCGGCGTGCGCCGCAGGCGGGGTGCACACGACGAGGGCGTCGAGCCCCGAGACGGCCAGGATGTCGTCCGCGGAGGCGACGGCGGCCGGCACCCGGTAGCGCTCCGCGAGCGCCGTTCGCACCTCCTCGACCGGGTCGGCCAGGGCCGCGATCCGGAAGCGGTCGCGGAGCGTGTCGAGGGTCGGGAGATGCGCCGCCTGGGCGACGAGCCCGCAGCCCACGACGCCGACGGCCAGACGATCTCGCGCCACGACCGGCGACGATGCCAAGGCCGCGATCCGGTGTCAAGCGGGTGGGGAGGGGGCGGCCCTCCCCACCCGGGCCTCTCTTACCCTGTGGCGATCCGCCATAGACCGCGGCCGTGCGTTGCGGCGACGACGTAGCTATTGTCGGGGCTGACTGTCAGGTCCCAAGTCGCCGAGTTGGGGAACCCGTGGCCGAGCCGCGCCCACGTCGCCGTCCCGTCGTTGGCCGTGTAGATGCCGAGGTCGGTAGCCAGCACGAGCTTCCCGTGGACGAGCACGACGTCGTCGGCCGGGATGTCGGGCAGGTTCCCGGTGATGTTCTGCCAGGTGGCGCCGCCGTCGTGCGACTCGAACACGTGGCCGATGCTCCCGCCCGGGATCCAGCGGCGCGAGAAGCCGCCGAACGTGATGACGACGTGCTTCGCGTTCTTCGGGTCGACCGTCACCGCCGTCACGTACCGGTTCGGCAGCTTCGGCGAGTGCAGCGTGTGCCAGGTGCCGCCGACGTTCGTGTCGATCCCGGACGTGAAGGGCACCCCGGAGTGCGGGTTGCAGCCGCCCCCGCACCAGGCCGCGTAGATCGTCCCGCCGTTCACGGCGAGCGCGGTCGTCTGGTTCTTGGTGTCGTGGATCGGCTTCCAGTCGCACGCCGTCGCCGAGCAGTGGGTGTTCCAGCCGGCGTGGTCGTCCCAGACGAACTCGCCGCCGGCGACCCAGTGGGTCGGGTTGTTCACGTCGGCCACGAACGGCGCGATGAACCGCGGCGCCGGGTCGCACGGGTTGGGCGTATACGTGAACGCGGTGCAGGCCGGCGAGATCTCTCGGTAGTTCCGACCGGCGTTCGTGCTGAGCGCCATGTCCAGCTCGACGTACTCGTTCACGACGTGCGCCGCGTTCGCCGGGTCGACGATCACGTCGCCGCCGTCGCCCGTGAACCCCTGGATGAGCTGGGACGCGCCAGGCCGAAGCAGCGTCGCGCCGTTATCCTGGAGCCCGCCCCAGACGGCGTCGCCGCTCCCGAGGCGGCCGACACCGGCGTAGTAGTACTGGAGCGTATGCAGGGTCGCGTTCAGGTTGACCCAGCCGGCCTGGACGTGATCGGTCGTCGGCCGCCGCCAGACGCCGCCGTCGCTTCCGATGAAGAGCGTGCCCCCGGTGATCAGCACGGCATGCTGGTCGGGATGCGTCGTCGGGGGGCAGTCGGTCGGGCTGCCGTGGAAGCACGGCAGCACCGAGTCGAAGTACGGCCCGATCGTCCGCCACGTCTGGCCGCCGTTGGTCGTCTCGTAGACCTCCTCGAGGCCGACGTAGACGTGGTTCGGGTCGGCCGGGTCGACCGCGATGTACTGGTTGTACCAGGTCTGCGCGCCCGGGAACTGGCCGAGCGCGGGCTCGGCCGAGCCCGAATGAGCGAGCTTGGTCGCGTCGGCGATCAGCGTCCACGGGCCCTTCGGGTCGCCGCTCTTCGAGACGTACACGCCCTGCAGGTTGGTGAAGCCCTCGTTCGGATTGGGGTTGACCAGCTTGGCGGGCGACTCGACCAGGGCATAGATGCGGCCGCCGCCCGTCGCGAACGACGTGCGGCCGATGTCGGAGGCGACGATGGCGCCCGTGGGCGTGATGCGGTGGAACGTGCCCGCCTTGCCGCCGTGTGTCGAGACGTAGAAGCCGTTGAACGCGAGATCTGAGGGGAGGGTGCCGCCGCGCCAGCCGAGTGCGGCCAGGACGACGTGCCCGCTCGTGCCGGGCCTGAAGGTGACGTCCGTGATCTGGGATGTCCGGTACGGCGAGTGGCTCGGGTTGGGATCCGGCTTCAGCACCAGGTGCCACGGGCCCGTCGACCCGGCGTCATGTCGGAACAGGCCGGCGTTGGTGGCCGCGTACACGTGGCCGGTGCCGTCGAAGTGGACGTGGTAGATGTTGCGGCTTGTGAGCTCGGGGCCGCCCACCCGGTGCCACGTGCTCGCGCCGGGTGCCAGGCGGAAGACGCCGAAGCCGTTGAAGTTCTCGAACGCGGTGTTCGCCTCGCCAAGGCCGACCCACACCGACCCGTCCTCCGGGTCCGTGGCGAGCGCGCCGATCGAGAGCCGCGGCAGGCCGGTCGACCACGGCGTCCAGTGGGCGCCGCCGTCCGTCGACTTCCACACCCCGCCGTCGGCGCCGCCGGCGAAGATCGCCCCGCCGGCCGAGGTGAGCGCGCTCATGCGGCCGGTGACGAGGCCGTCACCGGAGCCGAAGTTGCTCCAGATCGGATCCTGGTAGCCGGGGACGGGATCGTTCAGGAACGGCTTCCCGGTGAGCTCGCTCCAGGTGCCGCCGACCGTGGTGAGGTGCGCCGCCGCCGCGGCGGCCGCGGCGTATGCGGCCGCGGAGACGGACGTCCCCGGGGCGGTGCGGATGATGGACTCCTGCTCGGCGCGCGCGAGGACCTCGTTCTCGTCCCTCGAGCCCTGGTCGCTCGCGGTGGCGTTCGGCGCCTTCCGCAGCTCCTGGAGCGCCGGCCGCACCTTGCCGCCGTTCCCGGCGACCGCCGCCGGGACTGCGGCGACCGCCGCCAGAGTCGCCACACCGAGTATGAGCACGAACGCACGCCGCCACCGATCCGCAGTCATCACGCCCCCGATAATTGGACAACGTCAACCAGCCGCGGGCCATGCTAGTGCGGGCACGCGGCCAAATGCAAGGAAGTCGGTGGGGTATCAGCGGAAGACGAGGCGGCCGAGCCGCTCCTCGGCCCCCGAGGCCCAGCAGGATCCGGCCGGCGTGCAGGTGATCGCGTCGAAGCTCCCCGAGGCGAACCGTTGCCAACTGAAACCGCCGTCAGTCGTGCCAACGAGGGTGCCGAGGCTACCGGTCGCCCAGGCGACCCGGCTCGACACTGGACTGACCGCCCGGAGGTCGGCCGGTCCACCCGAGTGCACGATCCGCCACGCCGGTCGGCCGCTCCTGTCACGCTGCCGGGCCGGGGGAGGGGTTGCGCACACCCGTATCCTTGGGACGGAGCCCGTGACGCATCGTCGCCCAACGAACCCACTCGTCCGGTCGGTCGCTGCCGTCGTGGCTGCGGTCGGCGTCCTGCTCACCGGGGCCGGCACGACGCAAGCCGCGGCGCCCGGCTCGGTGATGACCTGGGGCGACGACGCGGACGGTCAGCTCGGAAACGGCCCGGCAGGCGGCCACATCACACCGGGGCCGGTGCAGGGGCTCCCCAACGTCATCGATCTCCACGGCGGCCGCGAACACGTCGTCGCCCTGCGCTCAGACGGCACGGTCTGGGCGTGGGGCCACAACAACTACGGCCAGGTCGGCGACGGCACGAACACCAACCGGGCCGCGCCGGTCCGCGTCGTCGGGCTGACGCACATCGTCGACGTGGCCACCGGCCATTACCACTCGATGGCGCTTCGCTCCGACGGCACCGTGTGGGCCTGGGGATGGAACCGCTTCGGCCAGCTCGGCGACGGGACGACGACGAGCCGCAACGTGCCCGTGCGCGTGAAGGGGCTCACCCACGTGGTCGCGATCGCCGGAGCGCGCGACCACGCGCTCGCCCTCAAGGCCAACGGCAACGTGTGGTCGTGGGGGCTCAACACGTACGGCAACGTGGGCGACGGGACGCGGACGACCCGGCTCGTCCCGGTGAAGGTGCCGATCCAGAACGTCGCTGCGATCGCCGGTGGGCGCGACCACAGCCTCGCCGTCAAGCGGAACGGCAACGTGTGGGCGTGGGGCTGGAACGGCTACGGCCAGCTCGGCGACGGTACCCGCACAGACAGCGACGTGCCGGTGCTGGTGCACGGCGTGAGCGGTGTGGTTGCGGTCACCGCCGGCGCCGACCACAGCGTCGCCTTGACGAAGACGGGCGCGGTGTGGGCCTGGGGCCAGAACAGCTTCGGCCAGGTCGGCGACGGCACCGGCGCCGAGCGGCTGCGGCCGGTCCACGTGGAGGGGCTGCCGGTCATCGTCGCCATTGGGACCGGGCGCCTGCACACGCTTGCAGTCGGTTCGGGCGGGGGCATCTGGGCCTGGGGAGACAACGACTTCGGCCAGCTCGGCGACGGCTCCCACACGAACCGATTCGCGCCCATCCGGATCGCGGGCGCGAGCGGCGGCGAGGAGGTCGCCGGAGGCCGCGACTACACCGTCGCACTCGTGCGGTAGCGCTGCTCTTATGCGGCTCGCCGGTAGCGGCTGACCGAGAGCGGGATGAAGACGGCCAGGATCCCCGCGATCCAGAGGAGCGATTGGATCACGTCGGACGTCGCCGGCGTCCCGAGTGTGAGCGCCCGGACGGCCGACACGGTGACCGACACGGGCTGGTGCTCGGCGAACACCTGCAGCCAGTCGGGCATGGTGCTCACCGGGACGAAGGCGGACGATGCGAAGACGAGCGGCGCCATCACCGGGAATGCCGCCGCCTGCGCCGTCTCCGGGTTCCCGACCGAGATCCCGACGGTGGCGAAGATCCACGAGAGCGAGTAGCCGAAGAGCAGGATCAGGACGAGGCCGCCCAGGAACCGCGGCACCCCGGCGTGGATCCGGAAGCCGACGGCGTAGCCGACCGCCGTCATGAGGATGACCACGAACACGTTGCGGGTCAGGTCGGCCAGCGTCCGCCCGCCGAGGACGGCAGAGCTCGCCATCGGCAGCGACCGGAACCGCTCGATGAGGCCGCTCGACATGTCCGTCGCCAGGCCGACCGACGTCGTCATCGCGCCGAACACCACGGTCTGGGCGAAGATTCCCGGCATCAGGTAGTCGACGTAGTCGATGCCGGGAACGCTGATCGCGCCCCCGAACACGTAGCGGAAGAGCAGCACGAAGACGACCGGCTGGATCGTCGAGAAGACCAGGAGCTGCGGCACGCGCCGGTAGGTGAGAAGCCCGCGTCCGGCCAGCGCCAGCGTGTCGGAGACGGCGCCCGTCACCCCGCCGCGGGTGCGGCGGCCCGATCGGGCGGCGGCGGCGGTCGCGGCGGTGGCGCTCATGCCGCACCCCGCTCCGGCTCGTTCTCCTCCGCCTCCGCATGTCGGCCGACGAGCGCGAGGAAGACGTCGTCGAGGCTGGGCTCGCGGACGGCCAGGGTCGCAGGCGCGAGCCCCTCGGCGTCGAGCGCGCGCAGGAGATCGACCAGCGAGCGGGCCCCATCCTGGGTTGCGAGGCGAATCGCCGCACCCTCGCGGTCGGGCCGGCCCGCGCTGACCACGGCGAGGCCGAGCGCGCGCCGCGCCGCCGACTCGTCGGCCATCCCGAACTCGATCACCGTGCTCCCGAGCCGCGTCTTCAGCTCGCCGGGCGTGTCGTTGGCGACCACCCGGCCGTGATCCACGACGGCGATCCGGTCGGCGAGGCGGTCGGCCTCGTCCAGGTACTGGGTCGTGAGGACGACCGTCGTCCCCGCGCGCACCAGGTCGCGGATCATGTCCCAGAGCTCGGCGCGGCTCTGCGGGTCGAGCCCGGTCGTCGGCTCGTCGAAGAAGAGCACCGGCGGCTCGTGGACGAGCGCGGCCGCGAGATCGAGCCGTCGCCGCATGCCGCCGGAGTAGGTGCGGACCGGCCGGTCGGCGGCGTCCGCGAGATCGAACTGCCCGAGCAGGGCGGCGGCGCGGTGTGCGGCGGTCCGGCGCGGGAGACGTGTGAGGCGGCCGATCAGGCGGAGGTTCTCGCGGCCGGTGAGGTTGGGGTCGACCGCCGCGTTCTGGCCGGCGAGGCCGATGCAGCTCCTGACGTCCGCGGCCTCCTTCACGACGTCGAAGCCGAGCACCGTCGCGCGGCCGCCGTCGGGGCGAAGGATGGTCGAGAGGATGCGAACGGCGGTCGTCTTGCCGGCGCCGTTCGGCCCGAGGAGCCCGAAGACCGTTCCGGCTGGGACGGCCAGGTCGATGCCGCCGAGCGCTTCCACGTCGCCGAACCGCTTGACGAGCCCCTCCACTGCGATGGCATGGTCGGGCATCGCCGCATGATGGCACGACGTTTCACCAGCCTGCGCCGACGTGTGGCGGCTCGACTTCGCCCGGTCCCAGCGGGAGCGGACGCGGCGCGTTGCCCGCGACCTGGGCCTGAGCCTTGGTGACGTCTCGTTACGTCCGCGGCTGCTCGGACGCCTCTGCGATCCCGGCGTCCCGCACGCGGAGCCGCCTGACGACCACCTCGATCTCCGCCTCGGCCGCGGCCTCCGGCTCCGCGCGGTCGAGGTCGAGCATGCCAGGGAGGAGGAGGGCGCCGGCCGTGATCACGGCTCCGACCGCGCCCGCCGCGACCAGCGTGACCCGCGCGCCCGTGAGCGCGGCCACGGGCGCGGTCAGCGCGAAGGAGATCGGCAGGAGACCGATCGAGATCAGCCAGTCGAGGCTCGACACACGGCCGAGGAGCGGCGCCGGCACGTGCCGCTGCTTGAGCGTCGCCCACACGATCGTCCCGGCGGTCTCGAGGGCGTTGAAGACCAGGCACGCGGCCATCAGTTGCCAGGTCGCGGTCGCCAGTCCGTACCCGGCAACGGCGAGCGTGGCCAAGGTCCAGGCCACGTAGATGAACGCGACGCCGCGCCGCGGCTGGCCGTACTGGCCCATGACGAGCGCCGAGCCGATCGCCCCGATCCCACCGGCCGCGAAGACCAAGCCGAGCGACTCGGCCGACCCGTGGACGACGTTCTTCACCATGAACGGCAGCAGCACCTCGGTCGGGCCGAGGAAGACGAGGTACGCTAGCGCCGCCGAGAGCAGCGTCCCCCAGAGCCACACCCGCCCCCGGATGAACGCGAAGCCCTGACGCACGTCGTCGACGGCCGACGGGCTCGGCCCCGTGCGCGGACGGGGGGTGCGGCCGATCGCGACGAGCGCGAGCGCCGAGACGACGAAGCTGGCCGCGTCAACGGCGAACGCGACGCTCAGGCCCAGGCCTGCGATCAGCCACCCCGCCGCCGCTGGGCCGGCCAGGCGGAGGGCGATCGGGCGGACGAACTGGTCAAGCGAGTTGGCCGCGGCCAGCTGGTCGGCAGGCAGGATGTCCGGAACGATCGCGTCGAAGGCCGGGTTGAAGAACGCCGTCCCGACGCCGTAGACGGCGACGAGCGCCGCCAGCTCCCACAGGGTCAGCGCGCCAAGCCCGGACAGGAGGGCGAGCAGCGAGATGACGAGGGCGCGCAGCCCGTCGGCGGCGAGCATGACGGTGCGGCGGTCGAGCCGGTCGCTGACCACGCCGCCCGGGAGGAGGCAGGCGATCGTCGGGATCGTCATGGCGATCCCGATCAGCGACAGCGCCAGGGGCGCGTTCCAGAGCTCGTACACCTGCCAGGCCATCGCGACGAGGAAGATCCCGTCGCCGAACAGCGACACGGTCATTCCCGCCCAGAGGAGCAGGAACCGGCGGTGCCTCAGCGGATGCAGCAGGTTGACGCGCGAGAAGCCGCCGGGGCGGTCGAGTGCCTCGTAGCTATGCTGCATCGCGCTCGGGCTCTTCCGGCGCGTCCTCCTCCGGCGCGTCCTTGACCGCCTCTCCCAGGTACTCGATCACGGAGGGGAGCGGCATCGCCTTCGCGAAGAGGAAGCCCTGCCCGAGCTCACACCCGAGTGAAAGCATCGATGACAGCTGTTCCGGCATCTCGATGCCCTCGGCCACGACCTGCAGGTTGAGCGTCTCGCCCAGGCTGACGATGGCGGCAGCGAGGCCGGAGTCGGCCTTGCCGGCCTGCAGGAACGACCGGTCCATCTTGAGGATGTCGACCGGGAAACGGCTCAGGTAGCTGAGCGACGAGTAGCCCGTCCCGAAGTCGTCCATGGCCAGGCGAACCCCGAGGCCCTTGAGCGCGTTCAGGCGCTCGACGGCGAGGTCGGTGTCGGCCATCATCACCGACTCGGTGATCTCGAGCACGAGGCTCTCCGGGGCCATCCCCGACTCCTCGAGCGCCGAGCGGACGTCGCTCAAGATGGTGTCCGACTGGAGCTGCGTCACGGACAGGTTCACGCTCATCGTCAGCCTCCTGCCGTCGGTGAAGCTCCGGCTCAGGAGGGCGCCCTGCATGCACGCCTCGCGCAGGACCCACCGCCCGATCGGCAGGATGAGCCCGGTTTCCTCGGCGAGCGGGATGAACTGCATCGGCGGCACCGTGCCCTTGGTCGGGTGGCGCCAGCGCAGGAGCGCTTCGAGGCCGTACACGACGCCCTCGTCGAGCCGCACGACCGGCTGGTAATGCACCTCGAGCTGGCCCTCGTCGATGGCGCGCTGCAGGTCGGCGCGCAGCTCGAGCCGCTCGAGGACGCTCTCGTGCATCGCCGGCTCGAACATGCGATAGCTGCCCTTGGTGTCGCGCTTCGCCATGTACATGGCGACGTCGGCGTTTCGGAGCAGGTCCTCGGGGCTCGTCGCCTCGCCCGGCCGCGTGAGGCAGATGCCGATGCTCGCGCGCACGAAGAGCGGCTTACCGTCGACCTCCACCGGGCGCTCGATGGCCGCCTTCAGCCGGTCGGCGATGTCCGCCGCATGTTGGCTCGAATCGATCTCCTCGAGCAGGATCGCGAACTCGTCCCCGCCGAAGCGCGCCGCCGTATCCGTCGGGCGAAGCGCGGTCGGCAGCCGCGCGGCGACCTCGCGAAGGACGGTGTCGCCGACGGGATGGCCGAGACTGTCGTTGATCGTCTTGAAGTCGTCCAGGTCAATGAACATCACGCCGACGGGCGTGCGCTCGTCCGCGCGCCGAGACAGGGCGTGCGCGACCCGGTCGGCGAAGAGCGCGCGGTTCGCGAGCCCGGTGACCGAGTCGTGGAACGCCTGGTGCGCGAGCTGGCGCTCGAACGCCTTGCGCTCGCTGATGTCGCGGGAGTTGAGGACGATGCCGCGGACGTGCTCGTCCTCGAGCAGGTTGGTGTGCCGGACCTCGAACACCAGGGTCGTCCCGTCGCGATGGACGAGCGAGCACTCGAGCGTGTGGCTGTCGAGGTCGGTGCTCGACGGCTCGAGTACATGGCCGATACGGCCGCGGTCGGCCGGCGCCACGAGGCGCAGGAAGCTCGTGCCGGCGAGCTCCTCGGCGGTGAAGCCGAGCAGCCGCTCCACCGAGGGGCTGAGGTAGGCGATCTCGCCGCCGGCGTCGAGCACCGTGATGAGGTCGCTCGAGTGGGCGACGAGCGATCCGAACCGGGCCTCGCTCTGGCGCCGGTGCAGGTCCTCGGTGACGAGCGCGCTCGCGACGGCCAGGGCGACCTGGGCGGAGAGGGCCTCGAGGGGCGCGATCAGGGCGGCCACCTCGCACTCGGGGACCGCCACGAGCAGGTAGCCGCGCGCGTCGCCGCGGCCCGAGAGGGAAGCGACGACGAGGCCGGTGCCCGCGGCGTCGTCGAGGCCGAGCGCCGTGCGGAGCTGCGGCGGCGCGCCGGCGAGGCGCGCGGACCCGGAGGCGGCCTCGCGCGCGATCCAGGCGGCGGCCATGGCATGAAGCGGGCCCGGTGCGGCGCCGACGCGCTCGCCGGTGGCGGCCACGATCCGGCTCGCCTCGCCGTCGACGTCGACGACCCAGGCGCGCGCCCCCGCCGCCAGCGACCGGGCGGCGTCGATGGCCGCGGCGTAGATCTCCTCGAGTCCCGTGGCTCCCACGAGCGAGAGCCCGGCCTGCCGCAGGGCACGCTCACGCGCGACGGCACGCTCCTCCTCGCGGACGAGTCCGGCCATGCGGGCCACCACGAGCAGGAAGAGCACCATCGACGCGGTGGTCACCACGAGCATCTCGGCCGTGCGCTGCTCCTGGATGAGGCGGATGCCAGGCGCGATCAGACAGGCGATCGCGAGCAGGGCGAGCCGCACCCGGGTGAGCCTGACGCGCCGCTCCGGCGCCGGTTCCTCGAGAGTGCGCATCGAAGGGTGAAGCGCGGCGGCGCCCCATAGCAGGTAGTAGGCGATCCAGCCCACGTCGAGGATGACCTGGCCGTCGTAGGTGCCCTTGAGCAGCATGTAGCCGTACACCGCGTCGGTGACGAGCAGACAGACGATGCTCGACACGAGCAGGTAGAAGGCCGGCTGGCGGCGGCCGGTGTCGACGGCGAGGCGGATCGCGGCGGCCAGGAGCAGCAGGTCGCCCATCGGGTAGGCCATCGAGACGCCCTTGGCGACGTTCGTCATGCCGCTCGCGTGGATGTACGGCGCGATCAGGAAGACCCACGAGAGCAGGCTGACGCCGAGGGTCAGGATGAGCGAGTCGATCAGGCTCGCACGGTCGCGCACCGGGTTGCGGCGGCGGACGAGGAGCACGAGCCCCGCCATGAGCGCTGGGTAGACGGTCAGGTAGAGCGCGTCGCCCACCGACGGGAACGGGACGTCCACGTTGAAGAGCCGGGGGTAGCTGTACGTGTACAGGTCGCCCATGAAGAACAGGAACTGGCCGACCACGAACAGGATCCACGCTCGCCTGGCCCGAGGCTGGTGCAGGCGGATGCCGAGGGCGATCGCGACCGACGACGAGAGCCCGAGCGCGTTGATGACCGGGCCGCTGCCCGCGAACGGCGGCACCATCGCGTAGAGCAGCGTGAAGAGCGCCCCCGCCGCCAGGTACCACATCCACGCCGTTCCGCGGGAGAGGCGCCCGCGCCGGATCAGAGTTCCTGCGCCCATCACGCCGCCTCCCGTGCCTGGTCGGCTCCGGAACGGGAACGGAGCTTGCCGGCGGCCGCAAGCTCGGCCACGGCGGCGGTCAGCCGGTCGATCTCGGCATGCGTGTTGGCGGCGGTCACCTGGACCCGTATCCCGACTTCGTGCTTCGGCACGAGCGGGTACGCGGCCAGCGTGACGTAGACGCCGCGGTCGAACAGGAAGCGGCCCACCTCGCCGATGTCCCCGTGGTGCGCGAGCGGAATCTCGACGATCGGGTACCCCGAGGAGTTCGGCGTATACACGTCCAGCTCATGGAGCCGGCGAAGGAGCGTGTCGGTCATGTGCCAGAGCGACGCGCGCACCGCGTCGCCGCGGCGCTCGTTCACGTCCAGACCGGCGAGGACGGTCGCGAGCGACGCGACCGGCGAGGGGCCCGAGTAGAGGTACGGCGGCGCGGCGGTCTTCAGGAGATCCTTGAGCTCCGTCGGGCACGCGATGAACGCGGCCAGCGACGAGTACGCCTTCGAGAAGCCGGCGACGAGGACGATGCCCTCGTACGACTCGTCGACGTGGCGGACGATGCTGTTCCCGCGGCGGCCGTAGGCGCACGGCTCGTCTGCCGTCCGCTCGCCGATCACGCCGAAGCCGTGGGCGTCGTCGACGTAGAGGAGGGCGCCGTGCTCGCGCGCGACCCGGGCGAATGCGTGCAGGTCGGGCGCGTTCCCGGTGATGCTGTTCACGCCGTCCATGCAGACGATGCGCCGCGCCGACTTGTCGGCGCGCAGCAGCCGGGCGAGGTCGTCGGGGTCCTCGAACCGGAATCGGTGGACGGTGGCGCCGTGGCCCTTGGCGACCTGGCAGCCGTCGTAGATCGTCTTGTGCGCCCGGCTGTCGAGGAAGATCGTCCCGCCTGCGGCGAGCACCGGGATGACCGACATGTGGATGTGCGTGATGGTCGGCAGGACGAGCGTGTCCTCGCACCCGAGCAGCTCCGTCAGCCGCTCCTCGATCCGTTCGTAGAGCACCGGGCTTCCGAGCAGGCGCGACCAGCTCGGATGTGTGCCCCACGCGCGCAGGTACCCGGGTACGGCGTCGATGATCTCGGGGTCGAGGTCGAAGCCCAGGTAGTTGCACGAGGCGAAGTCCGCGAGCCAGTGATCGCCGATGCGGATCATGCGGCCGTCGATCTCGTCGATGACTGCGTCCGTCATCGGGTTCGACCGTTTCAGCTCGGCGAGATCCGAGCACGCCGCCAGCCACCGGTCAATCCAGCGATCGCTCCGTGGAGCATGCGAAGACGATTCGCGCAGGGGGTCCACGAGGAACAAATTCGGCAGTTCGGGCGCGGAGCTTTAGGCGCAACGGTCCGCGCTACTTGCACCCGAATGGTTTGCTCTTCGCCGGCGGCGGGTGACCGTGCGGGTGGGTGCGTCCGCGCCGGGTGTCACATAGGCATTGCCTATGCGATATGTTTCGCCCATGCCCAGAGTCATCCCGATCGGCGAGGCAGCGCAGGCGCTCGGCGTCAGCCTCGACACCCTCCGCCGCTGGGACCGGGACGGCCGCCTTCGCACGGAGCGGGACGAGCGGGGCCGCCGGCTCGTCTCGGTCGACGATGTGCAGCGGCTCGGCGGCCATCTGCCCACGCGTGCTGGAGATGCCTTCTCCGCGCGCAACCGGTTCGAGGGGATCGTGGAGTCGGTGGAGGTGTCGGGCGTCGTCGCCCAGGTCGTGATCCGGGCCGGCCCGTACCAGGTCGTCTCGATCGTGACCCGGGACGCGGTCGAGGAGCTCGGGCTGGCGCCCGGCGTGTCGGCGGTGGCGACGGTGAAGGCAACGTCCGTGATGATCGGGAGGCCCTGAATGCGGACCCTGAGAGCTGTGGCGCTGGCAGCGGCGACGCTGGCCGCGACCGCGTGCGGAGGCGGATCCTCGGGCGGCGGCACGGGGTCGACCGCCTCCGGCGGCATGCTGAACGTGTTCGCGGCCTCGTCCCTGACCGGCGCCTTCACGCAGCTCCAGGCCGTGTTCCAGAAGCAGCATCCGGGCTGGACGGTGAAGCTGAACTTCGCCGGCTCCGACCAGCTCGCCGCGCAGATCGAGCAAGGCGCGCCTGCTGACGTCTTCGCCGCGGCGAGCACGAAGTACCCGGAGGAGCTCCAGGCGAAGAAGCTCCTCGGCACGACGACCGACTTCGCCACGAACAGCCTCATCCTCGCTGTGCCCGCCTCGAACCCTGCCCACATCAGGTCTGTGCGGGACCTGACGAACGGGGCGAAGCTGGTCGTCGGCGACCCGGCCGTCCCGCTGGGTGCCTACACCGAGACGGTGCTCGCGAACCTCGGCATCTCCGACTCGCAGCTCAACATCGTGAGCAGGGAGCAGGATGCGAAGAGCGTCCTCGCGAAGATCACCCTCGGCGAGACCGACGCCGGCTTCGTCTACGTCACCGATGCGCTCTCGGCTGGGAACAGGGTGAAGCAGATCGCGCTTCCCGCGTCGGCGCAGGCGACCGCGACGTATCCGATCGGAGTCGTGTCGAGCAGCACGAACACGAAGGCAGCCCAACAGTGGATCGATCTCGTCACCGGCCCCGAAGGCCAGAAGGTGCTCAAGGATCTCGCCTTCGGGCCGCCGCCTTCCACGTAACCACCGGCCTCGCGATCGTGCTGGCGGCGGGGTTCTTCCTCCTGCCGCTCGCCGGGATCTTCCGCCAGGGCGATCTGGGCGCGAGTCTGAGCTCGCCGCTCGCCCGGCCGGCGCTTCGCGTCTCGCTGGAGCTCTCTGCCGTGTCGCTGATCACGATGATCGCGGTCGGCACGCCGGTCGCCTATTGGATGGCCACGCACGACTTCCGCGGCAAGGTGATTCTGGCGACGGCCTTCGAGCTCCCTCTCGTCCTTCCGCCGGCGGTGGCGGGGCTGGGGCTCTTCGCGGCGTTCGGGCGCACCGGGCTGCTCGGGTCGGAGCTCGATGCGCTCGGCCTCCAGATCCCGTTCACCCCGGCCGCGGTGGTGATGGCGATGACGTTCGTGGCCGGGCCCTTCTACCTTCGCGGGGCACAGGCGGCCTTCGAGGCGGTCGAGTCCGACCTGCTCGCCGCGGCCCGCACGCTGGGAGCGGGTCCGGCCAAGGTGTTCCTCCAGGTCGCCGTGCCGGTGGCGGGCGCAGGTCTGGGCGCCGGGGCGGCGCTCGCGTGGGCGCGGGCGCTCGGCGAGTTCGGGGCAACGATCATGTTCGCCGGCAGCCTCCAGGGCTACACGCAGACGGCGCCGGTCGCCATCTACCTCGGCTTCGAGCAGGGCGCGTTCGGCGAGGTGTTCGGGCTCGGCGCCATTCTCGTCGCTCTGAGCGGCCTCGTGGTCCTGGCCGCGAAGCTGATCGCACGGGGGAGGCTGCCTCGCTTCGAGCCCAGCTGACCCATGGCCTGCGCGACATCGTCCTCGACGTCGACCTCGAGGTCGGGCGCTCGCTCGCCCTTGTCGGCCCGTCCGGCGCGGGCAAGTCGACGCTCCTAAGGGCGATCGCGGGACTCGTCCGGCCCGCGCGCGGGCTGATCGAGTGCGGCGGCTCGCGCTGGTACGGCGACGGCGTGAACCTCCCGCCGGAGCGCCGCCGGATCGGCTTCATGTTCCAGGACTACGCCCTCTTCCCGCACATGACCGTGCGCCGGAACGTGGCGTTCGAGGCCCGCGCTGACGTTGACGGGCTGCTCGAGCGGCTCGGAATCGCCCACCTCGCGAACGCCAGGCCCGGCGCCCTCTCGGGCGGCGAACGGCAGCGGGTGGCGCTGGCCCGGGCGCTCGCAATCGAGCCGACGGCACTGCTCCTGGACGAGCCGCTGGCGGCGCTCGACGCGGCCACGCGGGCCAGCGTGGCGGGCGCGCTCGCCCACATGATCGAGGCGGCGTCCGTGCCGGCGCTCGTCGTCACCCATTCGTACGAGGAGGCGGTCCTGCTCGCCGGCGATGTCGCCGTCCTCGACCGCGGACGGGTCGTCCAGCGGGGCTCGGCCCACGAACTGATGGAGAGCCCCGCCACGCCCTTCGTGGCCGAGTTTGCCGGGATCAACTATCTGCCCGGAGTCGCTTCCGGGACGACGGTGGCCCTGGACGGCGGAGGGACGGTCACCACGACCACTCCGGCCGAGGGGCCGGTGGCAGCGCTCGTGGCCCCGTGGGACATCACGCTCTCGCTCGCCGATCCCGGCGAGCAGTCCGCAGTCAACCGCCTCAGGCTGCCCGTCGACCGGGTCGTGGTCGTTGGAAACCGCGCCCGCGTAACCCTCGGGGACGTCACCGCCGAGCTGACCCCGGCGTCGGTCGAACGGCTCGGGCTTCGCCCAGGCCTGTCCGTCGTCGCGGTGTGGAAGGCCACCGCGACGCGCGTGGTGCGACGCTAGGCCCTTTCAGGCCATGGTAGGGGCGGGAGTCGCCCCCCGCCCCTTGTGGGCCGCCCGCACCGGTGGCTTCTCCTGGGGGTGCCCCAGCGCGGGGGCGCAGAGAAGTGTATGCCCCAGCGCGATGCGCGAACGACGGTGCGCCTGATGTGTTTGGACGACCTGGGCCGACCACTGGGGCGCACAGGGACTCCTGGGGGAGCCCTTTTGGGCGGGCTGGAGGCGCCGGAGTGGGCCTCCAGCCCGTCGCGTCTCAGCGGACGCGCTCGAGCCGTGCGGGCATCCCGCCTCGCGGCCGAAGCGTGAAGCGGGGGTCGAGCGTGACCGGCTCGGCGAGCATCGGGCGCGGCCGCCACCGCGATGCGATCGTCGCAAGCACGAGCGCCCCCTCCATCGCCGCGAACCGCTCGCCGACGCAGATGCGGGAGCCGCCGCCGAACGGGAAGTAGGCAGCGGGCGCGGGGCGGCCGTCCAGCCAGCGGTCGGGCGCGAACCGGGTGGGATCGGCGAAGTGGCGCCCGTCGCGGTGGACGACCCACTGGCTCATCACGACCGCGGCGCCGGGCGGGACGGCGTAGCCGGCCAGCTCGTAGGGGGCGATCGCCAGCCGCGCCAGCGCCCAGACCGGCGGGTAGAGCCGCAGCGCCTCCGCGAACGCCGCGCGTGTGTACGGGAGCCGGTCCAGGTCGGCCGCGCCCGGTGGGCGGCCGCCGAGCACCCGGTCGAGCTCCGAGTGGAGGGCCGCCTCGGCCTCGGGGTTCGATGCCAGGAGGTACCAGCACCAGGTGAGCGCCTGGGCGGTCGTCTCGTGCCCGGCGAGCATCAGCGTCACCGCCTCGTCGCGCACCTCCTCGGAGCTCATCGCCTCACCGCCGTCCGCCCCAACCTCGAGAAGCAGCGCGAGCAGGTCGGTGTGGCGGCCGGGCTGGGCCCGGCGCTCTGCGATAAGGCGGTGGAGGAATGCGTCGATGTCGCGGCGGGCGGCGTCGAAGCGGCGCGTGGCGGGGAGCGGCAGCCGCCAGAGGAGCCACG
>DASQXS010000152.1:0-6095 GCA_035639615.1 Gaiellales bacterium | reverse complement strand
AGCTCGCCGCCAAGGCCGGCTACTCCCGCCCGCACACCGTGCACTGCGGACCCGGCGGCATCTTCATGTCGAACCTGGGCGGGGCCGACGGCGCCGAACGGCTGGAGCGCGGGAGGGAGCTGAGACGCGTCGGCCGGCTCGGCAGGGATCGTGATCACCTTCTTCGCCTGCCAGGCCCCGTTCTCCCGGTGCCACAGCCACACCGACGACGACAGGTCCTCGACGCTGATGACGACGCCGACGAAGCCCCATGTCTTGCGCGGGTCGTGCGCCGGCCGGAGCTCGAGCACCATCTGATGCTCGTCGCCGAGGTCGACCCGCTGGACGAGCTTGCCCTCCGAGAGCGTCCAGAAGTTGAGGTGATGCCCGAACTTGCGGCCCAGCAGGTCGGCCGGGTTGAGCCCGTTCTCGATCATCGACGGGGTCGCCCACTCCGACGTGATGCCGACGTCCTCGTTCAGGTGCCACCAGACGTCGTAGCCGAAGTGCTGGTCGCCGCGGTCCGTCTCCCAGGCCCCGGTGACTTCGAACGTGTCGTGGTCGATGAGCGCCACGCCCCCCGGGCCGTCGCTCCCGTTCGCGCCGCCGAGGTTGGACATGAAGATCCCGCCCGGGCCGCAGTGCACCGTGTGCGGGCGCGAGTAGCCCCCCTTCGAGGCGAGCTCCTCGGCCTCGATCGTCCGCGCCACGTGCGGCTCGCGCGGGTCGGGCTTGGTGTCGAGCACGTAGGTCCGCGACGATCGCAGGCCGGGCACGATCAGATAGCGGCGCTCGAGGTTCGCGTGCGAGTGGCCCTTGTGGCAGAGCGCGCTCGAGCATGCGTTCCAGCCGAAGTGGTGAAGCTCGTTGCCCGCCGTCGGCAGGTCGGTCCAGCCGACGACCTGGCCGTAGGACGGCGACCGCGCGTCACAGTCGATCACGGTCATCGCATCACGCTTCTCCCCCTCCGGGTCGAAGGCGGCGACGTAGGCGAGTTCTTCGGGCGGCGCCGCGATCGCGGCGCCCGGCGACCGGTAGAAGGTCGCGTCGGTCTGCTCGGTCATGATGCCCCCCTTCCAGGACTCGGCCTCGACTCTAGCGCTCGACGGCTGGGCGCGTCACGCCGACGCACGCTCGGCGGCGTCCAGCAGCGCCGCGGCGCCGGCGCGCCGGTAGAAGGCCGCCGCCTTCGCGAGTTGGCGCCGCGCCTCACCGCCAACGGACACGGCCCCGGCCTGCTCGGCCGCCCACAGCCGGCAGAGCGCCTCGTCCGGCAGCGACCCGGCGGCGGCGTACACGTCGGCGGCGCGTCCGGGATCGCCCTCGGCAAGGGCGACCACCGCCGTCTTCCAGGCGCTCGCCGGCCGGACGTCCGCGACGGTGGCGGCGAGCCGGTCGAGGCCGCCGCGCGCCCGCAGGACCGGCAGGAGGTCGGAGAGCGCCCAGGCGCCCCAGAAGGCCTGGCCGGCGCGCAGGCGGTTGAGCAGCTCGGCCGCGCACGCCTCCGCCTCGGCGGGCGCCGCATCGAGCGATGCGTGCGCGTGGAACGCGAGGGCCGGATGCAGGTCGAACGGATCGGCCTTGCGGCGGGCGAAGTCGAGCGCCGCCGCGGCGTCGTGCAGCGCACCCGAAACATCGCCTCGGGCGAGGAGGACGCGGCCGCGCAGGACGCGGACCTCGGCCTCGGCGCGGTGGGGCGACCCCGCCTCGATCGCCGACAGGTACCTGTTCGCGTGCGCCAGCGCCCGGTCCCATTCACCCGCGTAATAGAGGTCGCCCGTCTGTGCGCCGCGGAACCGGCGCACCTGAATCGGAAGCCCGAACCGGAGCGCCGCCTCCAGCGCCTCGGCCCGAAGCGCGGCGGCCTGGCGCAGCTCCCCCAGGTCCCAATAAATGTCGGCCAGGTTGCCGTAGCAGCTGAGGACGACCGGGGAGCCGAGCTCGCGGGAGATGATCACCGCCTGTTCGAGGTCACCCACGCCGCCCACGTCGCCCGCGTCGACGCGGGCGAGGCCGACGAACTGGAGCGCCTCGGCCTCGAGCTCGCGCCTCCCCACCGCGCGCGCCATGGCCAGCCCCTCGGCGAGCAGCTGCCGGGCCCGCTCGCGCGCCTCGGGCACGAAGAGCCAGTGCGCGCCGGCCCGCGTCAGGGCGAGCGCGTGCTGGTGCGACGGCCCCGTCCCCTGATAGTGCGCCAGCGCCCGCCGGTCGCGCTCCCGGGCGAGCTCGGGCGCGCCCGCCAGCGACACCAGCCAGCCGGCCATGGATTCGGCCTCGCCCGCCCCGGCCTCGTCGCCGGCGGCAACGAGCGCGCGCGCCGCCTCGTCCAGCACCTCCTGCGCCGGCTGATCGGCCCGCGCCAGTGCGCAGCCGTACTGGAGCTGGAGCCGCGGCATGGCCGCAGCGTCGGAGCACAGCTCGAGCGCGTGCCGGTAGAGCTCGGCGGACTCGGCGTGCGCGTGCAGCGCCCGCGCGCGGTCGGCCGCCTGGCGGACCGCGCCGAAGGCGGCCTCGCGAAGCCCGGGCATGTCGTCGCCGGAGAGCTCGGAGTACTCGATCGCCGCCAGGTAGTGGTTGGCGATCCTGTCGATGCGGCCGCGCGCGTCGCCGGTCAGCGACTCCAGCCACTCCGCCGTCCGCCGATGCTTCTGGGCGCGGGCGGTGCGGACGATGCCCGAGTAGGCGACCTCGCGCACGACCGCATGCTGGAACACGTACTCCTTCTCGCCCTCGACCGAGGACTCCAGGCGCACGCGCAGGAGCTGACGCTCCTGGAGCCGGCGGAGCGCCTCCTCGACCGCCCACACCCCACGCCCGGCGACCCGGGCCACCGCGCCGGCCCACACCGCCCGCCCGACCACGGCCGCGTCCTGCACGATCGCCTTGTCCTCCGCCGAGAGCGCATCGAGGCGCGCGGCGACGATCCCTGCCACCGACTCCGGCACCGGCAGGTTCTCCGCCGAGGCGAGCCGCCAGCCGTCGTCCACGCGCACGAGCAGGCCCCGGTCGCGCAGCATGCGCACGAACTCGCGCGCATAGAGCGGGTTTCCCCCGGCGGTCTGGAGCAGCCGCCCGAGCACCTCCTCGGGGACGGCCGATTCGCCGAGCAGCGTCTCGAACAGCCGCCCCGTGTCCTCGTCGGACAGCGGCTCCATCCACTCGAAGTGGGCGCGGTCGGTGCCGCGCAGCCATCCCGGGTGGCGGTCGACCAGCTCCGGCCGGGCGGTGCAGATGACCATGAGCGGCAGCCCCTCCGTCCACGTCACGAGGTGATCGATGAATTCGAGGAGGCTCGCGTCCGCCCAGTGGAGGTCCTCGAAGACGAACACGCTGGCCCGGTGCTCGGCCATGTGCTCGAAGAACCGCCGCCACGCCGCGAACGCCTCGGCCCGGTCGTCGCCGGCGAGGCTCGCGGTCGATCCCACGCCGATCATCGACAGCAGGTTCCGCTCGATCCACGCGCGCTCTTCCTCGTCGGCCACCACGTGCGCGACGGCCTCGCCGAGCCGGCGCCGGACGGTGGCGGCGTCGTCCGACTCGAGGATGCCGGCCTCGGCCTTCACGATCTCCCGGAGCGGCGCGAACGTCACGCTCGCCCCGTACGGGAGGCACCGGCCCTGGCGCCAGCGGATCAGCTCCGGGCGCGGATCGATGTAGGCCACGAGCTCGGCGACCAGGCGGGTCTTGCCGATGCCGGGGACGCCCAGAAGCGTGATCGCCGCGACCGCTCGCTCGCCGCGCGTGCGCTCGAAGCTCTCGATGAGGACGTGCCGCTGGGCGAGGCGGTCGACAAGGGGGATGAGGTCGCCCGCGCGCTCGCCGACCCAGCTTCGGGCCCGCACCGCCTCCCAGCAAGGAACGGGGGCGCTCTTGCCCTTCGCCGGCACCGGCTCGAGAGCCCGGTAGTCGATCAGCTCGCGGGTGCGCTGATGCGTCGCCTCGGCCACGGCCACGCCGTCGACCGGCGCTGCGGCCTGGAGGCGGGCGGCGGTGTTGACGACGTCGCCCGAGGCGAGCGCCTCGCCGGCGGCGACGTTCGCGTCCAGGAGCACGAGCGCCTCGCCGGTGTTCACGCCGACGCGCACGTGCAGGTCGAGGTCGGGGCGCTGCTCGTTCGCCGCGGCCGCAGCGTCGCGGATGGCGAGCCCCGCCCGCACCGCCCGTTCCGCGTCATCCTCGTGGGCGGCCGGGGCCCCGAACACGGCCATCACCGCATCGCCGACGAACTTCTCGACCAGGCCGCCGCGCTGCTCGAGCTCCCGGCGAACGAGGGCGTGATACGGCGCGAGCAGGCCGCGCACGTCCTCGATGTCCATGTGTTCGGCCCGGGCCGTGAATCCGACCAGGTCGGCGAAGAGCACGGTCACCGTCTTTCGCTCCTGGCGCGAGCCGCCCGCCTCGCTGAGCGGCGCGCCGCAGGTGGGACAGAACCGCGCGGCCGGCGGTGCCGTCCGGCCGCAGCCAACACAGGTTGCCACCGGCCGAGTCTACCGAACCTCGTGACAATGTTGACGTTCGCACCCAGAACAAGTACGGTCGCGGCTCATCGACATGGGAGGGGCAGCATGGACGTGTCGGACAACGACCACGGCGACGACGAGCACTTCCGCCTGAAGGAGCTCGACCCGCTCGTGGTCGAGCGGCTCACGGATGGGAAGGTCAGGGTCTTCCTCATCAGGGTGAAGACGGACTCGGACATCGGCCACCAGTTCGAGAACAACCCGCTCCCGATCCTGCGCAGGCGCATCCCCGAGATCGGCAAGGACTGGACGGCCTCTGTCTTCCGCATCCGGGGCGAGGTCCCGGTCAATCGGGTGCACAGTGCGTCGCTCTGGATCACGATCCCCGAGCGGAAACACGCCATGGGCGTCAACTACAAGTTCCAGACCGCGCCGGATTAGGAGCGGGGCGCGGCGGCCCGCGCCCGCCGGGCGAGCCGGCGCGCCTCACGCAGCGGCTCCGGCGTCCGCACGCGGCAGAGGGAGCGGACGAGGTCGCGGGCCGCCTCCGGGCTCGTCCGCCAGCCGGCGTGGACGGCGAGCGGTCGCGTGCCGGAGCGGGTGCGGAGCCAGTAGCCCACGACCTCGCCTTCCACCGTGAGCGGCGCGGCGGCGCCGGCCGCATCCGCCGGCCAGTCCCCCTCCGCGACCAGCGGCCGATGGGTGACGCCGACCGTCGGCAGGTCGAGCGCCCAGCCGACGTGGACGGCGAGGCCGACCCGGCGGGGATGGTCGCGGCCAGTGGCGTCGAGGAGGACGACGTCCGGCCGCTGGCCCAAGGCCTCGACGGCGGCGGCGAGGAGCGCGCCCTCTCGCAGCGCCAGCAAACCCGGTGCGTACGGCGCGCCCGCCTCGCCCCGAACGACCACCGAGGCGACCACCCGGCCCTCCCGCAACGCCGCCGCTGCGGCCACGGCCGGATCGCCCGCCGCTCCGGCGCCTGACTTGCCACGCGGGAAGCAGACGAAGCAGCCGGCGACCATCGGGGCGTCGGGCGGCGCCCACGCAGGCGCCGCCGCCGCGCCGATCTCGCGCTGAAGTGCGGCCAACGTCGGCGCCTCCCGTGGCCATGCCCACCGAGGCTCGCCGGGGATCGAGCGCCCCACCGTCTCTACGACATCGTTGCCGACTGGACGGCGAGGAGGTCCCTCGTCATGTCCGCCAGGCGTGTCGCCCCCACGCCCTCATAGAACCGCAACGCTGCCTCGACGGCCGGCGCGCGCCCGGCGAAGCGCGATGCGGCGGCTTCGAGGGTCCGGCTCCCCATTGCGCGGTACATCCCGGCCGCGTCATCGAATCGCCCCTCGCCCACCGCGGTCAGCGCGTGCTTCCACGGCACGGTCTCGGGAAGGCAGGACGCGGCGTCCGCGAGCGCCCCCTGCTGCCGAGGAAGGACGATAAGGTCAGAGACCCAGAACGCGAAGAACGGTGGGAACCCGCGCAGTCCAGCCCAGGTGGCGAAGAGGCGCCGGCACGCGCGGTCGGCCTCGGCCGTGTCTCCCGCGGCATCGGCCGCCAGCGCCTGCACGATCAGGGCGCCGAACAGCCAGATGATTGCGTCATTGCGTTCCGCGAAGTCAAAGAACATCCGAGCGTCCCCGAGGGCGGTATCGATCT
>DASQXS010000151.1:0-14940 GCA_035639615.1 Gaiellales bacterium | reverse complement strand
GCGAATGCGATCGCGGTCGTCTCCTCCGACGACAAGCGCGAGCTGGTGACTGGGCTCGGCGCCGCGGCCGTGATCGACCGGCGCGAGTTCGCCCTCCAGGACCCTGACACCGGAGAGCGCAACCTCGACGAGATCAAGCGGTTCGGGAAGGTGATCCGCGAGGTGACGGGCGGCGCCGACGCCGACATCGTGTTCGAGCACGTCGGCGCGGCCACGTTCTTCACCTCCGTGTTCGTCTGCAAGACCTTCGGCACCGTGGTGATCTGCGGAGCGACGTCGGGCTTCCAGCTCGACTTCGACGTCCGCTACCTGTGGATGCGGCAGAAGACCATCCTCGGCAGCCACTTCGCCAACGCGTACGAGTGCCAGCGCGCGAACCAGCTCATCGCGGAGGGCAAGATCCGGCCGGTGCTCTCGCGCGTCTTTCCCTGGGGGGAGTGCCCGGTGCCGCACCAGCTGATGAAGGAGAACCGGCACCACGGCAAGATGGTGGTGCTGGTCGGCGCCGAGCGCGAGGGCGAGGGCCGTCGCGATGGCTGATCGCCGCTTCGCCCGCCCCGAGGACGCGCCGCTCGACTACGACCGCGACCTCGGCGATCCGGGCAGCTTCCCGTTCACCCGCGGCATCCACCGCGACATGTACGCCGGCCGGCCGTGGTCGATCCGCCAGTACGCCGGGTACGGCACCGCCGAGGAGACGAACCGCCGCTTCCGCTTCCTGATCGAGCGTGGCCAGGCCGCGCTCTCGACTGCGTTCGACCTCCCGACCCAGATGGGGCTCGACTCCGACGACCCGTTGGCCGAGGGCGAGGTCGGCCGGGTCGGCGTCGCGATTGACTCGATCGGCGACATGGAGGTCATGTTCGCCGGGATCCCGCTCGACGAGGTCTCGACGTCGATGACCATCAACGCCCCCGCTCCTGTGCTCGTGGCGATGTACCGCGTTGCCTGCGCCCGCCAGGGCCGCGACCCCGCGGCTATCCGCGGCACGGCGCAGAACGACGTCCTCAAGGAGTACGTGAGCCGCGGCACCTACATCTATCCGCCGCGCCCGTCGTTGCGGCTGGCTGCAGACATGATCGCCTGGTGCGCGCGCGAGGCGCCGCGGTTCAATGCGATCTCGCTCTCCGGCTACCACATGCGCGAGGCGGGGTGCACCGCCGCGCAGGAGATGGGGTTCGCGATCGCCAACGCCGTCGCCTATGTGACCGCGGCCACCGAGCGGGGCGTGGGCGTCGACGAGTTCGCGCCGCGCCTGTCCTGGATCTTCAACACACACATGGACTTCTTCGAGGAGATCGCCAAGTACCGGGCCCTGCGGCGCATGTGGGCGCACGTCATGCGCGACCGCTTCGGCGCTGCCGACCCGCGGTCGATGATGCTGCGGACGCATACGCAGACCGCCGGGTCGGCGCTGACCCTGCAGCAGCCCGAGAACAACATCGTCCGCGCCGCCGTCCAGGCTCTCGCGGCCGCCCTCGGCGGCGTGCAGTCGATGGCGCTCTCGTGCTTCGACGAGGCCATCGCGATCCCGACCGAGCACGCCCAAACGCTGGCCGTGCGCACCCAACAGATGCTCCAGCACGAGTTCGGCGTGACCGATGTCGCCGATCCGCTGGGCGGCTCGTGGTACGTCGAGAAGCTGACCTTCGAGCTCGAGGCGGAGGCAACGCGGCTGGTCGAGCACATCGACGAGCTCGGCGGCGCCGTCGCCGCCATCGAGGCCGGCGTGTACCAGCGGATGATCGCCGACGAGGCCTACGAGCGGGAGCGGCGCATCGCCTCTGGCGAGGACGTCGTCGTCGGTGTGAACCGCTACGCCGACGAGGCCGCCCCGCCGCCGGCCCGTTTCGACGTCCCGCCCGCCCTTGCGGCCGACCAGCGCGCCCGGCTCGAGGCTCTGCGCGCGGATCGCGACGGCGCGGCCGCCGAGACGGCTCTCGCGGGGCTCCGCGACGCGGCCGCCGGCGACGGGAACCTCATGCCGGCGATCGTCGCCGCGGTCGAGGCCGAGGCCAGCCTGGGCGAGATCTGCTCTGCGATGCGGGACGTCTTCGGCGCCTACCGACCCGCGGCGGCCGCCCAGATCTGAGGGCGGCCGCTTGCGTTCGGCAGGGGCGCCGAGAACGACTACTGGCTCTCGATGAACTGGTAGTCGCGGTTGATTCTCCCGTCGGGCGCAAGGACCAGGAAATCGAGACCGACCCCGGCCACGCCGCCGTCTCTGGAGACCATCTCCCAGCTGAACTTGACGACGTCGGCGAGGCGCTCGACATCGTCGCGTCGTCGGAAGCGGAATTCTCCGGCTGCGACGAACTCCTCATACGCGCTTGTCGCTCGAGCCTCGAGCGCGGCATGCCCGTGCGCTTCGAGCCGCGCCGTCAAGCCGATCCCGGGGCGCCCGGCGATCTCGCGGAGCTCCTGCGGAGGCTGGAGGATGTGAACGGCGTCCTCGGTCCACAGCTCCGCGATCAGGGCGCGCCGGCGAGCGGGATCTGGTTCGTTCCAGAGCGCGACGTAGCGATCGGCGAGGTGGTTCGCGGTCTTGACGGCGTCCCAGCTCATCGGTCGGCCTGCCCGACACGGTCGAGGAACGGCCTCGGGTCGAAGTAGGAGTGGCCCTCGGTAGCCTTGCCGTCTCGGAGCGTGAAGCGGTCCGCGCCGCGGAGCTCGATCGGCTGGCCATGGAGGGTGCCGGTGTTGACCCACTCGATCAGCACGCCGTCGTTGGTCTCCGCCCACCTCGTGGGGACGGCGCGAAGGTCGGGTTCCACCTCGAGGAACGACTCGAAGATCCGTGGCAGCTCCTCGCGGGTACCCTCGGCAATTGGGTTCACAAGCCGGCAGCCTTCGTGCAGGATCTCCATATAGAGCGTGGGGTTGCTGTCCGGTCCGTTCCAGACCTTCGACCAGCTCTCCACGAACGCCTCGGCATCCGACATCTCGTCACCTCCAGGACAGAACTTGGGTGTCTGGGCGGGAGCTTGCCGCGCGGAGAGCGCGGCGTCCATTACCTCTGAGGTAATGGGCGCGGGCAGGCCGCCCGGTACCGTCCCAGGAGATGGCTGAGGCCGAGTCAGAGCCGCAGAACGTTGGTGAGCTGATCCGCTTCTGGCGCACCCGCCGACGGCTGAGCCAGCTCGACCTGGCCCTGGACGCGAGTGTCTCGACCAAGCATCTGAGCTTCGTCGAGAACGGCCGCTCGCAGCCGAGCCGTCAGCTCCTCATCCACCTCGCTCAGAGGCTCGACCTCCCGATAGCGGAGCGCAACCGGCTCCTGCTCGCGGGCGGTTTCGCGCCGCCCTACCTGGAGCTGCCGTACGACGGAGAGGTGATGCGGCCGCTCCGGGAATCTCTGGGACGCCTGCTCGACGCGCACCAGCCGAACCCGGCGCTGATCGTTGACGGGCTCTGGAACCTCGTCGAGGCCAACCGGGCGGCCTCGCTTCTGTGGGACGGTGTCGACCCGGACCTGCTCCGGCCGCCGATGAACGTCTTGCGGCTGGCCGTGCACCCGCTCGGCCTGCCGAGCATCTCCTCGATGACCGCGGCTTGCAACGCCCCGCTCATCCACCGACTCAGGCGCAAGGCCCGCGACGACGCGGACGAGGCCCTTGGCGAGCTGGTGGACGAGATCGAGTCGTTCCTACCGGCCCATGCTCCAGGGAGTCCGGCGACCGAACCAGTCGTCTCCCTCGATCTCCGAACCCGCCTCGGCGAGGTCAGCCTGTTCACCGTGATCGCGACGCTCGGGGCGCCGCTCGAGGTCACGGCGGCGAACCTCGCCATCGAGACGTTTCTGCCCGCCGACGAAGACAGCGCGACGAGGCTCCGGGAACTGGCCAAGCCGGTCAGCTGAGCCGGCGGCCTCGTCCCGGCGCGCTCGTTCTGCGCCGGGCGCCCCGCGGTCGGCGACCCGATCGCTAGCCGAGCACCTGCAGGTAGACCACGAAGTGCGCGCCGCCCGGGGCGCTTGTCGACCACGCCACGAGCGATCCGAGGTGCGCCGCGTCGGGATCGGGCGGCACCGGGAACGCCCGCATGAGCGCGGGCGTGTTCAGGTATGCGAGAAAGCCGACCCTGTCGGGAACGCCGGCCAGGCGGGCCACCGACCGCCACCCGGCGCCCTGGGTTAGGCTCGGCGACTGCGGCTCGCCCGCCGCCGGGTCGTTCGATACCGCGATCACGTCGCCCGCGCGGCGCCAGGAGACGGCGAAGCCCGGGCCGACCGCGATCCGCTGCCCATCGGGCGTGTCCCTCACCCGGAGGTCGGGCTCGAGCCTGTGGAGCGCCGCCGTGATCCGCCGCATCGCTGCGGCGGCGGCGCCGGGGCTTCGGGGATGGAGGAGGAGCGCGCCGGTGACAGGGAGGCCCGGTGCGGCATACGCCGCCAGCGTGTCCGAGAGAAGCGGCGCGATGTCCCGCTTCCAGGAGAGCCCGGTGAGGCGCGCGAACGCCCGCATCGATTGGGCCTGGCCCGGGCCGCCGAACCCGGGCGGCACCGGCCCCATCTGGCCGCCGGCGTAGGCGAACGCGTCGGCGGGCACGTCGGCGGCGAGCACGGGCGGCGCGTTTCGGCGCAGGAACGCCTGGGGCAGCGTCCGGCCGGGATCGGGCGTCGCGTTCATCGTCAACCGCACGCCGCCGGAATCGGCGCCGAGCGATGCCGTGATCGATCCCGCCTCGTGAAGCGTCTGCGCCAGCCTGGCCATCGGCGCCGCCGGGAACGCCGGTCCCGTGCCGCCGAGCGCCGCCAGGGAGACCAGCCGGCCGACCTGCGTCGCGTCCGCGTAGGCGGTGACCAGCCTCGACGTCGGTAACCCCGCGATCGCGTGCCGGTACCGCTGCGAGTCGGCCAGGCTCGGGGAGGCTCCCGAGAGCGCGTCGAGCGCCGAGTGCAGACCGGCCTCCGTGTTCGCCGCCAGGACGGCATCGTCGGCAACGGCGATATAGCTCTGGCCGTCGTTTGAGCGGTACTGGTCGAACCCGCGATAGGTGCGGGCGCGCGGATAGTGATGGGATAGGAGCTCGCCGCGCAGGCGGCCGGCGTCCTTGACGGCGGCGTAGGCGGCGAAGTCGACTGGATTCGCCTGATCCGTGACGTCGATGCCCGTCACCGCGAACGCCGCCTCGTCACCGAGCCACGGGGCGACGTCTGCCCGGTAGCTGCCCCCGTCGTCGGCGGGGCGGTTGAGCAAGGCCTGAACCCGAGCGACGAAGCGCGGCCAGCTGGGGAATCGTGCGCCGACCGCCTCGGCCGTCTTCCACGCCGTGGAGTCGCGGTCGAGGTTCACGTCGACGAAGGCGAGCGCGTGCTCCGGGAAGGCCCTCGCCGCGGCCGGCGACGACCCGCCGCCGCTCTTCGATGCCGCGGAGCCGCCGCCGCAGCCCGCAGCGAGCGCGACGAGCGCGAGCACGATCGAGATCCGGGGCACCGACATGGCACAACCGTAATCGGCCGCCGGGCGCGTCACCGTTAGCCCGTCTCTCAGAGTGCTGCGCTATCATCCTGCGCCCGTGAGCGCCGTTCCTGAAATGCCGGCACCGCTCGAACGCGCGCTCCGGCAGCTTCAGGCGGGGGGCATGGTCGTCATCTGTGACGACCCCGACCGCGAGAACGAGGGCGACGTCTGCATGGCCGCGGAGCTCATCACCCCGCAGGCGGTTGCGTTCATGGCGTGCCAGGCGCGCGGGCTCGTCTGCCTCTCGCTTCCCGAGGAGCGCTGCGACGAGCTCGAGCTGCCGCTCATGGTGCCCGCTCGCAACGGCACCGACTCCACCGGCTTCTGCGTCTCCATCGAGGCGGCGACCGGCGTGACGACGGGCATCTCGGCCGCCGACCGCGCCCGGACGATCCAGGTGGCGATGCACCCCTCGACGCGCCCGCACGACCTCATCCGACCGGGCCATGTGTTCCCGCTTCGGGCCCGTGCCCACGGCGTTCTCGAACGGCGCGGCCAGACCGAGGCCGCCATTGACCTGACCCGGCTCGCCGGCCTCACGCCCGGCGGCGTCCTCTGCGAGGTGATGAACGACGACGGGACGATGGCGCGCGGCCCGCACCTGCACGCGTTCTGCCGACGCCACTCGCTGCCGCTCGTGACGGTGGAGGAGATCGCCGCCTACCGGCGCTCGACGGCGCCGGCGATGGTCGCCGTCTAGTGCATGGTTGATCGATAACTCCCGCGCGCCTGGACGCCCGCCTGTGATGGGTTGGCGGTAGGTGCTGGGCTGCGGCTGGGAACCGGCGCATCCAGACTCGCTGGATAGCAGGCTGCTCCCGACCGCTGCAAGCCGTCCCGGCTTGCAGCTTGGACATCACGGGAGTTTTCGATCAACCATCCATTCCCCTACCAGGCGTCGAGCGTGGGGAATCCCGCGTCGCCTCGAAGGCAGCGCGCGAGGAAGATCGCCGCGCCGATATCGCCGGTCCAGAGCGTGTAGCGGCCGCGGCTGTGGTCGCTTCGCGCGGCATCGACCTGCGCAGCGGCGTGCATGGCGAAGGCCCGCGCCCGCTCGAGCCACCGCTCCTCGCCGGTGCGGCGGAGGAGCGCGAGGAAGGCGAAGCCGTTGCCGGCGGTGCCGTGGCAGAGTCCCGGTCCCTTGACGAGCGGGCCGGCGCGCCAGACCAGCTCGCCTGCGTCTTCGAGGAGCGTCGTGAGCCCGCTGTCCTCCGGCTCGAGACGTGCGAGCGAGGTGATGATGCCCGGCGCTCCGTGGCACCACTGCGTGCGGCCGTGGAGGCCCAGATCCGTGCCCGCGAGGCCCGGCCAGTTCGCTTGCCCGGCGCGCCTCACCGCGTGGGCGGCGGCGGTCGCCACCGCCTGCTGGAACACGGCGTCGGCGTCGTCGAGGAGCTCGGGCCGCAGGGAGAGGGCGTGCACGTTCCCGGCGAACCCGTGTCCGGCGCCGACGTACCGAGTCACCCGGCCGTACATCCGCTGTGTCCAGAGGCCGTCGGGGTCCTGCACGTCCAAGAGCTGCCGGGCGCTCGCCCGCCACAGCTCGGCCCACCGCGCCTCGCCGGAGCGGTCGAGCATGACGGACGCCGCGATCATGGTGCCGGGGCTCCCCCAGAGAAGCTCGTTGGTCTCGTTGCCGATGTTCGCCGCGACCGCGTCGGCGAGTAGGTCGGCTGCCTCCGGATCGGCGCTGAGGAGCCACGACGTGAGCAGGATGCCGCTCGCGCCGATCAGGAGCGACGGCGCCGGGTCGCCCTCGTCCGGCGCGTCGACGTAGCCCGCGTGGAGGCCTCGCGCGACGCCCGTCCAGTCTCGCCGCGGCGCGTGCAGGTCGGCCTCGGCGAGCCGGTCGAGGGCCAGGATCATGCCTGCGGCGCCGAGGTAGAGGCTCCGCGTCGGCCGGGGCTCGTCGATGTCGTCCAGCGGATGGGCCGGCCAGAGCGCTGTCGGGTCGAACGCGTCCTCGGCGTCGGCGCAGATGCGCGCGATCGCGTCCCGGGCCCGGCCGGCGTCCCAGGGCTCGCCGGCGAGCGGCTCGTGTGCGCTCGGGTCGTAGAGCTGGTCAGGCGACCGGCGCAGACCGGTGATCGGCGATCAGCTCCTTCGCCTCGTTGACCTCCTCCGAGCGGTTCACGCCCAGGCAGGCTGTGACGGCGCCGTCGTCGTCCAGGTAGTAGGCGACGAAGTCGTCGTCGTCCATCGATCCGCGCACGTCGACCCGGCCGGTCCCGGGGCCGACGTACTCGAACCAGGTCCAGTCGCCGATGTCGCTGAAGAAGTACGGGACGACGGTGTACGGCTCCGTCTCCTTGCCCGCCCAGGAGCGCCCCACATACCCACCCTGGTTCAGCGCCACGTCCCAGTGCTCGATGCGCAGCCGGCGGCCGTGCACGGCGCTCTGGTAGTTGGCGATGTCCCCGATCGCCCAGACGTCCTCGGCCGCCCTGAGGTGCTCGTCGACGAGCACGCCGTTCTCGACCTCGAGCCCGGCCGCCTCGGCCAGCTCGACGTTGGGCGTGACGCCGATCCCGGCGAGCGTGAGCGTGTAGTCGCCCTTGGGGAGCTCGGCGGTGCCGGTGTTGACGTGGACGCCGTGCTGCTCGAGGTGGCGCTGGAAGTACGCCGCCACCTCGGCGCCGAAGAGATGCTCCCAGACGACGCTCTCGCGGACCGCCATCGTCACCTCCCACCCCTTCATCCGCGCCGACGCCGCCGCCTCGACGCCGATGAACCCGCCGCCGATCACCCCGAGGTGGCCGCTGCCGCCCGCGAGGGTCTCGGCGAGCGCCTGAGAGTCGTCGAGGGTGCGCATGGTGCGCGCGCCGGGGAGTTGTCGCGGCGTGGCGCCGGTCGCCAGGGCGAGGCGTTCGTACTCCACCTCCTCACCGGTCGAGAGCACGACGGAACGCCGGTCGCGGTCGATCGCGGTGGCGCTCGTCCCCGTGCGGACGTCGACGCCCTGCTCCGCCCACCATTCCTGCGGGTGCATGTACACCTCGTCGACGGGCTTCTCGCCGCGCAGGAACTCCTTGGTGAGCGGCGGGCGGTGGTAGGGCACATGCGACTCCCGGGCGATCACGAGCACCGACCCGTCGCCGCCCTGCTCGCGGTATTCCTGGGCGACCATGCCGCCGGCGAGGCCGCCTCCGATGATGACGTTCTGGACCCGCATCCCGTCCCCCTTTTGGCGATCTACGTCCCCGGCTCCCAGCGGAACGTGCGCAGCGAGATCGCCGCCAGGACGACCGTCATGAGGCACAGTATCCCGACCGCGGGGACGACGTGCGTGAAGCCGAGCCCACGCACCGCCGAGTCGCGCAGGCCGGTGGCGAGGTAGTAGAGCGGGAGCACCTTGGCTACCGCCGCCAGCACGGACGGCAGCGAGCTGACCGGGAAGAACGTCCCCGAGAGGAACATCATCGGCGTCGTCACGGAGTTGGCGACCGCGTCGGCCGTCTCGGGCGTGCCGACGATCGAGCCGACGAAGAACCCGAACGCGAGGAAGGCCAGGCAGCCGACGAGCGCCACCGGCACCGCCGCCCACGCCTCGCTCGAGATGTGGATGCCGAACGCGAGCCGCCCGAACACCAGCAGCACCACGACCTGGAGCAGCGTGAGCGCGAGCGAGGCCGCCACCCGGGAGCCGAGGAATTCCCAGAGCGGCATCGGCGTCAGTTTGAGGCGGCGGAGGATCCCCCGCTTGCGCCAGTCGACCAGGATCGTCGACAGGCCGAAGACCGACGAGGTCATGATGGCGATGGCGATGATGCCGGGCAGGAGGAAGTCGACGTAGCGGAGCGACGAGGAGTCGACGCTGCTCGACCGGAACGCGACGGCCGGAGTAGGGTTCGCGACCCGGGTCGCCACCCCCTCGACGATGCCGCTGATGATGCTCGCCTGGGTTGCTTCCGTGTTCGATGTGTACAGGTGGGCGGTGACCGCGGCTGCGCCGCCGGGAGTGAGCACGAGCGCCCCGGCCCGATCGCCGTCGTGGACCTGCTTCTCGGCGTCGGACGGGCTCGTCCCCAGCTTCACGGTGAGGCTGTCGACGCGCTGGAGCGCATGCACCATCGCCCGCGCCTCGGCGACGTGGGCGCGGTCGACGACGGTGATGGTGCCCGCGTCTACGGTGCGGCCGAAGAGCAGCCCGAGAAGCGTCATGAAGATGATCGGGAATGCGAGCGACCAGAAGAGGGCCACCCGGTTTCGGAAGGTCATCTTGAGCTGGGCCGCGGTGGTGTGGAGGAAGCGGTCCATCACTCCTTGAACTCGTGCCCGGTGAGGTGCAGGAACACGTCCTCCAGGCTCGGCCCGCGCACGGACAGGTTCTCCACCGCCCGGCCGCTCGCGCGGGCGGTCTCGAGAAGCTCGAGCACCGCCGTCTGCGTGTCTTTCGTGTAGACGGCGTGGTCGCCGTCGGCGTCGGTGTAGGAGACGCGGGCGTCGGCGTCGAGCCCGGCGATCAGGCCGGCCGGCGTGTCGAGCGCGACGATCCTGGCCTCGTCCATGATCGCTACCCGGTCGCACAGCTCCTCGGCCTCCTCGAGGTAGTGCGTCGTCAGGACGACCGTTTTCCCGCGATCCTCGTTAATGGCGCGGATCACCTCCCACAGGTTGCGCCGGGCCTGGGGGTCGAGACCGGTTGTCGGCTCGTCGAGGAAGACCACCTCGGGGTCGTGGACGAGGGCGAGCGCGATCGCCAGCCGCTGCTGCTGGCCTCCCGACATGCGCTGGGCGTAGTCGCCGGCCTTGCCCTCGAGGCCGACGAGGCCAAGGGCGTGGGCGGCCCGGCCGGAGGCGTCGTCGCGGCCGTAGAAGCGGGCGAAGAGCTCGAGCAGCTCGGTGGCCGTCAGCCGGTCGAAGAGCGACGTCGACTGGAGCTGAACGCCGATCCGCGACTGGATCCGCTCCGGGTCGGGCCACACCGCCTCGCCGAGCACGGTGATCTCGCCGGCGTCCGGCTCGCGCAGGCCCTCGATCATCTCGAGCGTCGTCGTCTTGCCGGCGCCGTTGGGGCCGAGGATCCCGAACGCCTCGCCCTGCTCGACCGAGAAGGTGACGCCGTCGACGGCGACGTGCTGCCCGTACCGCTTGGTGAGCCCCCGGACGCTGATCGCCGCCCCCTCCATGCGGCCGCGGATCATAGCCATGGGCTATTGGGGTTCGTTGAACGGTGGCAGCGCGAGCACGACGGACGTCTCGACCTGGCGCTCCGGGATCGACCAGTACCTCCGTAGGAGCACCGTCTTCTCTTCGGGCGAGACGACCTCGAAGCCGTGGCGGCGGTAGAAGCGGATCGCCCACTCGGCCGCCGCCCAGGTGCCCACCAGCATGCGCCGCTCGGCCAGCTCCCGCAGGTGCTCGAGGAGGACGCCGCCGACGCCGCAGCCCTGGCTCTCCGGCAGGACGTACGCGTGGCGGATCAGGTCGACGTCGCCGACATGCTGGATGCCCATGACGCCGATGAGCGCGCCGTCGGCCTCGTAGCCCCAGAAGACGACGCCGGCCGCGATCTCGCCGTCGAGCTCGTCGCGGTCCATGTACGGCTCGTGCCAGCGGTCGGCAGGGATCACGCCGCGGTAGGCCTCGGCGGCGGCGTTCACGATGGCGAGGATGGCGGCACGCTCGTCGTCACGGCAGAGCCGGAGGGGTGCATGACTCGGGTTATGCACTGGGGCGCTTCGGCACGAGCACCTTGCGCCGGAACTCACACACGACCTCGCCGCGCTGGTTCTCGCCGACCGTGTCCACCGTGACAACGCCCCGATCAGGCTTCGACCGTGACTCGACCTTGTCGACCACGGTCGTCCTGGCGTAGATCGTGTCGCCGTGGAAGGTGGGCATCTGGTGCTTGAGCGACTCCACCTCGAGGTTGGCGATGGCCTTCCCGGACACGTCCGGCACGCTCATGCCGAGGACGAGCGAGTAGACCAGGTTTCCGACGACCACGTTCTTCCCGAACTGGGTCTCGGTCTCGGCGTAGTGCGCGTCGGTGTGCAGCGGGTGGTGGTTCATCGTGATCATGCAGAACAGGTGGTCGTCCGCCTCGGTGATCGTCTTGCCCGGCCAGTGGCGGTAGACGTCGCCCACCTCGAAGTCCTCGAAGTAACGGCCGAAGCGCGTCTCGCGGGCGTCGATCTCCCGGCTCACAGCGGATGTCTCTGGAGCAGGCCGCGAGCGATGATGAGCTTCTGGATCTCGCTTGTGCCCTCGCCGATCAGAAGCAGCGGAGCGTCCCGGTAGAGCCGCTCGATCTCGTACTCCTTCGAGTAGCCGTAGCCGCCGTGGATCCGGAGCGCGTCCTCGACCACCTCGTTGCAGATCTCCGTCGCGAAGAGCTTCGCCATGCCCGCCTCGACGTCGGAGCGCTCGCCGGCGTCCTTCTTGCGCGCCGCCGAGAGCATGAGCAGACGGGCCGCCTCGATCTTGGTGGCCATGTCGGCGAGCTTGAACTGGATGCCCTGGTGGCGGGCGATCTCGCGCCCGAACGCGTGCCGCTCCTGGGCGTAGCGGATGGCGATGTCGAACGCCCGCTGCGCGACGCCGACGCCGCGGGCGGCGACGTTGACCCGCCCGACCTCGATCCCGGACATCATCTGGTGAAAGCCGCGCCCCTCCTCGCCGCCGAGCAGGTTCGCCGCCGGGACGCGATGGCCGGAGAAGACGAGCTCGGTCGTCTCGACGCCCTTGTAGCCGAGCTTCTCGAGCTGGGGCGGGATGGTGAGGCCGTCCTGGCGCGCCGCGCCCGGCTCCTTCTCCACGAGCAGGCAGCTCATGCCGCGATGGGGCGGCTCCGCGGTCGGGTCCGTCTTGACCAGGAGGGCGACGAGCCCTGCGCGAAGCCCGTTCGTGACCCACATCTTCTGTCCGTTCACGACGTAACCGTCGCCGTCCCGTACCGCCGTCGAGCGGATCGCCTGGACGTCCGAGCCGCACTCCGGCTCCGTCATCGAGAAGGCGCAGCGCACCTCGCCGGTCGCCATCCGCGGCAGGAACCGCTGCCGCTGCTCGTCGGTGCCGTCGCGTATCAGCATGTTGGCGACGATGAAGTGGGTGTTGATGATCCCGGAGACGCTCATCCAGCCTCGGGAGAGCTCGCACACGGCGAGCGCATATGTCGTCAGGTCGAGGCCAAGGCCGCCGTACTCCTCGGGGATGGTGAAGCCGAAGATCCCGAGCTCCTTCAGCCCTTCGACGATCTCGTCCGGGAAGACGTCGTCGTGCTCGAGCTGGGAGGCGACGGGGATGATCCGCTCGTCGGTGAACTGCCGCACGAGGTCGACGATCTCCCGCTGCTCCTGGCTCAGCTGGTCGAGCGCGACCGTCACGCCGTGACCTCGGCGGTGAGCCCGGCCGCCTCGCCGCGGGCGACGATCGCTTCGGCGATCTTCCGCGAGGCCTCGTCGATCATCTGCCCCTCGTACATGACCGCCCCCTTGCGCTCGACGTTGGTGGCGTGGTGGTAGGCGTCGAGCAGCCGCCTCGCGGCCTCGAACTGCTCCTGGGTGGGCGTGAAGACCTCGTTCGCGACGTCGACCTGGAGCGGGTGCAGCACCCACTTCCCGTCGAAGCCGACGAGGCGGGCGCGGTGGCACAGGCGGCGGTACTCGTCGGTGTTCCTGATGTCGGTGAAGGGCCCGTCGATCGCCTGCAGGCCGTACGCGCGCGCGACCGTGACGATCTTCGAGAGCACGTAGTGCCACTGGTCGCCCGGATACTCCTCGTCGATCGAGCCGATCACCAGCTGGGCGACCCCGATCGACGCCGCGTAGTCGCCGGGGCCGAAGATGATCGTCTCGATGCGGTCGGTCGCGGTTGCGATCTCGCGCAGGTTGACCGTGCCCCGGGCGTTCTCGATCTGGGCCTCGATGCCGATGCGGTGGTCGAGCCCGTGCTGGGCCTCGAGCTGCGTCAGGACGTGGTCGACGAAGTGCAGCTGGGCGGCGTCCTCGACCTTCGGGATCATGATGCAGTCGAGGGCAGCTCCCGCGCCGGAGACGACCTCGATGATGTCGCCCAGGCACCACTGGGTGGTGACGCCGTTCACGCGCACCACCCGGGTCTTGCCCGCGTAGTCGTGGGTCGTGAGCGCGTCCACGACGGTCGCCCGGGCCGCCTCCTTCTCGAGCGGGGCGACCGCGTCCTCGAGGTCGAGGAAGATCTGGTCGGCGGGCAGGGCGGCCGCCTTGGCGAGCATCTTCTCGGACGAGCCCGGCACGGCCAGGCAGCTACGGCGCAACCTCAAACTGGCTCCTCTCCAGGGGAAAGCGCCAGTATCGCCGATCGGCCGACTACAGGATGCCGATGCGGCGGAGCGGCCAGTACCGGGCCCGGGCGACGCCGATGATGCCGCCTCGCGGCTCGAGCCCCCAGTCGCGCGAGTCGTCCGAGATCGCGCGGTTGTCGCCCATCAGGAGGTAGTAGCCGGAGGGGATGGTGATGTGGCCGAGCGCGCGCCCCGCCACCTCGTTGCCCTGATTGACGTACGGCTCGTCGAGCGCGAATGTCTTGCTCCCGTGCTTCACCATGATCTTTCCGCCCTGCGACCAGACGGTCTCGCCGGGGAGCCCGATTACCCGCTTGATGAAGGTCGTTCCGGCGTAGGGGTCGCTCTTGTCGCGGAGATCCAGCTGCGGCGAGGTGCAGACGCCCATGCTGTCTGAGTGGTCGGCCGTGCAGTGCGGCGGGTGGAAGACCACGATCTGGTAGCGGTGCGGGCTCGTGAAGTCGAGGCTCAACCGGTCGGCGAGGACGCGGTCACCCGGCTCGAGCGTCGGCACCATGCTGGGCGTCGGCACCCGGTAGGGCTTGATCACGAACGCCTGGGCGAGCCAGGCGATTGCGAGTGCCACCGCGAGCGTGACGGCGGTCTCGAGGACGGTGCGGACCGCCTTCGGCATGGTGGCGAAAACGCCCATGAGCACGGGAGGTTATCGACCGCTCCCCCCGCCGGCTGAAGCTCGATCCCGTGTAAAGGTCGTGTTGGGGCCACTGTCGCATGCGCTTCAGCGGCGGTACGCTGGTGCCGATGGCTCCGGGGATGCTGCGCAGACTCGCATCCCGCCTCGCAGTCTCGGCTGCCGCCGCCGCGGCGGCGTCCGCGCTCGCGGCGGCGCCGGCCGGTGCCGGGACGAGCACCGTCTTCACCCTGACCGGCCACGGCTGGGGCCACGGTATCGGCCTCTCGCAGTACGGCGCGCTCGGCTACGCCCAGCACGGCTGGGCCTACGACGCGATCGTGAAGCACTACTTCCAGGGGGCGCGGCTCAGGCGCCTGGGAAGCGGGATCCAGGAGCGCGTCCAGCTCGCCAGCGGCCGCCGCACCATCTCGTTTGGCGACGCCTCCCGGCTCCGGGTCGTCGACGAGGGCGGGACGACCAAGCGGCGGCTCCCCGCCGGCTCCTACCGCATCCAGCCGGGGCCGACCGGGTCGCACCTGCGGGTGATCGACCTGGGTACCGGTAGGGCGGTCGTGAAG
>DASQXS010000150.1:0-21835 GCA_035639615.1 Gaiellales bacterium | reverse complement strand
CGTTCGTCCAGAAGACCGGGCCAGGCGAGAGCGAGGAGGACTCGCCGCTCGGCCGGCACCTGCGGGCGCGGACGCACCCGCACGCGTCACCGGCGGGATTCTTCCTCCGCGCCGAGCTGATGCACGGCTACCTCGCCGGGATCGACGCCGACGGCGGCGACCAGGCCCGGGCCTGGGGCGGCGAGCCGCTCCAGGCACGCTCGCACGGCGAGTCGTTTCTGGCGGTGCTCCGCCATCGCTTCTCCGAGGTCGGCGTCTACTTCATGGACGAGCCGGAGGCGGCCCTCTCGTTCCGCTCGTGCCTCGGCCTCGTCGCGCTCCTCGACATCATGCGCCACGAGGGAAGCCAGGTGATCGTGGCCACCCATTCGCCGCTTCTCATCTCGCTCCCGGCGGCGACCCTGCTCGAGGTCGGCGACTGGGGGATCCGCCGCATCGACGCGTACGACGATGTCGAGCTCGTCCGGTCGTGGCGCGGGTTCCTCGACGGACCGGAGCGCTACCTGCGGCACCTCGTGGACGGCTGAGCCGGCGGTTGACGTGAGCCGCAGGCGCGTGAGAGCGTGCCCGCGATGAGCGATCGCTTGGGCCCAGGGCAGACACTCGCAGCCGGCCGCCGCCTGCACGCGCCGACGCGGCCGGTCACGCTTGTCATGCGCCCGGACGGCAACCTCGTCCTCGTCAAGTCCGGCGCGGAGGAGCTGTGGTCGAGCGAGACGGCGGGCAAGCCGGCGACACATGCGACCATGCGCGCCGACGGCAACCTGGTCGTGCTCGGCCATCGCCGAACGTACTGGTCGTCGGGAACCCGCGGCCACGCCGGAGCCTCGCTCGTCGTCCAGGACGACGGCAACCTCGTCATCTACGACGCCGGCCGAGCACCGGTCTGGGCCTCGGACACGGTCACCGAGTGGCGGGCACCGGGCGGCGACACGCTCCGCGCGACGGAGGCGCTCTTCCCCGGACGGGCCCTGACCGCCCGGACACGGCCGCTCCGGCTCGAGCTCCAACCCGACGGCGATCTCGTCCTCTCCCGCGACGGCGTCCCCGTGTGGGCGTCCGGGATCGCCGTCGTCCCCGTGACGAGCGCGGTCATGCAGGAGGACGGCGACCTCGTGCTCCACGGCCCGACCGGCACCGTCTGGGCTTCGGGGACGGCCGGGCACCCCGGCGCCCGGCTCGTCGTCCGGGACGACGGAGACGCCGTGATCGTCGACGCCGGCGGCGCGGAGGTGTGGACGACGAACACGCCGATCTGGCCGCCCGCCGCCCGCTTCGACGTGCTGTGGCCGCCCGACGCGCTCGCCCTCGGGCAGGCGCTGACCTCGCCGTCGGGGCTGGTCCAGCTCGCGCTCCAGGGCGACGGCAACCTCGTTCTCTCAGACTCGGGCACGGCGATCTGGGCCTCCGGCACCGCCGGCCGGCCGGTGGCGCAGGCGGTCATGGAGGCCGACGGGAACCTCGTCCTCGAGGGCGCGTCCGGCATCGTCTGGGCGACCGGCACCGGCGGCCACCCGGGTGCTCGCCTCGCCGTACAGGACGACGGCAACGCGGTCGTCTACGACATCGCCCGCCGGCCGCTCTGGGCGACGAACACGGCCGAGCACCGGCGCCGACTCGCCTTCTCGATGCAGCATCAGGAGCAGACGAACTGGTGCTGGTCAGCGGTCTCGACGAGCGTGAGCCACTTCTACAACCCGGGCAGCGGGTGGACGCAGTGCGGCCTCGCCAACGCAGAGCTCGGCCAGACCACGTGCTGCGCAAACGGCGCGAGCCCGCAGTGCAACGTCGACGGGTATCTCGACCGTGCGCTCGGCCGCACCGGCAACCTCCAGAGCTGGGCCGGCGGCGCGATCGCCCTCGGCCGGGTCGAGCAGGAGGTGAACGCGGGGCGCGTCGTCGGTGTCCGGATCGGGTGGGCGGGCGGCGGCGGCCACTTCGTCGCCCTCGCCGGCTATGCGGATGCGGGGAGCGGCGCGGGGTTCGTCAGCGTCGAGGATCCCTGGTACGGGCCGTCGCGGGTGAGCTATGACTCGGTCCGGACGGCGTACCAGGGCAGTGGGTCGTGGACCCACACCTACTACACGAGGGGCTGAGGAGCGATGCCGATCGAATATCCGCGCCCGCCGGACGGCACGGAGGCGATCGCCTCCGAGGGGATCCAACGCGCCGGCGCCGCAGCGGACCGCGGGCGTCGGGAGGCGGCAGCGGCCGAGCCCGAGCGTGTGCTCACGCGCCCGCACCCCGTGCACAATCTCGGCCTGGACGACCTGGTAAAGGGGGCACGCCTGGCCGATGCGCCCCGCACCGCATGGCGCTACCTGGTGGAGGACGGCGGCGAGCCGGTGGCGAGTGCCGAGGTGGCAGTCGACGGCGCCGGCAGACCGCGGGCGTTCGACCACCTGAACGAGGGGCCGTTCGTCGCCGGGACCGCGGCCGCACAGGCCGTGGCCGAGCGCCTGCCGGCGCTGCGGGGCCGGCGGGCCGAGGCACGGCTGGTGCGCATCCCGGCCCTCTACGTGATCGCGCTCTGGCTCAAGGGCAGGCGGGGATCGGAGGACGTGGTCGTCCCGATCGCGCCGGCGCCGCCGTTCCTCGAGGCGAACCGGCCCTACTCCGAGGACGAGTTCCTGGCCGCGCTGAGAGAGCCGTCGAGAGAGCGGGCGCGGTTCGACAACTCGCCCAGGGCGCGCTGACGCGGCGTCGATCGGCACGACGTCGTGGCCGCGCTCCTGGAGATGTGGACGACCCGACCGGCGCCCCAACCGACATCGAGGACGCGGCCGAGGGCGCGGCGCATCGCTCGGCTGGGGGCCGCCGCTTGTGCCGATCCAGCTGCGCCCCGCTCGACGACCTCAACGTCGACCCGACGTCAGCTGCCGGTGCCCTCCTCGAACTCGCGCAGGAAGCCCTCGAAGAGGCGGCGGTGGCCCTGCTCGTCGCGCAGGATGTCGATCACCATATCCTGGGTCACTGGGTCGATCTCGTCCGTCTCCTCGATGATCCGCGTGTAGTGCTCGATGGCCCCGGTCTCGGCCTCGATCACTCCGCGGAGGACATGGACGATGTCGGTCTGGTGCTCGGGCGGCTGCAGGTAGGACTGCTCCGCCTCGAACTGCTCCGACCCGGGGACGACGCCGTAGAGCTCCTTGATCCGCCCTGCGAAGAGCTTGGCGTGGCCGAGCTCCTCCTCGACCTCGTCCGCGAGCGACTCGGCGATCTCGCGTGCCCGCACGCCGTCCGGGTTTATGGAGCCGGCGAGGTAGCTCATCACCGTCTCGATCTCCATCCAGTACGCGTGCGCCAGGAGCTCGACGACGTGCTCGCGCTTGGCCGACTGTTCCTCGGCCAGGATTCCCTGGGGTGTTCGTGTCGCTGCCATGCTCGGCGCATACCCGGCGGCGCCCGCGCCTACACGCGCTCGTAGAATCCGTCCATGGCAGCGCCGCGCACGATGTTCGAGAAGGTCTGGGCCGACCACGAGGTCGGGCCCGAGCTGCTCTACGTCGACCTGCACCTCGTGCACGAGGTGACGAGCGCCCAGGCCTTCGAGGGGCTGCGTCTCGCGGGGCGCACGGTGCGGCGGCCGGATCGCACGATCGCGACCGCCGACCACAACGTGCCCACCGGGCCGGGCGAGCCGGATGAGCTCTCGCGGGCCCAGCTCGCCGCGCTCGAGCGCAACTGCGAGGAGTTCGGCGTGCGCGTCTACCCGCTTGGCCACCGCCGCCAGGGCGTCGTGCACGTCATCGGGCCGGAGCTGGGGCTGACGCAGCCGGGCATGACGATCGTGTGCGGCGACTCGCACACCTCGACCCACGGCGCCTTCGCGGCGCTGGCGTTCGGGATCGGGACGAGCGAGGTCGAGCACGTCCTCGCGACGCAGACGCTCCCGCAGCGGCGGCCGCGGACGATGCGGATCACGTACACCGGCGAGCTCGGTCCCGGGTGCACAGCGAAGGACATGATCCTCGGGACGATCGGGCAGATCGGCACCGACGGCGCCGCCGGCCACGTCGTCGAGTACGCGGGCGAGCCGATCCGGCAGCTGTCGATGGAAGGGCGAATGACGATCGCCAACATGTCGATCGAGGCCGGCGCGCGGGCGGGGATGATGGCGCCCGACGACACTACGTTCGCCTACCTCAAGGGCCGGCCGGGCGCGCCTGCCGAGTATGAGGCGGCAGTGGAGCGGTGGCGCGGGTACGCCTCCGACGAGGGGGCGGCATTCGACCGCGAGGTGACCGTCGACCTGGCCGGCGTGGTGCCCCAGGTCTCGTGGGGCACGAACCCGAGCCAGGTGGCGCCGATCACCGGCGTCGTCCCGGAGCCGCGCGACGAGACGGACGAGCGCGCGCTCGCATACATGGACCTGCGCCCGGGCATGCCGCTTCGGGCAATCACCGTCGACCGGGTCTTCCTGGGGTCGTGCACGAACGCCCGCATCGAGGACCTCCGGGCGGCGGCGGGGGTCGTCCGGGGCCGCCGCGTCGCGGCCGGGGTGCGGGCGATGGTCGTTCCGGGGTCGGCTCTGGTTAAGGCTCAGGCTGAGCGTGAGGGTTTGGACGCAGTGTTCCGGGCGGCGGGCTTCGAGTGGCGCGGCGCCGGCTGCTCGATGTGCCTCGGCATGAACCCAGACATCCTCCAGCCGGGCGAGCGGTGCGCGTCGACCTCGAACCGCAACTTCGAGGGCCGCCAGGGACGCGGCGGTCGGACGCATCTCATGAGCCCGGCGACGGCGGCGGCGACTGCGATCGCCGGCAGGCTCGCCGACGTGCGCGAGCTCGCCGACGTCGAGGAGCTCTCGGCGTGAACCCGGTCACCGTGGTCTCCGGGCCGGTCGCGGCGCTCGACCGGGCGTCCATCGACACCGACCAGATCGTGCCGAAGCAGTTCCTGAAGCGGATCGAGCGGACGGGGTTCGGCGAGTTCCTGTTCTGGGACTGGATGAAGGAGCCCAATTTCCCGCTCCGACGACCCGAGTTCGCGTCGGCGCCGATCCTGGCGACCGGGCGCAACTTCGGCTGCGGCAGCTCGCGCGAGCACGCGCCGTGGGCGCTCCAGGACTTCGGCTTCCAGGCGATCGTCGCCGAGAGCTTCGCCGACATCTTCGCCTCGAACTGCTCCAAGATCGGCCTCCTGACGGTCACGCTGCCCGCCGGGGACGTGCGCGAGCTGCTCGACCGGGCGCCGGCCGAGGCGACGATCGACCTCGAGGCGCGCACGGTCACGCTGCCGTCGGGGCGCGTCGTCGAGTTCGCCGTCGACCCGTCCGTCCGCGAGCGGCTCCTGAACGGCTGGGACGACATCTCGCTCACTGAGCGGCGGATGGCCGAGATCGAGCGCTACGAGGCCGAGCGCGAGCGCGACGGGCCGAACGTCCTCGCGATCTGAGCGTCACGAATCCGTGCCCAATGTGTGCCGCTGCCTGCGTGAGGGTCTGTCCCCGTCACGGCTCGCGGCACACATCCGCGCGCTCGGCGTGAACCGGCCGATGGCCGCAAACCGGCATTCCTCCACGAGGCGTGTCACGAATCCGTCGCGCAACCGTTCCCTCGCCCGAGTCGGGGTCTGACCCCCTACCATTGCAGCATGCTCGATTCGCTCACATCCGACCAGCGCGAGGCGTTCGACCGCGACGGGTTCCTCGTCGTCGAGGAGGAGTTCATCTCAGACGCGCAGGTCGAGCGGCTACGCGAGCGGTTCGCCGCGATCTTCCGCGAGGAGTACCAGACCGGCATCCGCCCCGACGAGGTGAACTGGGTCGCCGGCCGCGACCCCGACGACCGCACCCGCCAGATCTGCAACGGCTGGAAGGCCGATGACATCCTCGCCGCCCAGGTCCTGTCCGAGCGCACCGGCCGGCTCTCGGCCGAGCTGATGGGCTACACCAGCGTCCGCATCCTCCAGGACAACTGCATCTGGAAGCCGCCCGGCGTGAAGGCGCTCGGCATGCACCAGGACGGCGCCTACCTGGACTACCTCGACCCGCCGGAGATGATCACCTGCTGGATCGCCCTGGACGACACCTCCGCCGAGGCCGGCACGATGACGTTCGTCCGCGGCTCCCACCGCTGGCCGGTGAGCGAGAAGAACCGGGGCGAGTTCCACGCTCCGCCCGACTGGCTCGCGCCGGCGCGGCACGCCAACCCCGCAGGCGAGGACGCCCCGCTCGAACTGGTTCCCGTCGTCGTCCGCGCGGGCGGCGCCTCGTTCCACCACCACAACACGTTCCACGGCTCGGGTCCCAACACGGCCGCGACGACCCACCGGCGCGCGCTCATCTCCCACCTCCTCCCGGCCCACGCCCGCTTCTCCGGCCGCGGCGTCGACCTGGCCTACTCGCGCTACCGGAAGCGCGACACGGACGAGATGGACGAATCGTTCTTCCCGGTCGTCTGGGCAGAGGACGGAAGCCGATCGGCATGGCTGGACGAGGTCCACGCGGCGGTCGCGTGAGCGGGCCGGGCGGCACTCGGTAGCATCCCGCGCCATGATCGTGGCCGTCCCCTCTGAACGCGGGCCCGGCGAGCGCCGGGTCGCCCTCACCCCTGATGCCGTTCCGCGGTTGGGCGGTCGCGGCCTCACCGTCCTCCTCGAGCCCGGCGCCGGTGACGCGGCGGCCCTGCCCGACGACGCCTACCGGGAGGCCGGCGCCGAGATCGCCGGCGGCGCCGACGACCTCTACGGCCGGGCGGACATCGTCGTTCGCATCGGCAAGGTGGAGCCGGAGGACATCGCGCCGCTCCGCTCGGGAACCGCGCTCGTCGGCTACCTGCAGCCGCTCACGCGCCCTGACATCGTCGCGGCGCTGACCGACGCCGGCGTCACCGCCTTCGCCATGGAGGCGATCCCGCGCGTGACCCGCGCTCAGCGGATGGATTCGCTCTCCTCGCAGGCGACCGTCGCCGGATACCGCTCGGTCATCCTCGCCGCCGACGCGCTGCCCAAGTTCTTCCCCATGCTCATGACCGCCGCCGGCACGGTTGCCCCTGCCAAGGTGCTCGTCCTCGGCGCCGGTGTGGCTGGCCTGCAGGCGATCGCCACCGCGCGCCGCCTCGGCGCCGTCGTCTCCGCCTTCGACACCAGGGCCGTCGTGAGGGAGCAGGTCCAGAGCCTCGGCGCCTCGTTCGTCGAGCTCGAGATGGAGGTCGGCGAGGCGCAGGACGCCCGCGGCTACGCCACCGTCCTCTCCGAGAGCCAGCAGGAGGAGCAGCAGCGGCTGCTCGAACGGCACATCGCCGACTCCGACGTCGTGATCACCACCGCACTCGTACCCGGCCGGCCGGCGCCGCGGCTCATCCCGGCCGACGCCGTCGAGGCGATGCGGGCCGGCTCGGTCATCGTCGACCTCGCCGCCGAGACCGGCGGGAACTGCGAGCTGACCGAGCCGGGAGAGACGATCGTCCGCCACGGCGTCACCGTCATCGGGGAGCTCAACCTGCCGTCGGGGATGCCGCTTCACGCGAGCCAGATGTACGCCCGAAACCTGCAGGCGGTGCTCGAGCACCTCGTGGTCGACGGGGCGCTGCACCTCGACTTCGAGGACGAGATCACCGCCGACGCGGTGATCACCCACGAGGGCCGGGTCACGAGCCGGCTCCTGCAGGGGGCGGCCGCATGAACGAGAGCCTCCTCATCGAGGTGACGGTCTTCGTGCTGGCGGCGTTCGTCGGCATCGAGGTCATCTCCAAGGTACCGACCACCCTCCACACGCCGCTCATGAGCGGGACGAACGCCATCCACGGCGTGGTCATCGTCGGCGCGATCCTCGTCGCCGCCGCCGACCTCGGGACGCTCACCACCATCCTCGGCACGATCGCGGTCGCATTCGGCGCGTCGAACGTCGTCGGCGGATTCCTGGTGACCGACCGGATGCTGGAGATGTTCAAGCGCCGGCCCGGCGAGCGTGCCGATGAATAGGGCCGACGAGATCGGCCTGGCGTACCTGGTCTGCGCCGCGCTCTTCATCGTCGGTCTCAAGCGGCTCTCCTCGCCGGCCACAGCCCGGTCGGGGAACCGGATCGCGGCCGTCGGCATGACGCTCGCGATCGCGGCGACGCTCTTCGACGAGCGCGTCGTCAGCTTCCCGTGGATCGTCGTCGGCGCGGCCGCCGGCGGGATCGGCGGCGCGATCGGCGCGCGCAAGGTGCGGATGACCGCGATGCCGCAGATGGTGGCGCTCTTCAACGGCCTCGGCGGCGGCGCGGCGGCGCTCGTCGCGCTCGCCGACTACCACGACACCGTCGGGGCGCCCGGCCACGTCGCCGCCAAGATCATCATCTCGATCCTGTTCTCGGCGGTCGTCGGCGCCGTCAGCTTCTCCGGCTCGATGATCGCCTTCGGGAAGCTGCAGGAGGTCGTGACCGGAAACCCGGTCACGGTGCCCGGCCAGAAGGCGGTGACGGCCGTGATCTTCGCCGCCGTCCTCGCTGCGTGCACCTACCTCGCCACAGGCCACGAGAGCCAGGCGCTCCTGGCCGGTGTGCTCGTCATCTCGCTCGTCCTCGGAATCCAGATGGTGATGGCGATCGGCGGGGCGGACATGCCGGTCGTCATCTCCCTCCTCAACGCATTTACAGGTTTGGCGACGGCGTCCACCGGGTTCGTGCTGGGAAACAACGTCCTCATCATCTCCGGCACGCTCGTCGGGGCGTCGGGCAGCCTGCTCACGCAGATGATGAGCCGGGCGATGAACCGGTCGCTCGCGAATATCGTCTTCGGCGCCTTCGGCACCGCCGGGAGCGTGGCCCTCGACGGCGGCCCGGGCGGCGACCGCAGCGTCCGCTCGTCGACGGCCGACGACATCGCGATCATGCTCGCCTACGCGCGGCGCGTCGTGATCGTGCCGGGCTACGGGCTGGCGGTCGCCCAGGCCCAGCACAACGTCCGCGAGCTCGCCGGCCTGCTCGAGCGCCGCGGCATCGACGTCCGCTACGCCATCCACCCGGTGGCCGGGCGCATGCCCGGGCACATGAACGTGCTTCTCGCCGAGGCCGACGTGCCCTACACGCAGCTCTACGAGATGGACGACATCAACGACGAGTTCGCGCGTACGGACGTGTCTCTCGTGATCGGCGCCAACGACGTGGTGAACCCCGCCGCGAAGAACACGCCGGGGAGCCCGATCTACGGCATGCCGATCCTGAACGTCGATGCCTCAGCCGCGGTCGTCGTGCTCAAGCGGTCGATGAACACGGGCTTCGCCGGCATCGAGAACGAGCTCTTCTACGACCCCAAGACGACGATGCTCTTCGGCGACGCGAAGGAGTCGGTGATCGGGCTCGCCAACGCCGTCAAGAGCGTGTGATGCGAGGTCAGGCACCGCAATTGCGGTGCCTGACCCCGCAATTGCGTCACGGCGCGCGGGAGGGCACCGTGATCCGGCCGCCCATCTCGTAGGCGCCGTACGTCGCTACGGCCGAGCCGACCAGCGTGACCCAGAGTCCGATCGCGGTGTTGCTATGGTGATCGAGAAACTCGAGGATCACCATAACCAGCGTGAACGCGCTCGCGACGAGCAGCGCCATCGGAAGCGGTACCGGGAGCTCGACGCCAGGCACGAACAGAAGCACCACGCCGGCCAGCATGACCACCGATCCGAGCACGGCGAGCTTGCCGAGCGCGTTCACGCTCCACGCCGACGCGCTCGCGCTGATGCTGAGCGGCCCAACGTGTGCCGTGATCGAATACCAGTCGAGAAACAGGGCGCCGATCACCGCCGCCGCCGTTCCGCCGATCACGATCCACATGCTGCGCGTGATCCTGGACATGTCCATGATGAGTACGCTCCTTGCCGAGTTATGAGGACGCCCGGGTGTTCGCCGCCGGCGAACGGATTCCTGTACGAGCCTACAGCTCCCGGACGAGCGCAGCGAGGAGCGCCGTCCGCTCCTCGAGCGACTCGAGCGACACCCGCTCGTCGCTGGCATGGGCGCCGGATCCCGTCGGGCCGAGCCCATCGATCACGGGCGTCCCGACGGCCGCGGCGAAGTTCCCGTCCGAGCCTCCGGGTGACGCGTTCTCCTCGAGCTCGACACCGATCCCCGCGGCGATCGCGAGCGCGCGCCGGGCGAGCTCCGCCGCCTCGGGCGACTGCACGAGGGGCGGCCGCGTGACGCCGCCGGTCACCGTCAGCTCGGCTCCCTCGAGCCGCGGCTCGAGCCCGTAGACCGCCGCCTCGAGCCGCGCCTGGTCGGCGGCTGTCCAGGCGCGGGCGTCGATCCGCGCCCACGCCTCGGCCGCGACGACGTTATCGCCGGTGCCACCGCCGACCTGGCCGACGTTCGTGCGGATGCCCAGCGACTCGTCGGCGAGCGCGTGCACCGCCGCGATCTGATGGGCGAGCTCCTCGATCGCCGACACCCCCGCACGCGAGCCGTTGCCCGCGTGGGCGGCCCGGCCGCGGATGTGGAGCTGGTAGCGGGCGAGGCCCGAGCGGGTGGTGGTCACCGTGCCGTCGCGCACGGGCGGCTCGAGCACGAGCATCGCCCGGGCGTCGCGGGCCAGCTCCTCCACCACCGGACGGCCGGTCGGGCTGCCGATCTCCTCGTCAGCGGTGATCAGCACCCACACAGGCCGATCGCCGGCGCCGACCCGGCGCAGGGCCTGGATCGCCGTCACGATGCCGGCCTTCATGTCGAGCGCGCCGGGCCCCCACGCATACCCGTCCTCGACTCGGAACGGCATGTGCATGAGCGTGCCGGCCGGCCAGACGGTGTCCATGTGCGCGCAGAGGATGAGCGGCTGGTCGCCGGCGCCGATCCGCCCTACCAGGTGCGGGCCGCGGCTCTCGACTCGGGCTTGGAGCGACTCGAGCTCGGCGGCGATGAAGCGGCCGATGTGCGCGATTCGCTCCGAGTCGGCCGTCGGGCTCTCGAGCTCAACGAGCCGGTGCAGGAGCTCGACTGCCGTCATGGGCCGAGTGTACCGAGGACGCGGCCCGCGCCCGGTGGCTACGACATCGCCTCGCCGTGGCCGCGGCGGCGCATCGTCCACACCGTCGCGCCCCCGGCCACTGCGACGCCGGCGACGCCGGCGGCCATGCGCGCTCGCCGGCGGCGGCGGCGCGGGGCGTCGAGTCCGCGCGCAACGCGGTTCAGCTCGTGCGCCACGCGGCGGATGCCTCTCGCCGTGCCGCGGTCGGTCAGCGCCCGGCTGCGCTGCGTGCGCACGCGCGCGGCCACGTCGCGCGACAGAGCCGCGGCGTGCACCACGCGCCCGCGCAGCTTCCGATCCTCCGCGAGCCGCCGGGCGGCCGACTGGACCGCCTCGTTCGCCCGCTCTGTGCGGTGCTTGCGTCTGAGCATTCGCGCTCCTTCGTCGGGTACCGCAGAACCGGTGCCCGCGCGCGGCGGCGGCCAAACCGCTCAGCCGTCCCGAAGCGCGACGAGCTCGGCCAGCTCGTCGTCACCGAGCTCCGAGAGAGCGGCCTCGACGCCGCGGTCCACGATCCGCGACGCCAGGTCGCGCTTCGACTCGAGGAGCTCGTCGATCCGCTCCTCGATGGTGCCGGCGCACACCATCCGGTGCACCTGCACGACCCGGGTCTGGCCGATGCGGTGCGCACGGTCGGAGGCCTGGTCCTCGACCGCGGGGTTCCACCACCGGTCATAGTGAAACACGTGGTTCGCGGCGGTCAGGTTGAGGCCCAGGCCGCCCGCCCGCAGGGACATCACAAGCACGCGCGGATCGGCGCCGGGCTCCTGGAAGCGGTCGACGATCCGCTCGCGCGCCGTCCGCGGCGTCGACCCGTCCAGGTACAGGCGCTCCACGGCCAGCTCGCGCTCGAGATGCTCGGAGAGGAGGCCGCCCATCACGGCGTACTGGGTGAAGACGAGCGCCGAGTCGCCCTCGCTCAGCGCCTCGGCGAGCATCTCCGTCAGCCGATCGAGCTTGCCGGACCGCCCCGGCAGCGCACCCTGGCGGCCGGTCGCGTGGAGCGGGTGGTTGCACACCTGCTTCAGGCGGGTGATGAGCGCGAGCACGTGGCCGCGGCGCTCGATGCCGGCGGCGTCGCGGACGTCGCGCATCATCGCGTCGATCGTGGCCTGGTAGAGGGCGGCCTGTTCGACCGTGAGCGTGCAGAACTCGGTCGAGTCCTGCCGCGGCGGCAGGTCGGGGAGGACGTCCGGGTCGGACTTGCGCCGCCGCAGCAGAAACGGCCCGGTCATCCGCCTGAGCGCCTCCTCGGCGTCGCGGTCGGATCGCCGCTCGACCGGCGTTGCGATCAGCCGCCGGAAGCCGGTGCGGGTGCCGAGCAGGCCCGGGTTCAGGACGTGCATGATCGACCACAGGTCGTCGAGCCGGTTCTCGACGGGCGTCCCGGTGAGCGCGACCCGGTGGGCGGCGTCCACCTGCCGGGCGGTCTGGGCGGCATGCGTAAGCGGGTTCTTCACGGCCTGGGCCTCGTCGAGGACGAGCACCCGCCATTCGCGGGCGACGAGCATCTTCCGGTCGCGCGGCAGCAGGGCGTACGACGTGAGGACGACGTCGAAGCCGGAGAGCTCCTCGATCGCCCGCGCCCTGTCCGGCCCGTGGTGGATGTGGACGCCCAGCCCGGGTGCGAACCGGCGCAGCTCCCGCTGCCAGTTGCCGAGCACCGAGGTCGGGCACACGATCAGCGCCGGCCGGGGCACGCCGTCGCGCCGGTCGAGCAGGTAGGCGATCACCTGCACCGTCTTTCCGAGGCCCATGTCGTCGGCGAGGAGCGTGCCGAAGCCGAGGCTGCGCATCTGCGTGAGCCAGCCCAGGCCCACCTTCTGGTAAGGCCGCAGCTCGCCCGAGAAGCCCGGCGGCGGCTCGGCCGCAGCAAGGAGGCCGGGAGACTGGAGCCGCCCGACGAGCGTCTCGAGCTCACCGCCGGCCCCGGCGACGTCGACTGCCAGCCCGCGCACCTCGTATCGGCCCGCGAGCGCCGCGCCGAGCGCGGTCAGCGCCGGCATCGAGGAGCCGTGGAGCGCGATCGCCGCGAGCGCCTTCGCCCGCGCGAGCGCGCGGCCCTTGAGCGCGCGCCACTCGCCGCCCAGCCGCACGAGCGGCTGCGTCGCCGCCGCGAGCGCCTGGAACTCCTCGGGGCTGATCTCGCGTCCGCCGAGCGAGGCGCGCAGGTCGTAGCGGACGACCCCGCCGAGCGTGAGCGGCTCCGTCCCGAACTCCAGCACCGCCTCCTCGAGGTCGATGTCCTGCTCGTCCATGATCTCCGCCGGGAGCTCGACGACGGCGCCCGCGAACTCGAGCGCCGGTGCGGCGAGCCGCAGCTCCACGACGCCCTGGTGGCCGAGCGTCACGACGCCGTCACGGACGCGCACGAGCGGCGCGAAGATGTGGGCCGCCCGGCGGAGGAGCGCCGGATCGGCCGGCTCGACCCGAAGCGGCCATCCCGCCTCCGCGTCGGCGGCGGCCTCGAGCCGCAGCCGAAGCGGCGCGAGGGACTCCTGGAGCCGGACGACGGGCGGCGCCATGCCGAGGTCGGGCGCGACGGCGCGAAGCAGCGGCTGTAGGACGGAGAGGTCGACGATGTCCGGGTGCGCCTCGGGTGCCCGGAGGAGGCGCGGGTCGCGGACGGCAGCGGACAGCGCCCGGGACGAGGCGTCGACGAATCCGGACACGGCGGCGAGGGCCGCGAGCGGCTCGTCGCCGTCCATGTCCGCGTTGGTGAGGACGACGGCGTGACCGGACGCGGGGAACGCCTCGGCGAACCGCGCCAGGTCCGGGACGCGGCCGCCCGAGAGGACGCTGTGCTCGGCCACCCGCGCGGCCAGGCGCCACGCCCGCACTGAGGCGCTCGACGGCCCGTCGCGATCGGCCAACAGGTGGGCGAGCGCCGGCAGCATACCGAGGCAGCGCATCTCGACGGTCCGCGTGCGCCCGCCGCGGACGACGGGGACAGACAGGCGCCGGAGCGTGTCCGGCAGCCCCTGCTCGCCCAGCAGGTCGGCCCAGCCGCCGGGGGTGAGCGGGCTGAACGAGTAGTAGCCGAGGAGCGGCTCCTCGATCCCGCGGGGGACGAACGTGAGCTCGAGCGGGTCGCGGCGGGAGGTCGATGTCGAGGGGAGGGACAAACCATCTAGCGTAGATGATTGATTCCTTGTACCCGTGATGTCCCGGGCGGGTGGGAACCACGCAGCGCAAGGTCGCAGGGAGCGGCCAATACTGGACGAACGTAGTGGGCCGACTGAGGACAAGCTGCAAGGCGAACGCCTTGCAGCGGTCAGACGAAGGCCTGCTATCCAAGCAGGCCAAGTCTGGATGCGCCGGTTCCCAGCCGCAGCCCCACCACGCACCGCCGCCCCACCACAGACAGACGGCCAGGCGCGCGGGGATGAGGAATCAATCATCTTGGCCGGGCGAGAGGGCGCCAGCTCCTCCCGCTGTCTGTCGTGCGAAGTGTGCGGCCGCCGCTCTGGAGGTATCCGATGCTGGGCGTGACGAAATCGAGGGCGCCCGCCTGTGTCTCGATCGGGCGGGAGAAGCGGATCGTCTGCCAGCGTCCGCCCAGATCCGGCGTCCAGACGATGCGCCGGCCGGCGGCGACCCAGACGTGCGTCCCGAGCGCGTCGACGGCCTGGACATCCGGAAACGACGGCAGGTTCGGAAGCGGCCTCCACGTGCGACCTCCGTCAACGGTGTGGACGACGCGGCCGGAGTCATCGACGCCCACGCCGGCGTCGTCGCTCGTGAATCCGACGTCCCACAGAGGGTGCGGGTAGACGACCCGCCAGCGACGGGCGTCGGTCGAACGCAGGAGGTCGCCGTCGTCGGACACGACGTAGAAGGCGTGCGCGGTGACCGCAAGCCAGCTCGAGCGGGGAACGATTGCGACCAGGCTCAAGCCCGCGCCGTCGTTCACCGACCGGAAGAGGCGGGTGCGCCCCGGGATCCCAGATGTGAGCGCGTAGAGCGACGGCCCCGATCGCGTGACCGTCGCAACCTCCCCGCCCGGAAGCGCTGCGATCTGCGCCCAGCGACCGGCCGCGTCCGTCCGCAGAATGGCCCTGCGGCCGCCGAGGAAGCCGTAGGCAGTCGACTGCCCCGCGACGCCGTATCCAGGTCGCCCTGGCGCCCGCGGGACGAACGTCATCGTCGCCGCCGGGGCGATGACGGGCCGCGGATAGATCTGCCGCCAGGTGCAGCCGCCGTCGGAGGTACGGAGGAGCACGGGCCCGGCAACCACATATCCAACCCGCCGAGTCGGCCAGGACGTCCCGGTCATGATCGCCTCATCGTCCGTGAAGAGCAGCTCGTGCGACGAGCGCCAATCGTCCGTCGTCATGCTCAGCCCGCCGCGCGCCCCGGTCAGATACCCGCGCGTACTCGTCGGCTGGTCGAGGCTGCCGAGGTCCCCATCGATCGGAAGCGCGCCACCGCGAGCGCTGGTGGCAATGACTCGCCAGGCCCATCCCCCGTCGCCCGTCTGAAGGATCTCCTTCCCCTGCATGTCGGTGGCCGGCTGCCCCCAGCTGCAGAGCGCCACCCCATGGGCCGGGTCGGTGAAGCTGAGCGAGTCGAGCGACGGATATCGCCGCGGGCAACGCAGCGGCAGCCGTTCCCACGTCGCGCCGCCGTCGAGGGTCCGTTCCAGCGCCCCGTCGAGCGCCACCCATCCCCGGGCCGCATCGACAAACCGGACGGTCGTCGCCCCGGAGAAGGTTGACTCCCGCTTCGGCCTGTGCACCACCCGGCTCACGAACCGCCATGTCCGCCCACCGTTCCGTGTCCGCCACAGGTCCGCCCGGCAGCGCCCGCGCAGGCAGGCCGCGCGAATGCCGTACCCGACCCGGAGCGAGACGAACGAGGTCGCGGCCAGCCGGTGGGTGCGGCCACTGACCCGCCAGCGCCGGCCGCCGTCGCGGGTCGTCATCACGAGCTGTCGGGCGCAGACGTCACCGCGGCACGGCGAGACGACCATCACCCCACGCCGCGCCGTCATGAACTGAGCGGACACGACCCACGTATGCGAGGGCCTCACCGGTGCCGGGATGAAGCCATGCACGACCCGGGCCAGCCGCGGCGCGGCGATGCTCGACGGCGGGCTCGAGCTCGAGCACCCGGATCCTAGGAGGGCAGCGAGGCCGACGCACACCCATCGGTGCACCACGAGGCTGAGCGTAAGGCCGCCGTCCTGGCGGCCACATGTCGAGGCCGTCACGGCTCCGTAACGACGTCCGGTCGACTCGGGGCGCGGCACATGGACAGCACGGCCGCCGCGCGAGCGCCGGGCCGCCCAGGCGCAATCATCTACTCTTGGACGCACGTGCGCTTGACCATCAATGATCGGCCGCACGAGCTCGAGGTCGCGCCGCACCGCACGCTCCTGGAGGTGCTGCGCACCGACCTGGCGCTGACAGGGACGAAGCTTGCATGCGGGGAGGGCACCTGCGGCACCTGTACGGTGATCGTGGACGGACGGGCCGTGCTCTCCTGCCTCACCCTGGCCGCGGCGTGCGACGGCGCCCACGTCCGGACGGTCGAGGGCAGCGGCGACGTGCTGGAGCGACTGCGTCAGGAGTTCACCGCCCATGACGGCTTTCAGTGCGGCTTCTGCACTCCGGGTCAGCTGATGGCGGCCACGGCGCTGCTCGAGCGGACGCCGCACCCGACCCGCGACGAGATCCGGGCCGGCATGGCCGGGAACCTGTGCCGCTGCGGCGCCTACGAGGGCATCGAGTTGGCGGTGGCGGCCGCAGCGGAGGCTGGATGACGGCCCGGCTCGTCCGCACAGAGGCCGTCGTCGAGGGGCGCACGGAGGTGCGTTGGACGCTCGTCGAGGAGGACGACGCCGCCCCGGAGTACGACGGCGCCGGCCCCCAGCGCCCCCTCGGCGAGCCGACTCCGCGCGTCACGGCCCGCGCCCGCACGACCGGCTCGGCCCGCTTCACGATCGACGTCGCCCTCCCCGGCATGCTCGAGGCGGGCCTGCTGCGGAGCCCGCACGCCAACGCCCGCGTCACGAGGCTCGACCTCGAGGCGGCCCGGGCGGTGCCCGGGGTGCGCTGCGTCCTCGGCCCCGGCGAGGCGCCGGGCGCCGACAACGCCGCGATGCTCTCCGACAGCCCCGTCTACGCCGGAGCGGCGGTCGCCGCCGTTGCCGCGGACTCGAGAGAGGCGCTGGAGGCCGGGCTTGCCGCGCTCAGCCCCGAATACGAGGTGCTCGGCTTCGTCAGCAGCATCGACGACGGATTCGAGCGGCAGGACTTCCTGGTCGAGCCGACCGAGCACCTGCGCGGCGACCCCGACGCGGCCCTGCGCGACGCCGAGGTCACGGTCGAGGCCGCGTACTCGTCCCCGGCGCAGCTTCACAACTCCATGGAGCCGCACGCGGCGGTGGCCGACTGGCGCGAGGACGGGGTCACGCTCTGGCTCTCGACCCAGGCCATCTACGACGCCCGCGCCACGATCGCCGACACCTTCGACCTCGATCCCGAGCGGGTGCGGGTTATCTGCGAGTTCATGGGCGGCGGGTTCGGCTCCAAGTTCTCGGTCGGGCCGCAGGGCATCCTGGCGACCGAGCTCTCGCGGCGATCGGGGAGGCCGGTCAGGCTCGCGAACAGCCGCCGCGAGGAGAACACCTCGGCCGGGTTCCGCGCGGCGGCGCGGATGGAGTACACGATCGGCGCCAGCCGGGACGGCCGTCTCACCGCCGTCGAGGCGTCGGCGACGATCGGCATGGGTACCGGCGGCTGGGTGTTCCCGGTGCTGGAGCCGGTGAAGTCGGTCTACGCCTGCCCCAACCTGCGGCTGATGGTGGCCCCGGTCCGGCTCAACCTGGGATCGTCAGCCGCATTCCGCGCGCCGGGCGTGATGGAGGGGACGTTCGGCTTCGAGCAGGCGCTCGACGAGCTGGCCGAGAAGCTCGGCAGCGACCCGATCGAGCTGCGCCGGCTGAACCACGCCCAGACCGACCCGGAGAGCGGGAGACGATACACGTCGAAGCGGCTGCTCGAGTGCTACGACATGGCCGCCGAGCTGGCCGGGTGGGCCGAGCGCGACCGGTTCCGGTCGGAGGGCCGCGTCCGCCGTGGCATGGGCGTCGCGAGCCAGTACTGGTGGGGCGGCGGCGGTCCGCCGGCCTACGCCGACGTCCGCATTGGCCGGTCGGCGCGGCCGATCGTCACCGTCGGGCTCCAGGATCTGGGGACGGGCACGATGACGGCCTCGGCGGTCGTCGCAGCCGAGCGGCTCGGAGTGCCCGTCTCCGACATCACCGTCTACGCGGGCGACACGTCACGGCTCGGTCACGGCCCCGCCTCCGGCGGCTCGATGACGCTGGCATCGATTGGCCCGGCCGTCCGCTCGGCCGCCCACAAGGTACGTACCGAGCTGCTCGGCCTCGCCGCGGAGATGTTCGAGATCGCCGCGTCCGACCTCACGCTCGCCGACGGCGAGATCCGCTCGGTCGACGGCACCCTCCGCCATCCCATCACCGAGGTGACGGGCAAGCTCGGGAACGCCTGGATCAGCGGCTCGGGGTCGCGCGGCCCGAATCCCGACGGCATGGCGGTGAACACGTTCGGCTGCCAGATCGCGCAGGTGGCGGTGGACACCGGGACGGGCGTGGTCAACGTCGAGCGGGTGGTGGCGGTGCACGACGTCGGCAGGATCGTGAACCCGATGGGCGCGCGCAGCCAGGTGATGGGCGGGATCCTGCAGTCGATCGGGTTCGCGCTGATGGAGGAGCGCGTGGTCGACCCGACGACCGGGACGGTCGTGAACGCCGGGCTCGAGGACTACAAGGTGCCGACGATCGCCGACGTCCCCGAGGTGGTATGCGAGTTCGTGGGCGAGCCGGACCCGCACCTCGGCCTGGGCGTGAAGGGGCTGGGCGAGCCCCCGGTCATCCCGACGGCCGCGGCCATTGGGAACGCCGTCGCCCACGCGACCGGTGTCAGGGTGCGCGAGGCGCCGTACACCCCCCGCCGCGTCCTGGAGGCGCTGGAGCCGTGAGGGCGTTCGCCTACGTCCGCCCAGGCGGCGCCGACGAGGCCGCCGACCGGCTCTCGGCCGGGGCCCGGGCCATGGCCGGCGGCACCGACCTCCTGCCGCAGCTCGACCGCGGCATCCGCCCGGCCGAGGCCGTCGTCGACCTGCGCCCGCTCGGCCTGGACGGGATCGCCCACGAGGACGGCGGCGTTCGCATCGGCGCCACCACCCGCGTCGCCGACGTCGAGCGCGATGCGGGCGTCGCGGACCGGTTCGCCGTCCTCGCCCAAGCGGCCGCCGCGGTCGGCTCGCCCCAGCTCCGCGAGATGGGCACGGTCGGCGGGAACCTGTGCCAGCAGGTGCGCTGCTGGTACTTCCGCCACCCCGACCTCCAGTGCTGGCTGCGCGGCGGCGACACGTGCTATGCGCAGATCGGCGACCACCGAAAACACGGCCTGGAGCCGGGCGACTGCATCTCGGTGGCGCCGTCCGACCTCGCCGCCGCGTTCGTGGCGCTCGACGCGACGGTCGAGACGAACCGCCGCGCGCTGCCGATCCTCGATCTCTACCGCAAGGCCACCGCCGAGAACCGCTCGACGCTCACGCTCCAGCCGGGCGAGTTCGTCACCGCGGTGGACGCGCCCCGGGCCCCGGACGCGAGCGCGTACGTCGCCATCGGCGAGCGGGCGGCCTGGAGCTTCGCGCTCGTCGGCGTCGCCGCGGCACGGTTTGGGGGCGAGGTGCGCATGGCCGCGATCGGCGTCTCCAACCTGCCGCGGCTGCTCGACCCGACCGACCCCCTGGCCGGTCTCCCCGGCCTCGACATGACGCGGTGGAAGCGCCGGCTCCTTCAGACGCTCGCCGCCGACGCGCAAGCGGCGGTGGGGGCATGACCGGGCCGATCCCCGACTACGTCGAGCGCCGCCTGCGCCAGGCGCCTCCCGAAGGCTGCGGGGTGATCGCCCGCTCGACCCCCGTCGTCGGGTTCGGCGACCCGCGCAACGCCACCGTGGCCACGATCGGCCTCAACCCCAACCGGCTCGAGTTCCTCGACCCCGACGGCCGGCTCCTGGCCGACGCCGACCGGCGCCTCGAGACGCTGGTCTCACTCGGCCGCGACGGGCTGAGTGACGCGGACCCGCACATCTTGGCGCGGGTGTTCGAGGCCTGCAATTGGTATTTCGAGCGCAACCCGTACCGGCGCTGGTTCGACGTCCTCGAGCGGGTGCTGAACACCGTCGGCGTGAGCTACTACCGCGGCACCGCCTGCCACCTCACGCTGGTCCAGTGGGCGACGAACCCGACCTGGGCGCTCCTTCCCGAGACCTCCCGGGAGGCGTTGCTCGAACGCGACGTGCCCTTCCTGGCGGAGCGGCTTGCGGCGGAGCGGATCGAGTTCGTGCTCCTGAACGGCCGCAGCGTGGTCGGCGCGTTCATCCAGGCGACCGGCTGCCACCTCGAGGACGCCGGGCGGCCGATCGCCGACGCCCAGACCCAGACGCACGTCATGACCGGCGAGATCCCGACCGGCGCCCAGGTGATCGGGTGGACGACAAACCTGCACGCGGCGGTTGGCGTCAGCGAGTGGCACCGGGCGGGAATCGCCGAGCGGGTGGCGTCGCTCACCGCCGCCGCGGTGGGAGGGAACGGCGGCGGCATCCGCTGACCCGCCGACGGAGCACGCGCGCCGGCGCGAGCGCGACTGCCGACTCACCCCCGACCGCGCCCTCTCCCACATCGACGAGGCGGCGGCGTGGGTGGCGGACCGCGGCATCGTGACGATCGCCCCCGACTGCGCGCTCCCGAGCCTCTTCGCAGCCTGCCACGAGCCCCCGTACAAGCCCGGCTCGCGCGGGTTCGGCCTGTGGCCGCGGACGAAGTACCCCTGGGCGGTCGAGCTGTCCGCGTATCCCGGGATCCTCGGGCTCAAGATCCACCGCGGCCGGGGGGTGCTGGTCTCGGCCGACGTCGCCGGGGTCATCGACCCGCTCTGTCGCGCCGCCCAGGAGGCCGCCGCCGGCTCGCCGCTTGTGGCGCATCTCGCCGCAGCCGGCCCGTCGCTCGTGGACGACCTGGTGGTCGAGCTCGGCCTCTCGGCGGCGGGTCTGCGGCGGATGCGAACTCCGCTCGAGCGGAGCGGCGCCGTCATCGCTCGCTCCGTGCAGGTGCCGGCCCGGACCGGCGGGCACCGGCACACGGCCGAGCTTCGCCTCTGGGATCAGCGGGAGGCAGGCGGACGCGGCCCCGAACGGTCGCGGGAGCGGGCGCTCGAGGACCTCGTGGTGGCGGCGGCGCGGGCCGCAGTGGTGGCGCCCGAGACGGAGCTCGGGAGATGGTTCTCGTGGCCGCTGCAGGCCGGGACGGTCGACCGGCTGGTGGGCGAGCGGCGCCTGGAACGTCCGGCACCCGGGTGGGTGGCGGCTACGCGGTGATTGCCGACGAGGCGGGCGCTCCGTATCCTGGGTGCGTCAACGAGCGCGCCGCATCCGTCGCGGGGTCCCTGGGCTACCACGGAATGACGCCGGGGCACGACGACCAGCCGGCTCCGCCGCCGACCGCCCGGCGGATCGCGCTCGGCGGCGTTGGAAACACGGTGATCGGCGCGGCGATTCTGGTCACGAAGATGCCGGCCTGGCAGCACGACGGCGCTTCGTAGAGGTCGGCCCTCTGGGCGCTCGGCGCCGGCGTCCTCATGACCACTGGGATCAGAACGCTCCGCGAGCTCCAGCACCGGCGACGCTGGTGGGTCGTCCGGTAACGTTGCTGGCGTCGATGGCGAGCGAAATGCAAGCGATGCTAGGACGCAGGGAGCGCCAATAGTGAACCTATTGGCGCGACCGAGGACACCGCAGCAGTCGCAAGGCTCTGCCTTGCGACGTTCGGGAGCGATCTGCTACCCAGCAGATCGCGGACG
>DASQXS010000149.1:0-8058 GCA_035639615.1 Gaiellales bacterium | reverse complement strand
TCAACGCGGCGGAGGCGAGACCGCGCGCTCGCCGGAGCGCGACGTGGATCCGGCTCACCAGGAACGACGGGCCCGTGGGGGGAGCCATGGGTTTCCCCACGTTAATTAATGACAGGTGTCGGTTCCCTGGTCAGCCACGCTCCCGCCCACCTGCCTGTACTGCCATGAGTACGAGCCGCTGTTCAAGGTGAGCGCCAGGATGCCGTAGCCGGTCTTCCTCACCTGCGATCCTGCCAGGGGGGTCTTCGACCCGAAGCTCCCCTGGCTCTCTCCCCCAATGCCGGCGATGATCTCGCGCATGCCGGTGCCGTCGGCCACCGGCTTGCCGCTGGCGTTCAGGTCGGAGAACCGCTCGTAGTGGTGGAAATGGCCCGAGAGCACGAGGTCGACGCCGGCGTTGGCGAGGACGGCCCAGATCGGGCGCATGTCGGTGACTCCGCTCGTATTACCCGTGGTCGACCACGCCGCCTCGTGCCAGTACGCGAGCGTGCACTGGGTCGGGTGTGCGGCGAGGTCGTTCTGGATCCACGTCATCTGCGGCGAGCCGGTGTCGCAGCCTCCGGCCTGATTGCAGTTGGAATTGATTGCGATCAGGTGCCAGGCGCCGACGTTGTAGCTGTAGTAGCCCTTGCCGTTTACGCCGGCGGCGTCCGTCACTCCGTGGTTGGAGAAGTAGGTGAAGTACCCGGTCGCCTTCGAGGAGCACCCGGTTTCGCCCGCGCTGCTCGAGCCCTTCACCTCGTGGTTTCCGAGCACCGGCTCCATCTTCCCGTCGTACTGGCCCCAGGTGCCGTCGTAGACCGCGTTGAAGGCGTTGAGCGAGCCGCAGTCGTACTGCAGGTCACCCAGCGGAAGCACCTTGTCGTACGACCCCTGGCCGATGAGGTTCGCGGTCGCCTTCTGCATGCAGTGGCCGTTCTGGCCGTTGCCGCCGTTGTAGTCCGGATCGTTGGGGTTGCACGCGATGTCCCCGGCGGCCGCGATCGTGACGCTGCCCGCGCCGCCCGGCGTGGTCGCCGAGGCCTGATTCGACATCGCCGACTCCCCGTTCGCGTCGAAGGCGTCGACGGTGTAGGTGTAGCTCGTGCCCGCGTTCACGTTCGTGTCGGCATACGTCGTGTCCGGCGCGTTCACCGTGGCGACCGGCTGGGACCCGCCGTTTCGGAACACGTGGTATCCGGTGATGCCGGCGGTCCCCGACGGATCCCACTGGAGGTCGATCTCCCCCGAGGAAACCACGTTCGCGGTCAGGTTGCTCGGCGGGTCGATGCTCGTGACGCCGGACGCCGTCAGGCTCAGGTTGTCGACGGAGAACGCGTCGCCGTTTGCGGCGTTCTTCTGGATCACCGAGAAGGTAAGGGAATCGCCGTCCGCCAGGGCGGTGTACTGAAGCTGCGGCAGCGTTGCCCATGCGCCGGTGCCGTTCGCGCACGACGTGTCCGTCGCCGTCTGGCTCCCCGTCTCCTTGATCTTGAGGCATACGGACTTCGATGGCGCGTTGAAGCGGCCATTCGCCGTGTAGACGGCGCCGGCCTGGGCCGTCCCGTTGACCGGGTTCGTCGTGGTGATGATCCCGAAGGACCCCGCGGTCCCCGTCCGCGACATGTGGGCCCCGGATCCGCCTCCATCGCCCGTGACGAGCGTGAGCGTGGAGCTCTGCCCCTTCCAGCCGGTGAGTGAGCCGCCCGAGGCCTCGAAGTCGCCGTTCGTCAGGAGGTTCGTCGAGTCGGCGAGGGCGGATGGGCCGACGACGGTCGACAGAAGTACAAGTGCCGCGATCGCTGCCAGTCTGCGCATGTCGTCCTCTCGGGGTCTCTCACGTGCATCGCGCGGATCCTGCCGTCGGGCCCGCTCCGATGTTCCGCACCACCTGCTCGGGCGCTGCCGCCAGCCTACGGTCGCTTCCGGAAACTGTCAACGAGGCTCGGCGACGAATCTCACCGCTCAGCGCACCTCCGGCGCGATCCTGCGCTTGATCGCCGACGGCCACGTGTACGTCAGGCGACCCCATGCGCGATACCGCGAGTTGGCGCGGCGGAACCGGCGGAGCTCGTCGGCGAACCCGGGCTCGGCGGCGATTCGCGCGTCGAAGAGGCGGCCGGCATGCTCGTACAGCTCGAGGTCGAGCCGGTTCCGGCGCTCGATCAGCTCCCGTTGCGCGGGTGTCAGCTCGGAGCGGCTGCGAGCCACGTTCACACTGACGTAGCGGACGTCGCGCCACTCGAGCGTGCGCCGAAGCAGGAGGAGCGACTCGTCGAACCGCTCCGTCAGCCCGACCCACGAGAAGTGCTCGTCGAGGTGGCGTTTGGCGAGCTCGAGCATCTCGGCCGTGCACTCGCCGAACGGCGTTCCGATGTCGCCGGCGATCGCCCTCGTCTGACTGTTGTCCATCTCCAGCGCGAGCCCGCTTTCCACGTACTCCTCCAGGCTCATTCCCTGCGCCGCCTCGTGGTGACGGTGTCCCGGGGTGCGCAGGACGTAGCGGTACTGCGAGTGGGCCAACCGCACCGGCTGTCGGAGCATGGTGATGTAGGTCGACGGCCGCGGCACCCCCTCGTGCAACCCGAACACGGTGTGTCCCATGATGAGCCGGGGCCGGAGGCGCTCCGTCTCGGGAAGCCGGGCGAAGTCCGAGAGCGTCTCCTCCCGCGGCCGCCGGCGTGCCCGCACGGTCATCACCTGCGAAGAGGGGAACTGCCGCTTCAGCACCTGACGCAGCGTCGATCCGGCCGTCTTTCCGATGTGCAGGAAGATGACGGTGCGGTCGCCGGTCATCCGCTCGAGCCGGCGATCGGGTGCGAGGAGCCGGTCTTCGGCCGGCGCGGCGTGCCCAGGTTCCAAGGTGTCCTCCTGTGGGTGTACCCATACAGTCTGCGGGCGACATCCGAGGCCAGCAAGGCCCCGTCCGGGCGGATGCCGTCCAGGTCGCGCGTGATCTCGTCGGCGTCGTAGCCCATCGCCGCCAGCCGCTCGGGGCCGATGAACCGCAGGTACCCGGCGCACCAGCGCTTGCGAAGCGGGTTGCGCATCGTCTGCCGCCAGCGGTCGACCGGGTCCGTCGTCACCGACGAGTACATCTTCCGGCCGGTGCGGTCGCCCATCCGCCCCGCCAGGTCGATCTCCGTGAAGCGGGCGGCGGCGTCGGACGTCGCGTCGAGCCTGAGGAAGTCGAACATCACCGCAGTCGTCCGTTCCGGCTCGGCGACCAGATCCTCGTAGCGAAGCGAGCGGGCCCGGGGGTCGCGGCGGGCCTGGGCGGCGACCAGGCGGTCGACACCGCCGTAGAGGTCGAGCGAGTAGCGGTCGATGTTCCAGCGGCCGCGGCCGAACGAGTCGATCATCGATGCGGCGACCGCGAGCGGATGCCGCCAGAGGAAGATGAATCGGCCCTCCGGGAACATCGCCATGATGTCGTCCACGATCAGGTGGTAGCGCGGCGTCTTGTCCACGAACCAGGTCGCGTCGCCGGCGGCGAGGTCGTAGAGGTCGAGCACGGTCCTGCGCACCTCGTCCAGATACGACGCCCGCCCGCCGGGGAGGACCTCGCAGAAGTCGTGCAGCGCCCGGGCGGCCGTCCGGTGGCCGTACTCGGCCTGAGCGTCGTACGGGCGCAGGGCATACAGCTGGGGGAGCAGGACCCAAGGCTCCGACGAGGTTGCGACCTCGGGATGGGTGGCCAGCATGCGCTGGAGCAGGGTCGACCCGCTCCGCGGCAGCGAGAGGATGAACACGGGCTGGACGCTCATCTGTCGCGGGTCGGGTAACACCCGGCGGAGACGCGCTCCCAGTCGCGCACGGCGGCCTCGGACCGGAACCAGCGCAGCTCCGCCCCCTCGAGCCGGCGGGCCCGGAGCTGGCGAGCGTAGGCGCCGTCGGCGACCTTCAGCGCTCCGTGCGCGAGATGGCCGAGCCGGCGGGCGCGCATGGCGCCGTACCGCTCGCGCACCATGTCGTACTCGCGCCCGAATCCGTCCCCGCGGTTCAACCGCTGGAAGAACCCGCGCCGCTCCGTCGCCGTGACGCGGGTGTCGTGCGCGCGGAATACTCCCACCGGCACCGGCACGTGCCGGAACGCCGCGTCCTCGGCCAGGAGGCGAAGGTACAGATCCCAGTCCATCATCCGCCGCATCGACGCGTCGATCGGTTGGGCGCCGAGCGTTGTGCGGCGGACGATCGACGAGACGGTGCTGATGTAGCACCCATACGAGCGCAGCACGAACGGCGAGAACCGGTGCTGAGGCAGGAGCCGGGTCAACCGCCCCTCACCGTCGCAGAAGAGCGTGTCGCCGTAGACGACGTCGGCGCCGGTGCGCTCCCCTTCCGCCACGAGCGCCGCGAGCCCGTCGGGAAGGTAGAACTCGTCGGCGTTCAGCCAGGCGATCCAGCGCCCGTGAGCTCGAGCGATCGCCCGGTTCAGCGCGTCGGACTGCCCGTCGTCCGGCTCGGACACCCACTCGACGGCGTCGCCGAGGCGCTCGAGGAGCTCCACCGTGCCGTCGGTCGAGCCGCCGTCCTGGATCACGTGCTCGACGGTGATCCCGCGCTGCCCGGCGACGCTGTCGACCGCGTCCGGCAGGTAATGCGCGTAGCCGTACGAGGGCGTCACGACCGTGAGGTCGACGTTCGCGCGCCCGCCTCCGTTGTCCCTCACTCTGTGCGAGCCCCTCCCCTGGCCGGCGACGTTCGCCACCCCGGCGGGTACGCCATGGCGATCAGCGTGAACACCAGGATGCCCTTCTCCCAGGCGCCGAAGGGCCACGAGTACACAGAGGCGATCACGAGGAAGTTGCCGAGGAGGTAGCTCCCGCCGCCGAAGGCGAGGAGATCGCTGATGCGGCCCCGCCGCCGGCGGCGCCAGATGTCGCGGAAGAGGATCAGGTAGGTGCCCAGGAAGACGAGGACGCCGAGGATGCCGAACTTGATCCACACCTCGATGGGCCCGTTGTGCACCATGCCGGCGTCTCCCTTCCACCTCGCGGTCCGCGTCGGGTGGTAGAGCACGCCGACTCCCAGCCCCATGACGGGGTGGGCGCGCACCTCGTCCATGCCGTCGAGGATGTCGTTGATGTGCCCTTGGTTCGTGGTCGCATAGACGTTTTGGGCTCGGGTGAGGGTCGGGTCGAGGCTGGTCAGGCGTGCGCCCCAGTCGAGCGACGACCACGTGAGCGCGACGGTGACGGCGCCGGCGGCGGCCACGCCGGCAATGGCCATCAGGTAGCGGCGGCGGTTGACGCCCGAGAGCACGACGAACGCGCCGAACACGGTGGCGAGCTCCACCCAGGCGTAGCGCCGGAACGCCAGCACGACCGCGGCGGTGCACACGCCGATGCCGAGCAGCCAGAGCCACCGCGTCCGCCGCGTGCGCAGCATCGCCATCGAGATCCCGACGGCCGCGACCATGAACTCGAGCGATGCGTGGTCGCCGGTGGTGGTGCGTCCGTAGAAGGCGATCTCGCCGCCGCCCGAGGCGTACAGGAGGAGCTGATACGCGCTGTATCCGACGAGGATGGCGACGAAGATCTGGGCGAGGCGGAGGCAGTCTCGGTCGGTCTTGATGACGGTCGACCAGAGGGCGAAGGCGAAGAGATACCCGATCGCCAGGTCGCGCCAGTCCCCGAACGGGCTCGGCGTCTGGTTGTAGATGCCGGCGGTCACACCGAGGATCACGGCGGTCGCGCCCAGCCCGGTCAGCCACGCCGCCCGCTGCGAGATCGCCATCCGGCCGGTGTGGAGGCGCGCGACCACACCGACGTACGCGAACGCGAACACGGCCAGGTCGCCCGGCGTGAAGGGGCCGAACTTCTGCTGGTCCCACCACGAGGGGCCGTAGTTCTGGAGGCCGGAGTTCCTGACGGCGAACCGGATGCCGGGATCCGTCTTGGAGTGGAAGTAGACGGCGCAGAAGAGGATCAGCGCCGTGAGCGACCACCACACAAGCCGGCCGAGGTCGGCCGGGGCCGCTGCGGCGACAGCCTGCGGCGGTGCGGGTCGCTTCGGGACCGCGACCGTCATCCGGCCACCTCTGCGACGTCCTCCGGAGCGGCCGTCGCGACGGATACCGGCTCACCGGCGTAGATCTCGAGCAGGCGGTCGGTCGTCGCCTCGGGGCTCAGGTTGCGCTCGTACGCCCGCCGCGCTTCGACGCCCAGCCGTCGGGCGAGCTCGGCATCCTCCGCCAGCGTGCGCAGAGCCCGGGCGAGGTTGGCCGGGTCGCCGGGATCGACGAGGAGGCCCGTGCGGTCGTCGGCGACGATCTCTGCCAGGCTGCCGAGGCGCGACGCGATCACCGGGACGCCCAGCGCGTACGCCTCGGCGACGATGCGTGGGAACACCTCGTACCAGCGGGAGGGGATGACAAGCGCTCGGGCATCGGCCAGGATCTCGAGCCCGCGCTCGCGCGGAACCTGACCGGTGAACTCGACGCCGACAAGTCTCGCTGCGCGTGAGCGGAGCGCGGAGTCGAGCTCGCCCGCACCGACCACGCGCAGGCGGGCGTCTCCAGTGGGGAACGCCTGCCCCCACGCATCGAGGAGGACATCCACGCCCTTCTCGGGCGCGAGCCGGGAGAGGCAGACGAAGCCGCCGTCACGGCTGGGCTCCCTGGCGCCGGGGTCGGGCGCCGTGTTGTACTTGACGACCACCCGATCGGCGGCCCAGCCCGCCTTCACGTAGCGGCTGCGGGCGAACTCCGACGGCGTGATGTACGTGTCGACGGCACGGCTCCACGTGCCGATCGCCGAGTGAAGCGCGTCCTTGACGGCGAGCGGCAGGGTCGCCGCCCGCGACGAGCGGTAGCAGCCGTGGACGACGGCGGGGATCGGGGCCCGGCCCAGACAGTCCTCGCACACCCGTCCGTCGCGTAGGAACGTCGCCGCGGGACACAACGGGCGGAAGTTGTGGAGGGTCTGGACGACCCGCACGCCGGATCCGTGCGCCGCTCGCAGCGCGGCCGGGCTCAGGAGCGGGAAGGTGTTATGGAAGTGGACGACGGTCGGCCCGAAGGCGGTGACGGCATCGCGTACGCGGCGGGCGCCGTCACGCGACCACACGACGCGGGCCGGCAGCGTCAGCTTCTTCTGAAACGGCCAGCCGGCGATGTCGTCGCTCTCGACCGAGAGCACCTCGACCTCCGCGCCCCGCTGCCGGAGCAGGGCGGTCTCCTCGTCGACGACGGCGTTCTCGCCGCTCGGTTGGGCGGTGCGGTAGCGATTGTGGACGACGAGGACCCGCAACGGTCACCTCTGGGGGCGGGCCGAGTCCACCGTGTGGCGGCGTGTCAGGTCGGCGAGCGTGCTGGCGATGAACAGGCTGTTGGCCGCCACGTAGCGGGGCACGAGCTTCACCGGATCCTGAGTCACGCGATGCAGCCACTCGAGCCCGGAGTCCTGCATCCACACGGGCGCGCGGCGGCGGTTGCCCGACAGGAAGTCGAACGCGGCGCCTACACCGAGGGCAAGCACGGGGCCGAGGTCGGGTGAGAGCCGGTGCATCCACAGGTCCTGCTTGGGCGTTCCGAGCCCGATCCAGACGATGTGCGGCTCGGCCGCGCGGATCGTGGCGACCGCCTTTCGCTCTTCCGGCGCCGTCATCGCCCGGAACGGGGGCGAGCTGGCACCGACGATGAGCGCGCCGGGCGAGCGGGCGAGCAGGCTCTGCTCGAGCCCCTCGAGCACATCAGGGGTCGCGCCGAAGAGGTAGTGGCGCAGCCCGTGCTCGCGCCCTCGCTCGACCACGAGCGGCATCGTGTCGGGCCCCGCGACCCGCTGCGCGCCGCGGACGCCCGTGCGCCGTTGCCGCCACGCGACCGGCGCTCCGTCGGGGAAGTTCATCCAGGCACAGCGGAGCGCATGCTGAAGCCCGGGATCGCGCTGGGCGAGGGTGATGCCGTGGACGCCGGTGAAGGATGCGTACCCGCCCTTACCGGAGAGCGCCCGCGCGATCAGGGTGTCCGCGGCCTCGTCGACCGTGCCGACGAAGACGTTGACGCCCATGACTGTGCACGTGCGGACTTCATGCTCGGCGCCGGCCATCGCTCCGATCATCGATCGGCGGGAGCCC
>DASQXS010000148.1:0-9669 GCA_035639615.1 Gaiellales bacterium | reverse complement strand
CTCGACGGCTCGGGCGATCTGAACCGGTTCGTGAACGTCTACGTCAACAACGAGGACGTGCGCCTGGGCCATGGCATCGACACGGCGGTCGCCCCCGATTCCACCGTCATCGTCCTTCCCGCGATGGCCGGAGGCGCCGCGTGAGCTGCCTCGAGACCGTCCGTGGAGCGGCGCTCTCGGCGGTCGGCGATACCCCGCTCGTCGAGCTGCCGCGCATGTCGCCCAATCCCGACGTGCGCATCTTCGCCAAGCTCGAGGAGCAGAACCCGACCGGCTCGATCAAGGATCGCGTCGCGCTGCAGATGGTCGAGGCCGCCGAGGAGACGGGCGAGCTCGAACCGGGCCGCCGGATCCTCGAGCCGACGAGCGGCAACACCGGCATCTCGCTGGCGATGATCGGCAAGGTCAAGGGCTACCCCGTCACCGCCGTCATGCCCGAATCGGCGACGTCGGAGCGGGTGGCGCTCCTGCGCATGTACGGCGCCGAGATCGTGTTCTCGCCGGGCCACCTCGGCTCGAACGGGGCCGTGTCCATGGCCCGGTCGATGGCCGAGCGCGACCCGAGCGTCTTCATGCCGTTCCAGTACGCGAACCCCGCCAATCCCGCCGCCCACTACTGCGGGACGGCAGTCGAGATCCTCGAGCAGGTGCCTGACGGCGAGGTCGACGTCTTCGTTGCCGGCCTCGGCACGGGCGGCACGCTCATGGGCTGCGGCCGCAGGCTGCGCGAGGCCAACCCCGACGTACAGATCGTCGCCGCGGAGCCGCTCCAGGGCGACCCGGTCATGGGCCTTCGGAGCCTCGAGGACGGGTACACCCCGCCGATTCTGGACATCACCCAGCTCGACCGGAAGGTGCTCGTCTCGAACGCCGAGTCGGTGCAGGCCCTGCGCGACCTCCTAAACGAGGAGGGCGTCTTCGCCGGCATCTCGGCGGGGGCGGCGCTTGCGGTCGCCCAGCGCGCCGCGGCCGAGATCGACGGCGGCACCGTGGTCGTCGTCTTCGCCGACGGCGGCTCGAAGTACCTCTCGGCCGGGATCTACACCAAGCCAGCCGACGTGCTCGACCGCGAGATGGAGGAGCGCGTCTGGTGGTAATCCCCGCCGCGGTGCGCGACGAGATCGTCGCGCACGCGCACGCCGGCCTGCCCAACGAGGCGTGCGGGATCCTGGCGGGGGTGGGCGACCGGGTCGAGCGGTTTCATGCCGCCGAGCCGGACGAGCCGAGCCCGTTCTACTACCGGATCGACAGTCGCGACCAGATCCGGATCATGAATGCGATCGAGGACGACGGCATGGAGCTCGTCGGCATCTACCACTCCCACGTCTCCTCGCCGGCTTACCCGTCGCGCACCGATGCCGAGCAGGCCTTCTGGCCCGACGCGGTGTACGTGATCGTCTCGCTCGCGGCCGGCGACGCCGACGTCCGCGGTTTCCGCATCCGCGACATGGCCGTCGCCGAAGAGCCGCTCGAGTTCGTGTAGCGGTGCGTCCGTCAGGCGGCGCCCGAGCGCGGGATCTCCTCCTCGGCGCCCATTGGCATGACCGGCCGGCCCTCGAACTCGGTTGCGAGCACCACCACCGTCTTCGTGCGCTCGACGGAGTCCAGGGCCCGGATCTCCCAGATCAGGTGCTCGAGCACCCGGGTCGACTCCGCCCGCACCTTGAGGAGCATGCTCTCCTCCCCCGCGATGTTATGGCACTCCTCGACCCACGGCCAGCGCTCAAACGCGTCCTCGAGCCCGCGTGGGCGGGCGCTCTGCGTGACGAGCACGAACGCGGTGACCCCCGCCCCGATCTTCTCCGGGTCGACGACCGCCTTGTAGCCGGTGATGACGCCGCGCGCCTCGAGCTTCTTCACCCGCTCGTGGACGGCCGCCGGCGAGAGCCCGACCTCCTGAGCAATCTGGGCGAACGTGGCCCGGCCCTCGACCTGCAGCAGCGCGATGATGGCGAGGTCTGTGTCGTTCAGCTCTTTCACGCCGAAGGCCGGAACGATAGCTACCCTCCATGTCGAACGACGCGGGAGGTAGCCATGGCAGTGCTCGAGAAGGCGCAGCTCGACGAGGCGGTGGCGGGTCTCGATGGCTGGGAGGTGCGCGACGGCGCGCTCGAGAAGGCCTACGACCGGGGCGACTTCGACGGCTCGATGGCGTTCGTCCAGGGGATCGCCGAGGCCGCGAACGCGGCCGACCATCACCCCGACATCGCCGTCTCGTGGGGCACCGTCACCCTGCGCTGGGTGAGCCACAGCGCCGGCGGCATCACCGCCGACGACGTGCGGATGGCCAGGAAGAGCGACCAGCTCGCCGGCTGAGGGCGCCGCCCTACTCCGCGGCCGCAACCGCCGGCGGGGGCCCAGGCGATCCGCCCAGCGTGACGTCGACCTCGACGATGCGCGGGCCGTCGGTGGCCGAGACCTCGAACCGGGCGCCGTCGAACCCGATCGTATCGCCGACCTTGGGGGCACGGCCGATCTCGCCGAAGACGAACCCGCCGACGGTGTGGTAGTCGTCGGCGGGGAGGTGCTTCCCGAAGCGCTCGTTGAACTCGTCGATCGGGAACGAGCCGCCGATCCGAACCCGGCCGCGCCCGATCCGGCGGATGCCGGCGTCGGGGAGGTCGAACTCGTCGACGATCTCGCCGACGATCTCCTCCAGCAGGTCCTCGAGCGTGACGAGGCCCTCCACCGACCCGTACTCGTCGACGACGACGGCCATGTGGTTGGACGTGGCCTGGAACTCCGCCAGGAGCTCGTCCAGGTGCTTCGTCTCGGGCACGACGATCGGCGGCCGCAGGATCGAGCGCACGTCCACCCGTTCCATCCCGGTGTCGTGCAGCGCCGAGAAGAGATCGCGGACGTGCAGGATGCCGACCACGTCGTCGAGATCCTCTTCGAAGACGGGGTAGCGCGTGAACGGGTGGTCGAGGACGATCCGCAGGACCTCGCTCGCCCCGAGGTCGACGGGCACCGCGACGACATCGGGCCGCGGCACCATGACGTCGGCGGCGTCCTTGTCGGCGAACTCGAAGACCTTGTGCAGCATCTCCTGCTCCTCGGCCTCGAGCACGCCCTTCTCGCGGCTCGCGGTGACGAGCATCTTCAGCTCCTCCTCGGAGTGGACGAGCGCCAGCCCGCTCGGCGACGTCACCCCGACCCACCGCAGCACCGCAGCGCTCGAGCTCACGAGCACCCAGATGAACGGCCGGAAGACGGCGTAGAACGAGTTGATCGGCGCCGCCACCAGGAGCGCCACCCGCTCGGCGTGCTCGAGCGTGAACGACTTGGGCACGATCTCGCCCATGACGACGTGGAAGTAGCTCAGGATCACGAATGCCAGCACCACGGCGATGGTCGTGGCGACGCCGGTGTGCCAGCTCTTCGGGAGCCAGTCGAGCGGCGTGCGCAGGAGGCGCGAGACGACGGGCTCGCCGATCGCCCCCAGCGCCAGGCTGGAGAGCGTGACGCCGAGCTGGATGGCCGAGATGAACCTCGGCGGCGTGTCGACGAGGCGCAGGACGCGCCTGGCCGCGCGGCTGCCCTGCGCCTCCAGCTCCTGGAGCCGCGTACGCCGGACGGTCACGAGGGCATACTCGGCCGCGACGAAGAACGCGTTCGCCGCGACGATCAGTGCCACCGCCACGAGCTCGAGGGCGGTTGTCACCTGGTACTCGGTACGTCGTCGCTCAAGCGGCAGCAGTATAGACGCGGCGGATGATGCGTCCCGGGGCCGCGCCGGCGCTCAAGACCAGCCCACCTCCTGCCGACTAGACGGGCAAGGAACGACCGCTGAGGCGACGAACACGCGCCCGAAGCCGCACGAACTCGTGCTAACGGCGGGAAGCGGATCTGCCGATACCCCTGTCGGTAGCTCGAGCGACAACGGAAACCTGGAGCATCTGTGGGCGAGCCAATCACCTGTTTGATCGTCGATGACCACGAGGTGGTGCGCGAGGGCCTGCGCCTAGCGCTTTCCCGAACCGACAGCATCCGCGTGGTCGGGGAGGCCGCGGACGGCGGCGCCGCCGTGGCGCTTGCCAAGCGGCGCCGGCCGAACGTGGTGATCATGGACGTGCGCATGCCGGGCACCGACGGGCTGCAGGCGGCCCGCGAGATCACGACGGACGTCCCCGAGGCTGCCGTGCTCATGTTCACCGCCTACGGCGAGCGCAGCCTGCTCACCCGCGGCCTGGAGGCCGGCGCGAAGGGCTATATCCTGAAGGAGGCCCCCCACCAGACCCTGGTGCGGGCGATCCAGAAGGTGGCCGGCGGCGACGGCTACGTCGATCCCGCGCTGATGCCGGCGTTCCTGACCAAGGAGCGCGAGCACATGCTCACGGCGCGCGAGCGCGAGATCCTCCAGCTCCTGGCGGACGGGATGTCCAACGCGGACGTCGCCGGCAAGCTCTTCATCAGCCAGGAGACCGTAAAGAGCCACGTGCGGCATATCCTCTCGAAACTGGAGGCGGATACCCGTACGCATGCTGTCGCCATCGCTCTCCGACAGGCCATCATCGACTGACAGACGGCCGCGCCCGCTGGGCGGGACGGCCCAGGCCGGCGCGCTCGCCGCGATCACGGTCGCGGTGACGGCGGTCGCGTTCGTCGCCTCCGCGCTGGTGTTGCCGCATCCGCTCGCGCTCCTCGGCGCGGGCATCGTCGTGATCGCGGCCCTCGGCGGCGCCACCGTGTGGCTGGTGCACCGGGACGCCCTTCGCCTGCGCGCCGCCGAGGACTGGCACCGGCGGCTGCGGCGCGAGCTGATCGTGCAGAGCGCCTTCCTGGACGGGCTCGTCGGCAGCCTCGGCACGATGTCCTCGATCGCCGACCCGGCCCGCGCGCTCGAGCGAGCGGCCGAGGAGGCGCACAGGCTGGTCCGGCCCGACGCGACCGTGCTTCTCGTCCCGGGCGCCGACGGGCGCGGCCTGCGCCCGGCCGTCGCCCGCGGGATCGCGCTCGGCCCGATCGCGGATCTCGTGGTCGAGCTGGACGCCGAGGTGACTCGGGCCCCTGTGGCCGGGCGCACCGGCACCGACGCGCTCAGCCGGCGGCTGCGGCCGACGGCGACCGTGACCGTGCCGATCGCGGCGATGGACGAGCTGCGCGGCCTCCTCGTGCTCATGCGGCTGCGCGGCCACGAGCCCTTCGGCCCGTCCGAGCTCACCCAGGCGTCGGTGCTGGCCGACTTCGCGGCGACGGCGGCCACGAACGCCCTCCTGTTCGAGCGGGTGGAGTCGCTCCTCGCCCAGGCGCGCATGCGCGAGTCCGAGCGCGCCGAGCTCTCCCGGCGTGTCGTCTCGGCCGAGCAGGACGAGCGCCGCAAGCTGTCGCTGTTCCTGCACGACGGGCCGCTCCAGACCATGTCAGGCATCGCGATGATGCTCGACGCGGTCGCCGAGGACACCGCTTCGGGCGACGTCGAGAGCGCCCTCAGGGTGCTCGATGCGGCCCGGGAGCGGCAGCGGGGCGTCGTCCGCTCGGTGCGCGAGCTGTCCTTCGCACTGGAGCCGTGGGTACTCCGCGATCGAGGCTTCGTGGCGGCGGTCACGGCCCTCGCGGACGAGGTCGAGCGAAGCCACCGCGTGGCGATCGACCTGGACGTCGAGGCCGCGGCCGACCTCTCTCCGGACGACCAGGTGTTCCTGTACCAGATCGTGCGCGAGGCGGTGCAGAACGCGGTCAAGCACGCGTCTCCCGAGCGGGTCGCAGTGGCCGTCATCGGCAGCCGCGACCGGGGATTCGACGTCCACGTCCGCGACGACGGGGCCGGGTTCGCCGGCGGGCCTGAGGACGACCTCCCCCACCACGGCCTGGCGTCGATGCGCGAGCGCGCCCAGATCCTCGGCGGCCGGCTGCGGGTGAGCTCGATCCCCGGGACCGGGACGACCGTGCAGCTCTCGATCCCTGCGGACGCTCCAGATGCGGCGTAGGCGAGCCGCCGACGCCACGGCCGACGCCGGCCTCCGCGAGCTGGTCGAGGCGTGCGAGGCCGGCCTCGACCTCGCCGGAGTCCTCGACGCCGCCCGCCGGGCGGCGTCGGCCGCACTGGGCGGCGGCGAGGTCGCGGCATACGTGCTCGCAGAGGACGGCACCGGCCTTCGCCGCGTCTGCGGCCCGGGCGCCGACGAGATGCCGGTCCCGGACGTTGAGGACGCAACCAGCCGTGGCGGCGTCTGGATCGTCCCGTTCGTGAGCGCGCGCCGGATCGTCGGCTGCCTCGTGGCGGCGGCTCCGGCGACGGCCGCGATCGCGCCCGTGCGCCTGCTCGCCGGCGTCGCTGCGCAGGCCGTCGAGGCGGCGCGGCTGTGGGAGGCAGCCGCGAGCGGCGCCGCCCTCGACCCACTCACGGGTCTCCCCGGCCACCGCGCCTTCGACACGGCGCTCGCGAGCGAGCTCGCCCGGGCCCGCCGGAGCGGCGACCCGGTCGCCGTGGGCGTCGTCGAGGTCGACGACCTGGCGGCGCGGAACGAGGCGGGCGGCCACCGCGCCGGGGACGAGCTCCTGCGGACGGCGGCCCGGTGCTTCGAATCGGGGGTGCGTCCCTATGACACGGTCTGCCGGCTCGGCGGCGACGACTTCGGCCTCCTCCTGCCCGGGATGGAGGCGGATGCGGCGCGGTCGCTCATGGAGCGGCTGGCAGCGGCGTTCGCGGCCTCGACCGGCGGCGCCACCGTCTCGGCAGGGGTCGCCGCCTTCCCGCACCATGGCGACACCCAGACCGAGCTCAAGCGGCTCGTCACCGGAGCCCTCTACTGGGCGCGCCGCGGCGGCGGCGGACGCGTCGTGGCCTATGACGCGGACGTCGTCGAGGCGCTCTCCGCCGAGGAGCACGCGCGGCGCCTGGAGCGCGACACGTACGAGCGCACGCTGCGGGCGCTCGAGGCGGCCCGCGGCCATTCCGCGAGCGCCCGCGCTGTAAGCGACTACGCGGGCCACCTGGCCGCCGAGCTCGGCCTGACGCCGGAGCGGGCCGACCGCCTGCGCCTGGCCGCGTTCCTCTACGACGCGACCGCGCCCGGCGCGGCGCCCGAGGAGCGCGCCCGCGTCGCTGCCCGGGTGGCGGCAAACGCGCTCGACGCCGAGGCGGCCGGGTGGCTGTCCGCGCCGGCCGGGCCCGGCATCGCGGCGCCGCTCGAGTCGCGCATCATCGCGGTTGCGGCCGCCTTCGTCGAGGGCGGCGGCCACGCCTCGACGGCCGGAGCCGGGCGGGCGCTGGCCGAGCTGTGGCGGCGCCGCGACGACTTCGACCCCGCGTGCGTGCGCGCCCTCGAGCACCTGCTCGCCGCCCGCGAGGCGCCCGCGTCGTAGCTACCCGCCGAGCGACGAGATCATCCGGCGGAGCGCGCCGACCGTCTCGGGGAACGGCTCCCAGCCGTGGAGGTCGAGCTGGTCGGCGCCTCCGCCGGCCCGCCACCGGAAGCAGAGATGGTTCCCGAAGCAGTCGCCCAGCACGAGGAGACCGCGGTGTCCTCCCCACGTCCGCGTCCCGAGCGGCACCGGCGACGACCCCTCGTATTCGCGGCCGCGCATCATGCCCGGATGGGGCGTCACGGGCGCACGAGCGTACTGCCATCGCAGGCATCCGGCGCCGGCGCTCGCCTCGAAGTGGAGGAACCTCGGGGGCCGGTTGTGGCGCGGGTGGGACGGATCCTCGGCGCTCCACTGCACGCTCAAGAGGTCGCGCGAGCCCGACCCGCACGTGTTGGCGCTTCGCACCGCGACGGCGCCGACATAATCGGAGCGCGCGAGCGGGATCACGCGCGGGCAGAGCGCGCCCAGTCGCGGCAGGCTCGCGCACGCGTCGGTCACCCAGGCGGGCATCGCGATCCATCGCATGCCTCCCATCCCACCGACGGTCTGGGCCCGAGCCGCGGCACCACGACGAGCCGCGAGCGTCCGACCTACGATCACCCGGAGGGTCGGCACGGTCTCGCGGAACGGCGCCCACGCGTGCAGGCCGATCTGGAACCCCGTCTCGCCTGTTCGCCAACGAAACGCGACGTCGTGGCCGCCGGTGAGCACCACCGCGCCGGAGACGCCGAACCACGTCGGCCGGGACACCAGCTCAGCCCGGCCGGTGTCCGAGCGCACCGCGTCGCCCGGCCGGGCCGCCGGGAGCACCGGCCGAGCCCACCGCGCCGCTCCGACGGCCGTGAGGCGTTTCGCCGCGACGGTCACGTGGACGTACCGCGGCGGCCGGTTCCTGCGCGGCCTGCCGTAGTACTGGCCTCCCGACTCGATGCTGAGCGTGGCCGGACGGTCGGGAAAGGTCTCGAGGTATACGCTCGTCGAGGGGACGCCGCGGGGTACCACGGCCGGGCAGCCAGGTCGGAGCAACGCGTTGGTCGCGCAGAGCTCCGCGATCCACCGCGGCGTCTGCCGCAGCTCGACAGGCGCCCTCGCAAGCGACGGCGCCCGGGGCACCCGTCCGTCTGAGTCGTGAGCGCTTGTCGAGCCGATACACCCGCCCGCGAGGGCCACGAGTCCGATCACCACGAGCTTCCGGGCCATCGCGAGGGATACGGTCGACGCGATCGGCCGCATCCGCCAACAGGCTCACAACACGTCGACGTCGGCGATCCGCCCGCTCCTGACCTCGACGACCCGCGTGCACCCGATTGCACGGACGAACTCGCGATCGTGCGTCACGGCGACGATCGTGCCGCGGAACTGACGCAGCGCTTCCTCGACGACGTCCATCGAGTCGAAGTCCAGGTGGTTCGTCGGCTCGTCCAGGAGGAGCAGCTCCGCGCCGCCCGAGACGAGTGTGGCGACGAGGAGGCGTGATCGCTCCCCCGGACTGAGCATCCCGATGGGCCGGTGCATCTGCTCCTGCTCGAACAGGAAGTGGCCGAGGAACGCGCGGGCCTGGTCCTCGTACGACACCACCCGGGAGCGGTAGAACGCGAGGAGCCCGCGGCCGAGCGGAAGCCCGTGATGCGATTGCGGCAGGACGCCGGTGTCCGCATCGACGTCGCACCGACCGCGGGCAGGATGCAGCGCCCCTGCGAGCACGTTCAGGAGCGTCGTCTTGCCCGCGCCGTTCTCGCCCACGACGGCGACCCGCTCGCGGCCCTTGACGACCAGGTCGACACCCTCGAGCACGGCCCGGCCGCCCAGCTCGACGGTGACGTCCCGGAGCGCGGCGACCCGGCGGCCGCCGACGGAGACGCCGTCCAGCGAGAGCGTGAAGCTGGGCGCCTTCTCGGGGTTCGCGATCCACTCCGCCTGCGCCATCTGCCGCTCCAGCCGGCGCCGCCGTGCCTTGGCCTTCCTCGCGACCTTCTTGGCGTACCGCCGCTGCTTGTCCGCGCCGAGACCGCTGGCCGATCGCTCGCTCGAGAGCGCCTGGCCCTGCGTCCGGGCGATGTCCGCCTCGAGCCTGCGCCGGTACCGCTCCTGTGCGCGGAACTCCGCCAACAGCCGCTCGAACCTGCGCTGTTTCTCGGCCCGGTAGGCGGTGTAACCGCCCTGGTACGTGTTCAGCCGATCCGACACGCCGTCGAGCTCGAAGATGCGCGTCGCCGTGTTGTCCAGGAACCGGCGGTCGTGGCTGACCACGAGCACCGCCCCGGCGAACCCGGCCAGGAAGGCCTCGAGCCAGCGCAGGCCGGCGAGGTCGAGGTGGTTCGTCGGCTCGTCGAGAAGGAGCACCGTCGGCCGGGCGAG
>DASQXS010000147.1:0-7700 GCA_035639615.1 Gaiellales bacterium | reverse complement strand
GCCTGCCGCTACTGCGCGGTCACGTCCGGGCGGCCTGAGGCGGCGCCGGAGCCGCTCGAGCCGCTGCGGGTCGCCCGCGCGGTCGAGCGGATGGGCCTCCGCCACGTCGTCGTCACGTCCGTCGACCGCGACGACCTGCCCGACCGCGGCGCCGGCCACTTCGCCGCGACCATCCGGGCGATCCGCCGGGCCGCGCCGGGCTGCGGAGTCGAGGTGCTCGTCCCCGACTTCCTCGGCTTCCGCGACGAGGCGCTCCGGATCGTGCTCGAGGCCGCCCCGGACGTCTTCAACCACAACATCGAGACGGCCGAGCGCCTCTACCGCCGCGTGCGGCCGAAGGGCGACTACCGAAAGGCGCTCGGGCTGCTCGACCGGGCCAAGGACGTCTGGGCGGAGATCCACCCCGGCCTCCCGCCGCTTCTCACCAAGAGCGGGATGATCGTGGGGATGGGCGAGACGGACGCCGACGTCCTGGGGATCATGCGCGACCTGCGCGACCACCGCGTCGACGTCGTCACGATCGGGCAGTACCTCCAGCCCAGCGAGCGTCACCTCGTGCTCGACCGGTGGGTGACGCCGGCGCAGTTCGCCGAGTACCGCCGTGCCGGCGAGGAGATGGGGTTCACGTCGGTGTTCGCCGGGCCGCTCGTGCGGTCGAGCTACCGCGCCGAGGAGCAGCGGCTGGCGGCGGCAGGCGCGTCCCGCGCCGCCGCCCACTGAGGTGGGCGCGTTCGAGCGCGATGTGGAATGGGCGCTCGACTCGCTCCCGGAGTCGCTGCGGGCCCGAATGGAGAACGTCGTGGTCCTCATCGAGGACGAGGACGAGCCCGATCTGTACGGCCTCTACGTCGGGACACCGCTCACCGAGCGGACATCCGAGGGATACGCGGGGTCGACGCCGGACGCGGTCCTGATCTACCGCCGGCCGCTCGAGGCCGATTTCGGCCATGATCGCGACCTCCTCCGGCGCGAGATTCGCACCACCGTCCTGCACGAGCTGGCCCATCACTTCGGGATCGACGACCGCGAGCTTGAGCGGCTGGGGTGGGCGTGACCTCCACGCCGTTCAACGTCCTCACGTGGGGCAGCGACGAGCTGCCGCCGCTCGTCTGCGTACATGGGATCGGCGGCCACGCCCGCCGGTTCGAGCGACTGGCCCGGATGCTCGCCGACCGCGTCCGCGTGATCGCCTACGACCTGCGCGGGCACGGCCGGTCGCCGTGGTCCGGCGACCAGACGCTCGCGGCCCACGCCCGCGACCTCGAGCAGGTCATGGACGCATGCGGCGCGAAGCAGGCGGTGCTGGTGGGCCACTCGCTCGGAGCCCGGGTCGGGATCGAGTTCGCGGCCGCTCACGGCGAGCGGATCACCGCGCTCGTGCTGCTCGACCCGCCGCTCTTCACGCCGCCCGCGACCATGCATGCCGCCGCGGCACAGGAGCGGTCCGGCCGCGGCCACACCGACGTGGACGCCGCGATCGAGGCGCGCCGCGTCGAGGCGGGCCTGGTCCACACCCCGCGCGCACTGCTCGAGGAGGAGATGGCCGAACACCTCGTCGCCGACGAGGACGGGCGCTTCCGCTTCCGATACAGCCGCGAGGCCGCCGCCCGGGCCTACGAGGAGCTGGCCGAAGCCCCCGCCAGGCTCAAGGAGATCGTCTGCCCGACACTGCTCGTCCGCGCGGAGCGCTCGGATCTCCTGAGCGAGGAGGCTGCCGACCGCGCGGCGGCCGAGCTGCGCCGCTGCCGGGTCGCGACTGTTCCCGGGAGCCACGTCGTTCTCTGGGACGCGCTCGCCGAGACGAGCGCGCTCGTCCGCGACTTCGTCACCGAGCCGAGCCGGGCATGAGAACGCGCCTTCGGCCGATGAGCGCAGACGAGGTGCGCGCCTATGCCAGCGTGATGATGGAGGCGTATGCGGCCGAGCTGAGCGCGCACCTGCGCGTGAGCGAGGAGGCGGCACGGGCGCGGGCCGAGGCCTCGGCCGACCAGGCGTTCCCCGATGGGCACGTGGCGCCCGGGAACTGGATCTATGCCGTGGAGGATGGGAGGGCGAGCGGGTGGGCATCCTGTGGCTGGGAGCGCCCGACGCGCGCGATACCGGCGTGCTCTGGGTGCTCGACGTGGAGATCGAGCCGCGTCACCGTGGCCGTGGCCTCGGCCGGGACGCGATGCGTCTCGCCGAGGCCGAGGCGCAGCGGCTGGGGTACGGCCGGATCAAGCTCAACGTGTTCGCGTCGAACCTGGTCGCACGCGCCCTCTACCGGTCGCTCGGCTACGAGGAGATGAGCCTGCAGCTGACCAAGGAGGTGGGGCCGTAGCAGCGCTCCCCGTGCTCCTGCTGCCGGGCAGCGTCCTCCCCGGCGAGCTCGCGTACGCCGCGCTCGTGCCGGCGCTCGGCGGCGGCGTGGAGGTCGTGGTGAAGGAGCTCGAGGTGTACGCCACGCAGGAGCCCCCGCCCGGCTACACGCTCGACGTCGAGGTGGACGGCGTGCTGCGCGAGGCGGACGAGCGGGGCTGGGATAGGTTCCACCTCTGCGGCTACTCCGGGGGAGGCGCCGCCGCCCTGGCCGTCGCCGCGCGGCGCCCGGACCGGCTCGCGAGCCTTGCGCTGCTCGAGCCCGCGTGGGCCGGCCGCTGGGACCGGAGCCCGGCCGAGGAGGCGCTCTGGCGCCAGTACGCGCGACTCGAGCAGCTGCCGCCGGAAGAGTTCATGCCCGCGTTCATGCGGCTCGGCGTCAAGCCCGGCGTCGCGCTCCCTCCTCCGCCACCTGGAGACCCGCCGCCCTGGATGGGGATGCGCCCCGCCGGGATCCGGGCGTTCCTGCAGACGTTTCGCACCTACGACCTCGACCGCAACGCGCTCTCGGCCTTCACGCAGCCGGTGTACTTCGCGCTCGGCGGCCTCAGCAACCCGGACGAGTACGGGGCGATCGCAACCAGGCTCGGCGCCGTGTTTCCAGACTTCGAGCTCGAGGTGTTCGAGGAACGGCACCACTTCGACCCGCCGCACCGGATCGAGCCGGAGCGGCTCGCGCGCTCGCTGCAGGCGCTCTGGCGCCGAGCCGAGCGGGACGCCGCCGGCGCCTAGCGAACCAGCGCGTAGACGATCACGCCCAGCAGGACGGCGACCAGGACCGCGATGGGGACGGCCGACGAGCCGGCCCGCCGGTCGATCACGCGCTGCTCGGGTGCGGGCGCCGGGTACATCGGCTCCTCGCCGGCCGCGATCCGATGGGCCAGGGCCTGGGCGTCGTCGGCCTTGACGAGCGCCGCGACCACCTCGGGCTCAACGCCGAGCTCGGCGGCGATGTCGGGCTCCGAGGCGCCGCCGTCGCGGAGCCCGATGAAGCGCCGAACGGCGTCGTCGGGCATCTCGAAGTCCGTCGCGTCCTGGGCGGCGAACCTGAGCGCCAGGAACCTGCTATCGGGGGACGGCGACGGCAATCTCGACCCAGCGCTCGAACATGCGCCGGCCGACGTCGAGCATGCGCTCGCGCGACGCGTCGAAGTCCGACATCAGCCGGTCGATGCCGCCGTCGCCGAGGACGCGGTCCGCGTACTCAGCATAGGCCGGCACCTGAGCCCACTCCCGCGCCATCGCCTCGGTGACCTCGACGTGGAACTGGACCCCGTAGGCGGCGTCGCCGACGCGGAACGCCTGGTTCGGGTAGGCGGGCGACGAGGCGAGGACCGTAGCGCCCTCGGGGAGGTCGAACGTGTCGCCGTGCCACTGGAGCGTCGGGAACTCGTCCGGGAGGCCCGCGAAGACGGGGTCCGAGCGGCCCTCTTCGGTGAGCGTCACCGGCAGCACCCCAACCTCGGGCTGCGGCCCGGAGTAGACGCGCGCGCCGAGCGAGGCTGCGAGCAACTGGACGCCGAGACACGATCCCCAGTACGGGGCGCCGGCCCGCACCGCCTCGGCGATCGCGCGCTTCTCGGCGGTGAGCCAGGGCAGCTCGGCGTCGTCGTTCACGCTCATCGGCCCGCCCATGGCGACGATGGCGACGAAGTCCTGCCACGGCGGCAGGGGCTCGCCCTCGTCCAACTCGACCCGGTGGATCGAGGCGCCGGCGGCGGCGAGGACGTCCTCGAAGGCGCCCGGCGGCTCGCAGGCGATGTGCTGGAGAACGAGGACGTCCATGCCTCGCAGCCTACTGATTGCCGCGGGCCATGGCCCGCAGGTCGAGCGCCTTTTCGAGCACGGGCTCCTCGACGCCGTGCTCGCGCGCGACGTCGCGCAGCGAGCGGCCTGACTCGGCCGCATCGCGCACGATCGCGGTCGCGCGGTCGTAGCCGATGTACGGGTTGAGAGCCGTCGCGACGGTGAGCGAGACCTCGGCGTAATGCTCGTTCCGCTCCCGGTTCGCCTCGATGCCTTCGACGCAGCGTTCCGCGAAGAGCCGTCCCGCCGCGGCGAGAAGCTCGATCGACTGGAGCAGGTTCCGCGCCATGAGCGGGATCTGCACGTTCAGCTCGAAGTTCCCCTGCAGGCCGCCGACGGTGACGGCCGCGTCGTTTCCGATCACCTGCGCCGCCACCTGGCAGACGACCTCGGGGATGACAGGGTTCACCTTGCCCGGCATGATCGACGAGCCCTTCTGAAGCTCCGGGATCACGATCTCGGCGAGGCCGGTGCGCGGGCCGGAGCCCATCCAGCGCAGGTCGTTCGCGATCTTGGTCAACGACACGGCGACGGTCTTGAGCGCGCCTGAGGTCTCGACCAGCCCGTCCCGTGCCGCCTGAGACTCGAACGGGTCGGCGGGCGGCGAGATCGTGAGCCGGGTGTCGGCCACGAGGAGTTCGCGCACGCGCGCGGCGAACTCCGGGTGCGTGTTGAGCCCGGTGCCGGTCGCGGTGCCGCCGAGCGGGATCTGCCCGAGCCGGCCGAGCGTCGACTCCACCCGAGCATGTCCCTCGCGCACCTGGGCGGCGTAGCCGCCGAACTCCTGCCCGAGCGTCACGGGCACCGCGTCCATCAGGTGGGTGCGGCCGGTCTTGACGATGTCGGCGAACTCGGCCGCCTTCGCGGCCAGGGCGGCCGCGAGCGTGTCGAGCGCTGGCAGGAGCCGGTTCGTCGCCGCGTCGAGGGCGGCGAGGTGGACGGCCGAGGGGAAGACGTCGTTCGACGACTGGCCCATGTTCACATGGTCGTTGGGATGCACGCCGTCGCCGGCGAGCGCCGCGATGACCTCGTTCGCGTTCATGTTGGACGAGGTCCCCGAGCCGGTCTGGAAGACGTCGATCGGGAACTGGTCGTCGTGGCTTCCGGCGGCGACCTCGTCGGCGGCGGCGGCGATCCGGCCGGCCAGGTCGGCGTCGAGCAGGCCGAGATCCGCGTTCACCCGGGCCGCGGCGGCCTTGATCCGGCCTAGCCAGTGGATCACCGCGGCCGGGATCGGCTCGCCCGAGACCGGGAAGTTCTCGACCGCCTTCTGCGTCTCGCCGCCCCAGAGCCGGGCAGGCGCGTGCGTGGTGTCTGCCATGGGCTCAGCTTATCCCGGCCCGGCGCAATTCCGGGGTCAGGCACGCAATTGCAGGGCCAAGGCTCGGCCTCAAGCCAGCGAGAGGTATGGCACCGCAATTCCGTGCCTGACCCCGGAATTGCGTGCCGGTGCTACTCCGTTGAGTACTTGGGCTGGGCCTTCTCGCCGCGGATCCGGGCCACGGCGTGGTTGGCGGCGAGGGCCGCCTCGGACATGCCGACCGTGATCAGGGTGATCTTGCCCTCGAAGCCGGCGACGTCGCCGGCGGCGTAGACGCCGGGGAGGTTCGTCTCGCCGATCTGGTTCACCTTGATCTGGCGCTTGTTCTCGAACTCGAGCCCCCAGTTGGCGATCGGGCCGAGATGGGACACGAAGCCGAGCAGGGTTACGAGCTCGTCGCACTCCACCTCGCGCAGCTCACCGGTGGCGGTGTTCTCGACCGTGATCGACTCCAGCCGGCCGTTGCCGGACGCCGCCCGCACCTCGCACGGCACCATGATCTCGACGCCGCCCCGCTCGGCCAGCCGCCGCACCTCCTTCTCCGAGGACTCCAGGCCGCGGAAGCGCTCGCGGCGGTGGATCAGCCGGATCGGAAGCCGGGCCGTGTCCTGGAGGCCCATCGCCCAGTCGAGCGCCGAGTCGCCGCCGCCGACCAGCGCCACCCGCCTGCCGGCGAACGCGTCCTTCTGGCGCACGAAGTAGTGCAGGCCGTTCCCCTCCCACCGCTCGAGGTCGGGCAGGTCGAGCTTGCGCGGGTTGAAGGCGCCGTGCCCGGCGGTGATGATCATCGTCCGGGTGAGGAGCGTCTCGCCGCCGGCGGTATGCAGCTCGATCACACCGTCCTCGCGGTGGGAGATCGTCTCGATCACCTCGCCCAGCCGCACCTCCGGCTCGTACTGGAGCGCCTGCTCGGTCATCCGGTCGATCAGCTCTTGGCCGTTCACCTTCGGATAGCCGGCGACGTCGTAGATGTGCTTCTCGGGATAGACCGCCGAGACCTGCCCGCCGAGCTGCTCCAGGCTCTCCACGATCCGCACCGACGCGTCGCGGTGGCCGCCGTAGTAGGCCGCGGCCAGGCCCGTGGGACCGCCGCCGATGATGGTGATATCGACGATGTGCTCGTCCATGAGTTTGGATCCAAACCCTAGCCGACGCGGCCGCGGTGCCAGTTCAGTGTACCGGCGTCAGTGCGCGCAGCCGCAGTCGTCGCCGCAGTCATCGGCCTGCGGGAGGTCCGGCGCGGCCTCGGCCTTGGCCTGGAACGAGCTGCCGCAGCCGCACGCCGCCTCGACGTTCGGGTTTCGGATCTGAAAGCCGGCGCCCATCAGGCCGTCCACATAGTCGACATCCGCCCCCTCGAGATAGGGGAGGCTGAAGCGGTCGACCAGGATCCGGACGCCGTGGCAGTCGGCCACCGAGTCGCCGTCGTCGGGGTCGCCGTCGAAGCCCAGGGCGTACTGGAAGCCGGAGCAGCCACCGCCCTCGATCGCGACCCGAAGCGCCGTGAGCGACGGATCGGCCTCGGCCGCCAGAAGGTCCTTCACCTTGGCGGCGGCGCGTTCCGTGATCGTCACCATACGTAGATAATCGTACCCCCGCCGCGCGGGCTTTAGGCGGGACGCAGAATCGGCCTATTTGTAACAGCGGATACCGGCGCGCAAACGCTGATTCCAAGCGGGGTTTGGGCCGGGCGGCTGGGTCGCTTGTGCGCGGTGCTATAGTCGCGTCCCAGTGCTCGGCGATTGGGCAGCCCTGCTCGTATTCGCGGCGATCGCGTTCGTGATCCCCTTCAGCCTGCTGGCGGCCACCTTCGTCCTCTCCACCCGGGTCCCGCGCCGGGCCGGCGACAAGCGAATTCCGTTCGAGTCCGGCGTCTCGGCGCACACCTTCGTGTCCGGCCGCTTCACGGTCTCCTACTACCTGACCGCGATGCTCTTCATCGTCTTCGATATCGAGGTCGTCTTCCTCTATCCGCTGGCCGTCGAGCTGCACGCCCTCAAGTGGTACGGCCTCTCGGAGATGGTGACGTTCGTCGTGCTGCTCGTGGTCGCGTACGTCTACGTGTGGCGGAGGGGGGCGCTGGAATGGCGGTGACCCCGGTCTCCATCTCGCGCGCGGTCCGCTCCGAGGATCTCGAGCAGTACATCATGCTCACCACCGTCGAGAAGGCGCTCGCCTGGGCGCAGTCGAACTCCATCTGGCCGGCCGGGTTCGG
>DASQXS010000146.1:0-2646 GCA_035639615.1 Gaiellales bacterium | reverse complement strand
GGCGGTCGCACGACCGTGCCCGGCCAGTCCTCCCACCAGAAAGCGACCATCGCGATCACTGGCAGGGCGAAGGTCGACATCGGGCCGAGCACGAGCAGCGAGCGTTCCGGCCCGCCCCAGGCCGCTCCGAGGAAGAGGGCGACCGGAATGACGAGCGTGATGCCCGCCACGCCGAGCGCGGGCTGGCGGGCGAGTCGCGCCCGCTCCATTGTCAGGCCAGCGCCGGCGCTGGATCCATCACCAGCTCGGCCGCGAGCGGCAGCCGCCGGATCCGCCTACCCGTGGCGTTGAAGACGGCGTTGCAGATGGCGGCCGCCACGCCAACCTGCCCGATCTCGCCGACGCCCTTCACGCCCAGCGGGTTGAACCCCTTGTCCTCGACCTCGACGAGCTCGACGACCACGTCCGGCGCGTCGGCGTTGACGGGCACCAGGTACTCGCCCAGGTTGGATGCGGCCCAACGGCCGTGGCGCGTGTCCATCTCGTTTCCCTCGAGCAGCGCCTGGCCGAGACCCCAGAGCATCCCGCCCATCAACTGGCTCGTCGCGAGCTTGGGGTTGAGCACGCGTCCAGGCGCGAACGCTCCGACCATCCGCCGCACCCGCACGAGACCGAGCTCCGCATCGACCGCCACCTCCGCGAACTGCGCCCCGAACGTGAGCAGCCCAAGTGGTGCGTCGAGCGGTGGCGGGCTCCATGTGCCGCTGTCGTCGGCGTAGCTCATCCGGTTGCGGCCGAGCAGCTCGCCGTAGGTCTCGCCTGTGTCAGGCCGCCCGCGCAAGAACATGCGCCCCTTCTCCACGTCGATCGCCGTGGGATCCGCGCGGTGCAGCGGCGACTGCTCGTCCGCCACGGCTCGTTCCACGAGCTGCTGCCGGAGCGCCGTGCAGGCAACGTGTACCGATGCGCTCACCATCGTCGCGCCCGCGGAACCCACCGCCGAGGAGATATTCGGCAGCTCGGAGTCGCCGAGGCCGGCGCTGACCGCCTCGAGCGGCACGCCCAGGGCGTCGGCGCCCACCTGCGTCATGATCGTCGCGACGCCGGTCCCGAACTCCTGCGTGCCGGCCTCGACCACCGCGCTGCCGTCGGCATAAAGCCGCGCGCGGGCGTGCTGCGCAGGCATGAACGGCGGCACCGGGTAGCCGGCGGCGGCCACTCCCTGTCCGATCAGCCAGTGGCCGTCGCGCGTCGCGCGCGGCTCGGGGTTGCGCCGCTCCCAGCCGAAGCGCTCGGCGCCGCGGCGCAGGCACTGCTCGAGACCGTCGCTCGTCCAGGGGTTGCCGCGCGGATCGGTGGGCGGATGGTCCTGTACGCGGAGCTCGATCGGGTCGATGCCGAGCTCGTGCGCCAGATCGTCCATGGCCGTCTCGAGCACGAACGAGCCGACCGACTCACCCGGTCCGCGGGTGAAGGTCGGGGTCATCGTGTTGCCGTGGATGAGCCGGTGGAAGCCCTGGAAGTTCTCGCAGGCATAGAGCTGTGACGACACGCCCGTGGCGGGCTCGGCCCAGTCGTCGAACGGCGAGGTGATCGACAGCTTCTCGTGCCGGATGGCGGTGAGCCGGCCGTCGCGCTTCGCGCCGATCGTGATGCGCTGCTCCTGCTCCTCGCGGTGGCCGTTCGAGGTGAACATCTGCGGCCTTGTCACCGCGAGCCTGACCGGGCGGCGGACGTGCAGCGCGGCCATCGCGGCGAGTGTGACGTGCGGCCACACCATCGCCTTCATCCCGAAGCTGCCGCCCACGAAGTTGCTGATCACGCGGATCTTCGCCAGGGGAACGCCGAGCAGGTGCGAGACGGTGAGCTGGCTCGCCCGCACCCCCATCGTCGAGTCGTAGAGCGTCAGCCGGTCCTCGTCCCACACCGCCGTCGTCGTGGGCGGTTCGATCGGGTTGTGGTGGTTGGCGGTCATCCTGTACTCGGCGTCGATCGTCACGTCCGCCTCGGCGAGGCCGCGTTCGACGTCTCCGCGCTCGTTTCGGGCGGGCAGGAGGCCGCCGAACAGCATCTGCGGCTCGACGGCGGCATCGCGCCCCTCGTCGATCGCAGTGATCGAGGGCGCCCGCTCGTAGGTCACCTCGAAGAGCGTCGCCGCCCAGTGCGCGCGCTCCAGGCTGTCGGCGATCACGATCGCCACGGGCTGGCCGGCGTAGTGGACGACATCGTCCTGCATGGGGAAGAAGCTCTCGCCGGGAGCGGGACCGCCCACGAGCGAAGGCAGCAGATGCGGCTCACCCGCGATCTTCGGCAGGTTCTCGTGGGTGAGAACGGCGATCACGCCGTCCGCTTGAAGCGCCTCTTCGGCGCGGATCGCGGTCACTCTCCCGCTCGGGATCGTCGCTCCCACGAGCGCGGCGTGGGTGAGGCCGGGCAGCATGATCTCCCCGGAATAGCGCGCCGCGCCGCTGACCTTCTGCGGGCCGTCCACGCGGTTGACGGGGCGTCCGATGGCCGGGGTCATTGCTCGCCTCCGTTCATCGCAGTGCTGAGTGCTCGCACGATCGCTCTCCTCGCCAGCTCGACCTTGAAGGCGTTGTGCTCGCGCGGCTCAGCGGGCTCGAGCTCCGCCTCGGCCGCGCTCGCGAACTGCTCGGCGGTGGCGGGCGCGCTGATCAGTTCGGCCTCGGCGCGGCGGGCCCGCCA
>DASQXS010000145.1:0-3226 GCA_035639615.1 Gaiellales bacterium | reverse complement strand
CGGCCCGGGCCGGAGCCGACCTCCTGCTTCTCACCGGAGGGCCGCGCAGATCCGCGGCGGTCTACCGCGACCTCGTGGCAGCCGCCCGGGCCGGGACGCTGCCGCGCGCCCAGCTCGCCCGGTCATACCGCCGCATCCTCCGCCTCAAGCGCCGGCTGGCGTAACCGTGCATACACGGAGTCAGACTCCTCTCATGCAGCCGAGAGCTCGCGGGCGAGGGCGCGGACCGCGGCGTCCGTGATCCGGTCCAGGGCCGGGTCGTCGGCCGCGGCCCAGGTCGAGAGCTTCGCCACCACGAGCTCGGCGGGCGGATGCACGAAGACGTGCTGGCCGTTGATGCCGTGCCCCGCATAGAACGGGACGGCAGGATCCATCACCCACCATTTGTTGCGGTAAAAGCCGCCGGGGTACGCCGCCGCGTGGTCGGAGCCGGCGAACGCCTCGCGGCTGTCGTCGCCGCCCGCCAGCGTGTCCGCGATCCACGCCTCGGGGACGACGCCCGCGCCGCCTTCGAGCCACAGAAGGCCGAAGCGGGCCAGGTCGCGCAGGGTCGCGCAGACGCCGCCGTCAGCCATCGCGTTGCCGTGCCCGTCGACGGTGATCTCGGCGTCGAACTCCGCGCCCATCGGCTGCCACAGCTCGCGCTCGATCAGCTGGGCGAGGCGGGCGCCGCCGCACCGCTCGACCACCCAGCCGAGCATGTCGGTGAGGATCGAGCGGTAGTCGAACGGGCCGCCGTGGGGGCGGTCGTTCGCCAGCCCGGCCATGTAGGTGCACGCGTCCTCCGGCAGCGCGGCCTCGGTGCGCGGCCGCCACAGATACACCTGCTCGTACACGCGGACGTCGGCCGTCGGGTCGGCGTACTCCTCGTTGAACCGCGTGCCGGCGCGCATGTCGAGCAGGTGGCGCACCGTCGCCCCCTCCCACGAGGTGGCGGCGAGCTCGGGGAGGGCCGCCGTCACCGCCGCGTCCGGGTCGAGGGCGCCCCTCCCGGAGAGGATGCCCGCGACCGTGGCCACGATCGACTTCGATACGGACATGAGGAGATGCGTCCCGGACGGCGTGAGCCCGTTCCGGTAGAGCTCGGACACGATCCGGCCGCGATGGAGGATGAGGAACCCGTCCGTGTAGGTCGCGTCGAGCGACTCGGCGAGCGTCCACGTGCGCCCCTCCGCCTCGAACGCGAGGCCGCTCACGTCGCGCTCCTCGCGCGGAAGTGGGCCCGGAGACGGGGCGCGCTCGATCCGGACGGTGGGGATCAGCTCGCGGACGTGCTGGAACCCCCACCGGTTGAACGGCGGCTCCTGCCAGTTGGCGAGCATGACCAGACGGTCTCGCGGCGGAGGCGATCCTTCCATCAGGCCCAGCTCGGCTGCGGTGGGCGGGGGCGGCTGGGCCGGCACGACGCGCACCTTACCGGCCGACCAGGAGTGCGGCCGGCACCCGGTCGAAGAGCTCGCCCACCAGCGGCGCCGGGCCGCGCACCTCCGCCCCGGTCAGGATGTGGTCCCAGTCGGCCGGCGCCTCCGCCGGCAGCGGCAGCCGCGTCTCGCCCCATCCGTCGAGCGCCGCGGTGAGCCTGGGGACGGCCGCGACGACCCAGCGATCGGCCTGAACGCGGGCGAACGCAACGACATGGGCGGCGCGCGGCCCGGCTGCAGCGATCGGGACGTACGCGCCCTCGGCGAAGAGGGCGGGCTCCCGCCTTCGCAGGTGAAGCCCGCACCGGGTCACCCAGAGCTTGAGGAGCCCGTTGGCGGCCGGGGCCTCGCGCTCGATCGCCTCCAGCATCCGGGCGTGGGCGGGGAAGTCGACCGGCCGGCGGTTGTCAGGGTCGACGAGGGAGAGGTCGGGAAGCTCGTTCCCCCAGTAGACGTCGGGAACCCCCGGCGCGGCCAGCTTGAGGGCGAGGAGGGCCAGCGAGCTCCGGGCGCCGATCTCGGCGACCCTGCGGGCGAACTCGCCCACATCGTCGAGGAAGGCGGCGTTGCCGGGATCGAGGGCGGCGGCGACGAAGCCGGCCAGCTCGCGCTCGTGGCCGGGATCGGGCGCGAGCCAGCTCGTGTGCGTCTTCGCCTCCCTGGCGGCCTTCAGCATGAACGCTCGCATCCGCTCGCTGAGCGGGCCGCGGGCGGCGACGTCGAGCGGCCAGGCGCCGACGAGCGTCTGGTAGAGGAGCCACTCCTCGCCCGCGTCCGGCGCCGCGTCCTCCCGGGCTCGGAGCGGGCCGTTGAGTGTCCGCCACCGGTCGAACCGCTGCACCCACTCCTCCGCCAGCTCCGAGAGGGCGGCGATCCGCATGCGCACGTCCTCGCTGCGCTTCGTGTCGTGCGTCGAGGTCGCGTTCACGGGGTGGCCGGAACGGGCGGCGAGGCGCCGGTGGAGCTCGTCGGGTTCGGTGGTGGGCCAGCCGGGGTCGCATCCGGGCTCGTTCCGGGCGGTCAGGTACGTGTCGATGTACAGCGCCGTGTCCTCGACCCCCTTGGCGGCGACCGGGCCGGTGAGCTCCTGCCAGCGGCGCACGAACGGGAGCGTGCGCGGGGTCGGGTCGGCGATCGCCCCGGCGACCGCGTCCAGGCACGCCCGCGCCTCGCCGGCGAGGGCCGGCTGGGCTGCGGCGGCCGCATCCGCGAGCCGTCGGCGGCCGTCACCGTCGAGCCCCCGCTCCCCGGCGTAGGTTCGGTAGACCACCATCTGCACCGTCAGCTCGGCGAGCGCCGCCCGCAACCCCTCCGGGTCGCCGGCGGCGAGGTCGGCGGCCTCGGCCTCGCGGGCCACCCGCTCGAGGTCGGCCCGGAAGAGCTCGGCGAGGACGCGCCGGCGCGCGGCCTCGGCGATCGCCGCGAAATTGGGTGGGAGCCCGGTGATCCGGCGGTGGGCGCGGCGCAGCCGCTCGGCGCCCGCCGAGTCGACGAAGAGCCCGCCGGCGAGGGCGAGGAAGTCGTATCCGGTCGTGCCGGCGGCGGCCCACGCGGGCGGCAGGTCCTCGCCGCGGGCGAGGATCTTCTCGACGACGACGTACGTTCCTTCGGTCGCCCCTGCGAGCCTGCCCAGATAGGCCTCGGGGTCGCCGAGCCCGTCGACGTGGTCGACGCGAAGGCCGGTGACGACGCCCTCGCGGACGAGCCGGAGGAGCAGGTCGTGCGTCGCCGCGAACACGTCCTCCCGCTCGGCCCGGACCGCGACGAGGTCGGCGATGTCGAAGAAGCGGCGGTAGTTCACGGCC
>DASQXS010000144.1:0-2757 GCA_035639615.1 Gaiellales bacterium | reverse complement strand
GGCGGGCGTGCTGCGCCCGGAAGGCGGCTGCGAGCCGGCGCAGCGCGCTGACGCCGCCGTGGCGGGCGACGATCACGTGGGTCATCGCCAGCGCATCCAGGTAGCAGAGGCCGATCGCACGGACGTTCCTCAGGCCCCAATCCGTCTCGCGCCGCTCCCACACACGGAGGGTGGGAAAGGCGTCGTGGTAGTAGTAGGCGTAGAGCTCGTCGAGGGACATGGGCGCGCCCTGCGTGCGCAGGAAGCGGTTTTCCTCGTCCATGGCGATGCCCTCGAGCAGGCTGTGTGGCGCGCCGTCGAGCATGGGCCGGGTGACGACGTGTGTCAGCTCGTGCACCACCATGGACTGCTCGTGGGTGCTGTCCATGTGCCGCCACAGCGGCAGGTCGACGTAGGCGAACGCGCTGTACTGAAAGCCGGCCGGCGTGCGCACCTTGCCGAGGTCGACGTGGGCGAGGCGCTCACCCTGTCCAGCGTTGTCGATCAGGAAGATCAACGGCCGCAGGCCGGCGATGCCGCCGCCGTAGACCCGCCACAGCCGGGGAGCGGCGGACTCGGCGGCGCTGAGGATGTGCTCCGCATCGACGAGCTCGGTCGTCGATGCGTACACGACGGTCGCCCGGCTGCCGTTGATGAAGTACGGGTGCCGGAACCGCGAGAACCCGTAGACGCCGAGATCCGAGCGGTCGATGTGCGACACGTCCGCCCGCACCCGCCAGCCGTGTCGCCCTGCGGCGAGCTGAAGCGTGCGTGGTCCCAGCGTCACCCAGGCGCTCGCCGGCGGGGCGCCGAAGCGCCCGTACACCGTGGCGCGCACCGACGCCGCCCGGCCTTCCTCGGTGACGTGGGCGGCTCCGACCTTCACCGCCTGGATCGGCATCGCCGCCAGCCACACCCACAATCGGTCGAGCGAGCGCCGCTGCGCACCGGTGCACGCGTCGACGAGCGCCTGGGCACTGTCATAGCGATGCTCGGCGAGCGCCGTCAGGTACGAGGTCGCCACCCTGGCGGCGTCCGCCCGCGAGTCCGGCGGCGCGGAGACCGGCGGCCGCGCGCACGGGCGCGGCGCGGGCGCGGCCTGGCTTCCCATGCAGCCGGCGAGGCCGGCCACGGCAAGGGCAAGCAGGACGAGGGTGGACGCGCGGCCGCAGAGCGATCTGAGAAGAGGCACTCCTCCCATAGTCGGCGGCCGGACGGCTGCGGTAAAGACGCAGGTGGCCCGTGGCAGCAGCTATCGTCCGGCGTTCGCGCTGGAGGGTTGATGTGAACGCGCCGTGGGGGATGCTTTGAGCTATCGGGTTACGACAATCGACGAACTGCAGGACATCGGCTATCGCCAGGACACGCACATGCGGCCCGTGCGCCACCACCTGGGCATCACTGCGTTCGGGACGAATGCATGGACGGCGGCCGATGAGGGCGACCGGCTGATGCCCGAGCACGAGGAGGACGAGGGCAGCGAGGAGCTTTACGTCGTCCTCCGCGGCCGCGCCCGATTTGAGATTGGCGGCGACACCGTGGACGCGCCCCAGGGCGCGCTCGTGTTCGTGCTGCCGGAGACCAGCCGTACCGCCTTTGCGGAGGAGGCGGGGACAACGGTGCTTGCGATAGGCAGCAAGGTCGGGCAGCCGTACGAGGTCGGCGGTTGGGAAGTCTGGGCGGAATTCCATCCCGTGTACGAGGCCGGCGACTACGAGGCGGTGATCGACCGCGCCCGTGAGACGCTCGAGGCGAGCGGATACCCCGCACCGCTCTACAACCTTGCCTGCTGCGAGGCGCTGGCCGGCCGCGACGAGGACGCGATCGCTCACCTTCGGGTCGCATTCGAGCGGCGGCCGAGCCTGCGTGACCTTGCGACGGAGGACACCGACCTCGACCCGCTTCGGGACGAGCCGGCGTTTCGGGAGCTCGTCGGTTAACGCGGGGGAACCCGTGCTGAGACCCACCTTGAGGCCGCTACACCACGAAACGTTCGCCGAGGGCGCCGACCGATAGCACGGAAGGTCGATGGATCCGCTTCGAGGCGATTAGCCGCGCCAAGGCCGCCAGGCCCGTGACCGCAGACGGCGACGAGGTCGAGTTCGAGCTCGCGCATGTCGCTCCGACGGCATGGACACGAGCGCCTCTTCGCGTATGCGCCGCCCGAGAAGCGACCGGGGGATCTTCCGCCGCCTGTTCGCATGAGCGAGCGCTGACACCTTCGGCACATAGTGGACGGCTACGCTGCAGGTACTACCCCCGGAGGGGCCAAGGGCGTCGACGTCGCCGGATGAGTGCCCACCCGGACCCGCCCTTGGCCCCACCAAGGACACCAGCGGGGGGCGTGACACGGACTGGAGAAGGCTGCACTGCCCGCCCCTCACGTGCATCGCAGAGGACGCCTCGAACGTTACGGTCCGGCGAGGCTCAGTGGCAGGTCTCGCTGCCGGAGTCGGTAGGCGCCGTGGGGTCGGCGGGGATGAACTGCCAGCTGTATGAGCTGGTGTCGAGGGTGACGGCGAGGATGCCGAACGCGCGGATCCGGGCCTCTGATCCGGCGATCGGGGCTGGGAACTTGCCCTCGCTGTCGCCGCCGGTGCCGGCGATGATCTCTCTGGTCCGGAGCCCGGTGGTGGCGGGTTGTCCGTTGGCGTCGAGGTCCGCGAACCGCTCGTAATGGTGGAAGTGGGCGACGAGCACGAGGTCGACGCCGGCGTTGACCATGTCGGCCCAGAAGGTGCGCGTGTTGGTGACGCCTCCAGAGACACTCGACCACGG
>DASQXS010000143.1:0-3749 GCA_035639615.1 Gaiellales bacterium | reverse complement strand
CTACGGCGTCCTCATCACCCTGATCACCGCCCCGGGCCGAACGTTGCGCATGACCGACCTCGCCGAGCGGGTGCTCATCAGTCCGAGCGGGATGACGCGGGCGATCGCGTTCCTCGCCGGTCGGGGGCTCGTCGAGCGGCGGCACGACCCCGCCGACGGGCGCAGCGCCCTCGCGCACCTGACCACGCTCGGCCTCCGCCGTCTGCGCGAGGCGCAGGTGACGCATCACCGCTGCGTCCGCGAGCTGCTCTTCGACGGGCTCGACGCCGACGACGTGCGGCGGCTCGCCGCCGTCTACGACCGCGCGCCGGGCGCCGCCCCGTCGCGTGCCCGCATGGCCAAGCGGAACGACGCGTAGACACCACCCAGCCCCGATGCTCCATTAGGATCGGCCCGGTGATCCGCGGCGACGTGTAGCGTCTGCGGCGTGACCCGGTTCGTCGTCGATTGCGAGACGCTGCTCCGGATCGCCGCCGGCGAGATCGAGGTCGCTGCTGGGCACACGCTCGTCGCGCCGACACTCGTCCGTTCGCAGGCGTTGTCGGCCCTGTACGAGGCGGCCCGCCGAGGTGAGATCTCGGCTGCCGAGGGGATCGAGCGGGTGACGCGGATCAACTCGCTGAAGGTGCGGTTCCTCGGCGACAAGGTGCTCCAGCGGACGGCGTGGAGGGTTGCGGATCAGCTGGGGTGGGAGACGACGTACGACGCCGAGTTCGTGGCGCTGACGCAGCTCCAGGCGGGCATCTTCGTCACGTCCGACGGCGGTCTGGCGCGAGCGGTCTCCGGCCTCGTCGAGACGGCGACGATCGACGCGCTGCGAACGGCCTGAATCGCGGGGCCTCAATCCGTCTGGCGAAACGCCGCGGCATGTGCCTCGGCCCACTTCTCGAAGGTGCGGGGCATGCGGCCGGTGACCTGCTCGACCGTCGGATGCACCGTCGTCTCGTCCACCGCCCCTCCGGAGAAGAAGTCGAAGAAGGCGTCAACGTACTCCTTCGGCATCTGCGCCTCCATCTCGACCCGGGCCTCCCCGTCGCTCTGCGGCTCGAAACGCAGATCTCTGCCGACTGCACGGGCCAGGATCGCCACCTGCTCGCCGGGCCGTAGCGCCTCGGGGCCGCTCAGCCTGTAGGTCTTTCCCTCGTGGTCGGCGGTGGTGAGGGCGCGAGCGGCGACCCCGCCCACGTCATCGGGGTCGATGGTGGAGATCGCGACGCCTCCGAAGGGGCCACGGATGACGTCGTCCTTCTCCAGCTGCGGCAGCCACCGGAAGGCGTTGGACATGAACGTATTGGGCTGCAGGAATGTCCACGGCAGCCCCGACTCGCGCACCGCCCGCTCGGAGAGGATGTGGTAGCGGGCCACCGCGTTCGTCAGATCGCGGGTGGGGGCGGCGCTGCTCGAGAGCAGAACCACTCGCTCCACACCCGCCTCTCGCATCAGCGTCAGCGTCCGTTCGAGCCCGTTGTAGCCGCTCAGGAGGAAGACGGCGCTGGCGCCGTCCAGTGGCCCGCGCAGGCTGTCGGGATCGTTGAGGTCGCCGGGCGCCGCCTCGACGCCGTCCGGCAAGTCGCCGTTCCAGCCCGGCCGCACCAGAGCGCGCACGTCGGCACCAAGCTCGAGCAGCCCGTTCACGACTCCGCCTCCTGCGTTTCCTGTCGCGCCCGTTACCAGGATCATCGAGATGCTCCCTCCCTCAGCCTCACGTCATCCTAGAGCCAGGTCCGATGAGTTCGAGGCATGAGGACGGTCGTACGGGAAACGACCGAGGGAGGGACGAGATGGGCAAGCTGGTGGTGACGGAGTTCGTGTCGGTCGACGGGGTGTTCGAGGATCCCGGCGGAGCCGAGGACTACGAGCACGGCGGCTGGACGTTCGAGTACGACCGCGGCGACGAGGGCAACGCGTTCAAGCTCGACGAGACGACGGAGGCGAAGGTCCACCTGCTCGGACGGGTGACCTACGAGAGCTTCGCCGAGGCGTGGCCGTCCCGGGAGGGCCCCTTCGCGGACAAGCTCAACTCCGACCCCAAGTACGTCGTCTCGGCGACGCTCCAGAACCCGGCGTGGCACAACACGACCGTGATCTCGGGCGACGTCGCTACCGAGGTCGCGAAGCTCAGGGACGAGACCGACGGCGTCGTCCTGGTCGCGGGCAGCGGCACGCTCGTCGCCGCCCTGCTCGCGGCCGACCTCGTCGACGAGCTGCACCTGATGGTATTCCCGACGGTCCTCGGGCGCGGGAAGCGGCTCTTCCCCGACGGCATCGACCGGTTGAAGCTGCGGCTCGCCGAAGCGAGGCAGGTCGGCCCGGACGGCGTCCAGGTGCACGTCTACCAGCGAGCCGCCTAGCGCCGCTCCTACCATGCGTGGGTGAGCGGTGTCCGCTGGCCCGCGGCGGGGCTCGTCACGTTGGTGCTGGCGGCGGCATGCGGCGGCTCCGGGCATCACCCCGCGGCGCCCGCGAGCGCGCCGCGGATCACAGGCCGCCTCGCCACGAGCGGAGACCGGATCGTGAACGCAGTCGGGGCGACGGTGCGGCTGATCGGGGTGGACGAGCCCGGCCTCATCAGCGGGGCCGGGAACGACCGGGCCACCCATCCGGACGTGTGCGGGGACGGCTGGCGCCTGCCCGCGCCGACCGAGTACCGCGACGTGGCCCGGGCCGGCTTCAACTCCGTCCGGCTCGGGCTCAGCTGGGCGAACCTCGAGCCCACTCCGCCGCACACCGATTCCGCCGGGAGCGTCGCCCACCGCTGGAACCGGCCGTACCTCGAGGCGCTGGACCGGGCGGTGGCCGGCTTTACCCGGGCCGGCGTCGCCGTCATCCTCGACATGCACCAGAACCACATGTCGCCGGCCTTCAAGTCGCCGGTGCCAGACCGCTGCCAGGGCTCCGGCCTCCCGACCTGGGTCTATCCCGACACGAGCATCGGGGCGACCCGGGCGGAGTGCGACTTCTTCGCCGACCGCCGCGAGGCCGGCGTGCCCGTCGGCGTTCAGGCCGGCTACGCGCACGCCTGGATCAAGGTCGTCCGCCGCTACGCGGCCAACCCGATGGTTGTCGGCGCCGACCTCTTCAACGAGCCGAGCGCGGGCAAGTGTCCGGGCCTCGACGTCACGCCGTTCTATCGCGAGCTGGGGGCGCACATCCGGCGCATCGATCCGCACCTGCTCCTCATCTGCCAGGCGGGCAGCGGGCCGGACGGCGGGACGGCGCTCCACGAGCCGGTCGGTCTGCCCGGGTGGGTGTACTCGTTTCACACCTACCTGCGTCCCGGACAGCGCGCCGGCGCGGCCCTCGGCGGCTCGTTCCAGCCGGCCGCCCGCTGGCACGTGCCCGTCTGGGTCGGCGAGCTCGGCGTCTACCACCGCGGCCCGGCCGCCGGGGCCGTCCCGCCGGGGATGAGCGGGGAGATCCGCGCCGTCGTCGCCGCGCTTCGCCGGCACGGAGCCGGCTGGGCCTTCCATCAGTACGCCGGCGGTAGCGTGGCGCTCACCAGCCGGGCGAGCGGGGAGGTCCTGCACGCGGACTGGCTCGCCGCGCTGCGGAGCGGCTATTGACGGCATTATGCTCGCCGGCTGATGCGAACCGTCCTCTGCTTCGGTGACTCGAACACGTGGGGCTTCGACCCCGAAACGCAGCAGCGCTTCCCGCGCGACGTTCGCTGGCCCGGGCGGCTCCAGGGGATGCTCGGCGAGGCGTGGCACGTCGTCGAGGAAGGCCTGAACGGACGTACCACCACGCTC
>DASQXS010000142.1:0-12133 GCA_035639615.1 Gaiellales bacterium | reverse complement strand
CGGCGTGCACTTCATGGCCGAGACCGCGGCCGTGCTGGCGCCCGACAAGACGGTCCTCATCCCCGACCTCGACGCCGGCTGCTCGCTCGCGGCGTCGATCGACGCGGACGCCTTACGGCGGTGGAAGGCCGAGAACCCCGGCGCCGTCGTGGTGAGCTACGTCAACACGACCGCCGAGGTGAAGGCGCTCTCGGACTACTGCTGCACCTCCGGCAACGCGCGCAAGGTGATCGAGGCCGTGCCGGAGGACCGCGAGATCCTGTTCCTGCCCGACATGTTCCTCGGCTCGTATCTCGAGCGGGTCACCGGTCGGCGCATGAAGCTCTGGCCGGGCGAGTGCCACGTCCACGCCGGCATCCGACCCGATGACGTGGCGCGGATGCTCGACGAGCATCCCAGCGCCGAGCTCCTGATCCACCCCGAGTGCGGCTGCGCCAGCCAGTGCATGTACGCCGCCGGCGAGAACCGCACGCTGGGGGAGCGGACGCACGTCCTCTCGACCGAGGGGATGGTGCAGCGCGCCCGCGCCTCCTCGCGCCGAGAGTTCATGGTGGCGACGGAAACCGGCATCCTCCACCGGCTCCGCAAGGAGGCGCCGGACGCCCGCTTCTATGCGATGAGCGAGCGGGCGGTGTGCCGGTACATGAAGATGATCACGCTGGAGAAGCTCCATACGTCGCTCCGCGAGATGCGCCATGTCGTGGCGGTCGAGCCCGAGCTCGCGGCCCGCGCCCGCGGCGCGATCCAGCGTATGGTCGAGATCGTCTAGAGACCGGCGGCTCCTCGGGCTGCTCCGGCCGGCCGCCTGTCACATGTCGCCGTCGCGTCGGGTCATACACCAGATGAGACTCTTCCTGAGGGGGATGTAGACATGGAACGTTGGACACGCGCTATCCACCGCCTGCGGTGGGTGGTGCTCGCCGGGTGGGTGGCGGTGACCGTCCTCTCGGTCATGGCCGCCTACGGTGGCGTGTTCGGCTCGACGCTCTCGGACCTCGAGTCGAACCGCTTCGACCTGCCGGGGACCGACTCCGACAAGGCGCGCACGATCCTGCAGAACGCCTTCGCGGAGCGAGACGACTCCGGCTATACGATCGTCTTCCGGTCGACGACCGGGGCACCGCCCGACCGGGCCGCGGTGGCCGCTGCGGTCCGGGCCGCGGCCGCGAAGGTGCCGCACGGCCAGGCCTCGGCGGTGCTCCCCGCCGGCGACCGGCTCCTCTACGCGACGATCGGGACGACGCTCGAGCCGAGCACGGCCGAGAAGTACGTCGACCCGGTGCGAACCGCCGTCCACGGCGCAGTCCCCGGGACCACGGCGTACGTCACCGGCACCGTCGCCATCAACAAGGACACGAAGCCGATCTTCGACCGCGACACCGGCCGCGGCTTCGCCATCGGCGGCACGGTCGCCCTGGTCGTCCTGCTCTTCATCTTCGGCACGCTCGTGGCTGCGGTCGTGCCGCTCCTCATGGCCATGATCACGGTGCCGACGACGCTCGGCCTCACCTGGATCGCGGCCCACTTCATGAACATGCCGATCTACGTGAACGAGCTGATCCAGCTGATCGGCGTCGCGATCGCGATCGACTACTCGCTCCTCATCGTGTACCGCTACCGCGAGGAGCTGCGGCGGCCGGGCGGGCAACATGCCGCGCTTGCGACCACGATGCGGACCGCCGGCCATGCGGTGCTCTTCTCGGGGATCACGGTCGCGATCGGCCTCGCCCTGCTGGTCGTCATGCCGCTGCCGTTCATCCGCTCGATGGGCGTCGCCGGGCTCATGATCCCGCTCGTCTCGCTGGCGGTGGCGCTCACGATGCTGCCCGCGCTCCTGGGCGCGATGGGCACCGGCGTGAACCGCGTCCGCGTCGTGCGGCAGTCCGTGATCGACAAGCGCAACGACCCCGAGCACGGCGCCTGGGCGCGGCTCGCGCGCGCCATCATGCGCCGCCCGCTTCGCATCGCGCTTCCGATCACGGTCGCGCTCGTGGCGCTTGCGGTGCCGACCGTCTACCTGTCCCTGACCCCCGGCTCGAGCGTCGGGCTGCCGTCGTCGCCCGAGTCGGTGAAGGGCCTGCACGCGCTCGAGGACGCGGTCGGGGCCGGCACGCTCTCGCCGGCGATCGTCGTCTTCGACACCGGCCGCCCAGGGGACGCCTCATCCGCCCTGCGGGCCATCGGCCGGCTCACGGCCAGCGTCAAGCGCGACCCCGAGGTGGCCGCCTCCGGCGTGCAGTCGCCGTCCGATCCCGGCGCCCAGGCGCGGGGGCTGATCGACCCAACCAGCCGGTACCTCAAGATGATCATCCCGACGACCTCCGACTACGGCACCGACGCGGCCAAGAAGTTCGTCGGCCGCCTGCGCGACTCGTACATCCCCGAGGCGCACTTCGGCTCGACGGCCGTCTACGCGGGCGGCGCCTCGCCGACTGGCGTGGACTTCATCGACCGTGCGTTCTCGGTCTTCCCGTGGCTCGTCGCCGGCGTCCTCGTGATCACGTACTTCGTGCTTCTGCGCGCCTTCCGGTCGGTGGTGCTGCCGCTCAAGGCCGTCCTCCTGAACGTGGTGTCGATCCTGGCAACGTACGGCCTCCTGGTCGTCACGTTCAAGTTCGGAGCGGGCCAGATCCTGGGCCTCAGGGAGACGCCGCAGGTCGAGGCGTGGATCCCGATCTTCCTCTTCGCCATGCTGTTCGGCCTGAGCATGGACTACGAGGTCTTCCTGCTCAGCCGGATCCGGGAGATCTACGACCAGACCGGCAGCACCGAGCAGGCGGTCACCGTCGGGCTCGAGAAGACCGGGCGGATCGTCACCGCCGCGGCGGCGATCATGGTGGCGGCCTTCTCAGGCTTCGTACTCGGCAGCCTGCTCGGCCTGCAGCAGTTCGGCTGGGGCCTCGCCACGGCGATCGCGATCGACGCGACGATCATCCGCGCGCTCCTGGTACCGTCGCTCATGGCCATCATGGGCAGATGGAACTGGTACCTGCCGGAATGGGTCGCCCGCGCGGTGCGGGTGCGCCCCGCCGAGGCCGCCGAGGCGGCCGGGGACTGACGGAGGGAGCGGACGCTCATCCTCGTCCCCACCGCGACGGAGGCGCAGCTGCTCGGCAACTCCCTGCCGGGCCCGGTCGAGGTGTGCGGCTTCGGCCTCGCCGCGGCGGGGGCGGGAGCGGCCCACGCCATCGCCACCCACCCCGCCGAGGCGGCGGGCGGTGTCGTCCTTGCCGGGCTCGCCGGAACGTACGACGCCACCCGGCTGCCGGCGGGAGCCACGGTCGACGCGGCGTCTGTACGGGTGGACGGGATCGGCGCCGGGGGGGCGGGGCCGGCCGAGCTCGGCTTCGCGGAGAGCGACGTGATCCGCCTCGCCGGCCGGGACGGCGAGCTGCTCTCGGTCGCCTCGGCCGCCGCGACGCAGGCCGAGGCCGCCAAGCGGGCAGCTTTGCACCCGGAGGCGGTCGCCGAGGAGATGGAGGGGTTCGCCGTCGCCGTCGCCGCCGCGCTCTTCGGCGTCCCGCTTCGGATCGTCCGCGGCGTCTCGAATGTCGCCGGCGAGCGCGACCGTAGCCGCTGGCAGATGCCGGCCGCCATGGCGGCGGTCCGTTCGCGGGTCGAGGCGGGCCTGTGAAGCTCCGCCTCGGCCTGTCGACGTGCCCAAACGACACGTTCGCGTTCCACGCCATTCTCGAGCGGCGGGTCGACCTGCGCGGGCTCGACCTCGAGCCCGAGCTCCTCGATGTGCAGGCGCTGAACGACGGCCTCTTCGCCGGCAGGTACGACATCTCGAAGGCGAGCTTCCACGCGGCGCTCCTGCTCGCGGACCGGTACGGGGTCGTCCCGGTCGGGTCTGCGCTCGGCTTCGGCGTCGGGCCCCTGCTCGTGGCCGCCCGCGACGGCGTCGTGCCCGGGCCGGGCGCACGGGTCGCCTGCCCGGGCGAGACTACGACCGCGACCCTCCTCTACCGCTGCCTTCACCCCGACGGCGGCCGCCTCGCCCATGCCGTCTTCTCCGACATCGGCCCGGCCCTGCACCGCGGCGAGCACGACCTCGGCGTCCTGATCCACGAGGGGCGGCTCACCTACGAGCGCGACGGGCTGCACATGGTCGAGGATCTGGGCGCATCGTTCGAGCAGCTGGCGCGCGCGCCGGTGCCGCTCGGTGGGATCCTTGCCCGGCTCGACCTCCCGGACGGCACCGCCGAGCGCTTCGCGGCCGTGCTGCGCGACTCGATCGCCTACGGGTGGGCGCACCGTGACGAGGCGCTCGTCACCATTCGCAGGTACGCCCAGGAGCTGACCGAGGACGTGATCTGGCCCTACGTCGAGCTCTACGTGACCGATCACACGGTCGAGCTGGGCGAGGACGGGGTGCGCGCGCTCCGGATGCTCGAGCAGACCGGCCGCGCCGCCGGCGCGCTCCCGGACGAGCTGCCGCAGCTTCGAGTGCTCGCCTGACGCTACTGCGGCGTGTGGCCGAAGAACCAGCGCTCGAGCGGCTGGAGCAGCTCCGGCTCGGCGAACGGCTTCACATCCTGGACGCGGCCGTCGTCGCGGGACACCTCGAGGTCGGCGGCGAGGGCGTCGTTCGCGGCCTCGAGGGCATCGCCCATCTCGAACCCCTCGAACAGGTAGTCGTCACTGCGGATCGCGCCGTTCGTCCGCTGCTCGAGGTCGACCGCACGACCCACCGCCCAGACGGCGCCCGGCTTGCGCTCGATCCAGATCGTCACTCGCTCCGGCGACCCATCGTCGCTCACACCCAGGACGTTGCGCTTGGCGAACCACTGGTTGCCGCTGTGCTGCATCGCGATCGCCTCCAGTCGCGGTGTGGGCCGAAGCTTAAGCCGCGCCGGGCCGGACCGGCAAGCCCCGGGTATCATCGCCGGCCATGCAGGCCCGGGCGGCCGCCTTCGCACGCGAGCGGATCATCCCGGCCGTCGACGGGTGGGAGCGCGACGGGCGCTACCCGCGCGACACGGTCAAGAGCTCGGGCCTGACCGGGCTCTTCTGCCCGGAGTCGATGGGCGGCGCGGCGCTCTCCTATCCCGAGGGCATGCACGTCTTCGAGGAGCTCGGCCGCGGCGATGCCGCGCTCGCGTTCTCGCTTTCAATGCACAACGCCGTCGCCGCTGCGATCGCCGGCCATCCAGAGCTCGGAGAACTGTGGGGGACGCGCCTTGCTGCCGGCGACGCGCTCGGTGCCTTCTCGCTGACCGAGCCGCAGGCCGGATCGGACGCGACCGCGATCACCACCCGCGCCGTGGCCGGCGAAGACGGCGCGTGGCGGCTCACCGGGCGCAAGGCCTGGGTCTCGCTCGCCGGCGAGGCCGACCTCTTCCTGGTCGTCTGCAAGACCGTGGAGACGCCCGGCCACCGCGACATCGCCATCGCTGCGGTCGAGGGCGCGGGGCCGGGCGTGTCCTTCCCCGTCATCTACCGCAAGGCGTGCGCGGACTTCCTGCCCATCGGCGAGATGGTGCTGGACGACGCTCCGGCGACCCTGCTCGCGCCGCCCGGCGCCGGGATGCGCGCCGCCCTCGGCGCCATCGATGTTGCCCGCTGCGACATCGCCGCGATCGCGGCGGGCCTCCACGCCGAGGCCCTCGATACGGCGCTTCGCTACGCGAGGGACCGGCACGCATTCGGGGCCTCGATCCTCGACCTTCAGGCGATCCGGTTCTCGTTGGCCGATGTGGCAACGGAGCTCGAGGCGAGCCGGCTCCTCTACGCCAGGGCCGCGGAGCTCCTCGGAACCCCCGGCGGGCCGGTGGCGGTCGCCCACGCCAAGCGCTTCTGCCCGGATGCCGCGCTCCGGGCGGCGATCGCCTGCAGTGAGGTGCTCGGGGCCTACGGCTGGCTCCTCGACCACCCGCTCGCGCGCATGATCGCGCTCGCCAAGATGCTCCAGGTCGTGGACGGCACCGCCGAGATCCAGCGTGTGGTGATCGGGCGGCATCTTGCCGCATCGTCTCGGCCGGAATAAGCCGCGGGGACAGGCTTCGGCCTGTCCCCCACACTGCTCCATCTCTACCACCGACCAGGGTGGCAGAGGCGTTAGTTGCCGAAGTCCTCGGGGCTGACGTTCTCGAGGAACTTCTTGAACTCGTCGATCACCTCGCCCGAGTCCTCCGGCTCCTGGTTGAACTCGATCGCCGAGTCGTCGATCACCTCGTCGGCGACGAAGATCTTGGCGTCCGCACGGACGGCGAGGGCGATGGCGTCTGATGGGCGCGAGTCGATCTCGATCTCGGAGCCGTTCACCTGCAGGGTGATGAGCGCGTAGAAGGTGTTCTCGCGCAGCTCGGTCACCGCAACCCGGGCGACGCTCGCGTTCAGCTCGCCCAGCATGTCCGTGACCAGGTCGTGGGTCATGGGCCGCGGCGTCGGCGTGCCCTGGAGCTTCATCAGGATCGCCGCCGCCTCCGGGTGGCCGATCCAGATCGGCAGGAACTTCGTCCCGTCCAGCGTCCGCAGGAGCACGATCGGCTGCTTTCCCACCATGTCGAACGACACGCCGTAGATGCTCATCTCCTGCATCCTTCAGCCAGTATAGCCATGCCCTCCGGGCGGTTCAGAGGGCCGACTCGGCGGCTGCGACGACCCTGCGGACGGCGTCCTCGTCCGTCCGATGCCCGAGCACGCAGATGCGTGCGGTCGGCTCACCGGCCACGACCGTCGGCGCGATGTAGCCGCCCCCCGCCACGATCCGGTCGAGCATCCGCTCGACCAGGATCCCGGCAGCGGAGCGGAAGTTGACGACCCCGAGCGATGGGCCCGTCACGAGGTCGAGGCGCGGCGACGCGTCGATCAGCTCGCCGGCCAGCTGACCCAGCTCGAGGCTGCGGTCGAGCGCCGCGCGGATCTCGGCGAGCCCGAACGTCTTCACTGTGAGCCAGACCTTGAGCGCGCGGAACGGGCGCGACAACTCGGGGCCGCGGTCGGCGAAATGGACGCCCGCGGTCTCATCCATGTCCTTCAGATACTCGGGCCGGACGGCGAAGGTGCGCTCGAGATCGGCTCCGTTGCGCGCATAGACGATGCCCGCGGCGAGCGGGCAATAGAGCGACTTGTGGGCGTCAAGGACGAGGCTGTCCGCCAGCTCGAGCCCGGGCATGGCCGCCCTGCCGCGATCGGTGAGCGCGAGAAAGCCGCCGTAGGCCGCGTCGACGTGGAGCCAGACGCCGTGCTCAGCGCAGATCGGGGCGATCGCCGGAAGCGGATCGACCGCGCCGGTGTTCGTGGTCCCCGCCGCCGCCACCACGCACCACGGCACGAGGCCGCGGCCGGCGTCCTCGCGGATCGCCGCGTCCAGGGCCGCGGGCTCCATGCGAAAGCCGGCGTCCATCGCCACCTCGTGTACGTGCCGGATCCCGAGCAGGCGGAGCGCCCGGCCGACGGACGAATGCGCATCTGCGGTGGTGTAGGCGACGCGCCCGTCCCCCTGCCTGCCGCGCTCGCGGGCAACGGCCAGCCCGACCAGGTTGGCGATCGAGCCGCCGCTTGCGATCACGCCCTCCGCGGCCGGGTCGAGCCCGAGCAGGTCGCGGAACCAGCCGAGCACCGTCAGCTCGACCTCGGCCGCCCCCGGCCCGCTCACGTAGCTCCCCGCGAACACGTTCAGGCCGGCGGCGAGCAGGTCGGCGACGGCGCCGGGGAAGGTCGGCGCGACGGGGATGTACGCCATCATGCCCGGGTGGTGGTTGCGGACGCCGGGGCCGAGGACGTCGCCGCGGAGGCGCCGGATCAGCCCGACCGGGTCGGCTCCTGCCTCGGGCGGCAGCTCGCGGACGCGGTCGCCGAGCCGATGCGGCGCGGGGACGAACGCCGGCTCCGCGGCCAGGCCCGTCAGGTGGGCCACGACCTCGTCCACCGCCGCGTACCCGATCTCGCGCATGCGCTCCGGGGACAGATCGAGCCCGCTCTCAGCCACGAGCCGCGATCCTAGATCATGGCGTCCGGTGTAGCCTCCGCCGATGGCGGTCCCCGAAGCGCCGCTGCGCCGGACCAGGTACGGCCCAGCCCCCGACGGCCCCGGCTGGTTCGTGCTGAACGCCTGCGAGACGAGGTGGCGCGACTACGGCCCGCTCGGATTCGGCTGCAGCTTCGAGGGCAAACGGCCGTTTCGGGAGCTCGGCGTCAACCTGAACGTTCTCGAGCCGGGCCAATCGCTCGGGCTCTACCACCGCGAGCGCCACCAGGAGGGGTTTCTCGTGCTTCAGGGGGCGTGTCTCCTCATCGTCGAGGGCGAGAAGCGCCGGCTCGAGTCATGGGACTTCTTCCACTGCCCGGGCGGGACGGCGCACGTGCTCATCGGCGCCGGCGATCGCCCCGCGGCCGTCCTTGCCGTCGGCGCGCGCGGGGGCCGGAGGGGGATCGCGTATCTGGCTTCGCCGGAGGCCGTCGCGCATGGCGCCGGCGTGACCACGGACACGACGAGCTCCACGGAGGCGTACGCGGCGTACCCAGCGCCCACGCGCACGACGTACCAGGACGGCTGGCTTCCGGACTTTTAGGCGCGCACGGCGGCGGAGTTCGGACACGAGACGACGTGGTCGTTCACGAGACCCGTGGCCTGCATGAACGCGTAGCAGACCGTGGGGCCGACGAACCGGAACCCGCGCCGCTTCATGTCCCGGCTCATCGCCCGCGACTCACCAGTCTCGGCTGGGATCTCGGCGATCGTCCGCCACCGGTTCTGGCGCGGCTGGCCGCCGACGAACTCCCACACGTAGTCGGCGAGGCTCCCGCGCTCCTCGCGGACCGCGAGAGTTGCCTTTGCATTTGCGATCGCAGACTCGATCTTCAGCCGGTTGCGGACGATCCCCGCATCGGCGACCAGCCGATCGACGTCGGCTGCTCCGAAGCGCGCCACCGCTTCGGCGTCGAAGCCGGCGAATGCCCGCCGGTATCCCTCGCGCTTGCGCAGAATCGTCGCCCACGAGAGGCCGGCCTGAGCCCCCTCCAGCACGAGCATCTCGAACAGGTGCGGGTCGTCGCGCGACGGCACCCCCCATTCGTCGTCGTGATATGCGACGTAGAGTGGGTCGTCGAGCGGCACCCATGCGCAGCGGTCAGACATGGCGCCGCAGCCTACTCGACGGGACGGCCACAGAATACTTGATCCCTCAAGGATCTCGCTGACCGAGTGGGCGATCCTGGACTCGAACCAGGGACCTCCGCCTTATCAGAGCGGCGCTCTAACCGACTGAGCTAATCGCCCGGCGACCGCAGAGGATAGCAGCGCTCAATCAGCCCACGACACGCGCTCGGCCCGCAGCTGGTCGATGATACGACCGAGCTCGGCGGGCGTCGCGAAGTGGATCTCGACCCGGCCGCCGCGGGGACCCTGGCGCACGGCGGCCCGCAGGCCCAGCGACTGCCAGGCGGCGTCGACGGCGAGATGAGCGAGCTCCTCGTCCATGGCGCCGGCGCGGCGAGCGGGCTTGGGTGCCGATCGGCCGGCGCGCTTCGCGGCGGCCTCGGTATCCCGGACCGACCACCCGCGCTCGACGGCGCGGCGGGCAAGCGCCGCCCGCTCGTCCTGGCCCTCGGCCAGAAGGACGGCGCGGCCGTGGCCCTCGGAGAGCTTCCCGGCCGCGATCAGGTCGAGGGCCGGGTCGGGCAGGTCGAGCAGGCGCAGGGTGTTCGCGATGGCCGGCCGGCTCTTCCCCACTCTGCGGGCGATCTCCGTCTGGGACAGGTCGAGCTCGTCGGAGAGGACGGCGTATGCGCGCGCCTGCTCGACCGCGTTGAGGTCCTCGCGGGCGACGTTCTCGGCGAGGGCGAGGATCAGCGCCTCGCGATCATCGGCCTGGCGGACGATCGCCGAGATCGTGGCGAGCCCGGCGACCTGCGCCGCCCGCCAGCGGCGCTCGCCGGCGATGATCTCGTAGCCGTCGCCCGTGTCGCGGACGACGATCGGCTGTACGAGGCCCTGCGAGCGGACCGAGTCGGCCAGGCGATCGATCGACTCGGCGTCGAACGTCCGCCGCGGCTGGCGCGGGTTGGGGCGGATTCGCGCCATCTCGAGCTCCACCGTCGCGGCGCTCCCGCCCGGGAACTCGGCGACGAGGGCCGCGAGGCCACGTCCCAACCCCCGCGACCTGGACGGGTCAGCCACGCTCGACCACCTCGAGGGCGACGCGGTAGTACGCGTCGGCGCCGGCCGACGCCGAGTCGTACCGGCAGATGGGAAGCCCGTGGCTGGGCGCCTCGGCGAGGCGAACGCTGCGGGGGACGACGGTGTCAAAGACCAGCGGGCCGAAGTACGAGCGCACCTCGCTGGCGACGTCGGACGCAAGCCGGGTGCGGCCGTCGAACATCGTCAGGAGGACGCCGGTGATTCCAAGCCTGGGGTTGATCCGGGTGCGGACGAGCTCGACGCTCTGGAGCAGCTGGGCGAGACCCTCGAGCGCGTAGTACTCGCACTGCACCGGGACGATCAGCCGGTTGGCAGCGGCCAGCGCGTTCACAGTGAGAAGCCCGAGCGACGGCGGGCAGTCGACGAAGACGTACGGGAAGCGCTCCTCGGTCCCGGCGAGCAGGTCGCGCAGGAGCGTGCCGTGGTCGGTGCCGCCCGGGAGCTCGACCTGCGCCGCCGCCAGATCGGGATGCGACGGCGCCAGGGACAGGTTCGGCACCGAGGTCTCGACGATGACGTCGGCGAGCGGCCGTCCGTGCAGGAGGTCGTACGTGCTGGCGGCGAGGTCGTCGGGACGCAGCCCCAGGCCGGTGGTGGCATTTGCCTGTGGATCGAAGTCGATGAGGAGGACGGGCGTCCCCGCCTCGGCGACGCACGCGGCCATGTTGATCGCGGTCGTCGTCTTGCCGACCCCGCCCTTCTGGTTCGCGAGCGCGTAGACGCGGGAGCTCATGTCGCAGACGATGGTACCGGGACGAGCGGACGGGTTCGCGCCATCCCGGGGCGGCGCGGAAACCGCTCCGGGGTCGGCCCGTGCTTGCGCAGCACGACCAGGTTCCGGCGACCGCCGGCGAACTGTACGTCCTCGACCGAGGCGGCGAGAAGGCCGGCGACCGTCGACAGCGCGCCGGCATCGACCTGGGCTGTCCAGAGCACCGCCGCCCCGCCCGGCTGGACCAGCGGAAGCACGAGCTCGGCGGCCACGGGCGGTGGCGCGAGCGCGCGGGCGAACGCGGCCGGAAAGGCGTCGCGGCCCTCGCCGCGGGCGTAGTCCTCGGAGCGGGCGTGCACCACGTCGCACGGCGCCGCGCACGCCACCGCGGCTCGCTCCAGAAACCGGCACTTGCGCGCCGATGCCTCGAGCAGGGTGGTCGGGAGGTCGAGCGCGAGCGCGAGGGGGATTCCCGGGCTCCCGCCGCCCGAGCCCACGTCGACGGCCACGGCCGGGTCGAGCGATCGCACGAGGTCGGCGGCGGCGAGTGCATCCTCGACGTGGAGCGCCCAGGCGGGGCCGGGCTCGCGCACCGAGGTGACGGACGACGGCTCGGCGATCAGGAGGTCGCGGTACGACCGCAGCCGCCGGTCCGGGTGTTTCACGTTTTACACCTCGCGCTCGGCCGCCGCCGGAAAGACGACGACGTGCCGGTTCGGCTCCGCCCCCTCGCTGGCCGTGCGCACGCGCGGCACCTCCGCCTTGAGGTAGACGTGGACGATCTTGCGCTCCACGGAGCTCATCGGCTCGAGCGCCACCGGCTCCCCGGTGCGAATGGCCTCGGCCGCCGCCCGCGCTGCCACCTCCCGAAGCGTCCGCTCACGGCGGGCGCGATAGCCCTGCGCATCGATCACCACCTCGACCGGCTCGGCCTCGCGCCGGTGCATGACGGCGTTCGCCAGGAACTGCACCGCGTCGATGGTGTGGCCGTGGCGACCGATCAGCAGGCCGAGGTCGTCGCCGGCGACGGTCCCCTCCAGCCGGTCCCCCCACTCGCGCACGGTGACCGTCGCGGCCAGCCCGAGCCCGGCGACGACGCGCTCCAGGAAGGCGCGCAGGCGGGCCCCGGCCGGCGAGTCCTGGGGGTGCAGCTCCGCCGCCGGCTGCGCCGGCATCGCCAACCGCTCCGGCTCCTCGCTGAGGGTTGCGATCACTCGGGCGGGCTCGTACCCGACGCCGAGGAGGCCGCGCTGGCCCTCCGACAGGACGACGAA
>DASQXS010000141.1:0-7413 GCA_035639615.1 Gaiellales bacterium | reverse complement strand
CGAGCGCGCCGGGCTCGGCGATCGATCGCACGAACGCCGAGACGCGGCCGTCGTCGCCGCGCAGCTCGAGGATCTCCTCGACCACGGCGCGGTACTCACGCTCGAGCTCGCGGGTCTTGGACGGGGGCGGCGTCTCGTCGGACCGCTCCTCGACCTCGACCCAGAGCCGGCCCTGGGGATCGGACTGGGCGGCGCCGGCGACGCCGCGGTGGAGCGCGGACAGCTGGACGGCGCGGATCCCGCCGGGAAGGCGCATGCGCTCGCCCACCTCGGCGACGACGCCGACCGAGGCGTAGTCGCTCTCGTGGCGGGGGACGAGCAGCACCCGCTCCTCGTCGCCGGGATCGACCGGCAGGGTCACCTCCATGCCGGGGAAGACGACGGTGTCTTCGAGTGGGATCAGAAGAAGCGTTGGCATGGTCGAAGCATAGCAACTAGTTGAGATGATCAACCATGGACGGAATGAACTATGATTCGGCCGATGGAAGACGACGCGTGGACGCTGCTCCTCGACCTCGTCATGACCGAACGGGCGCGCCTGCCCCAGATCGCGGCGGAGTTCGAGCTCTCGCCGGTGCAGCTGCACGTGCTGCGGCTGCTCGAGCCGGGGTGTCCGGTCGCCATGGGCCGGCTGGCCGGCGCGCTCGGCTGCGACGCCTCGAACGTGACCGGCATCGTCGACCGGCTCGAGGCGCGCGGCCTCGTCGAGCGCCGCAGCGGCCAGGGCGACCGCCGCGTCCGCGTCCTCGTCGTGACGGAGCTGGGGGCGCGCGTCCGCTCGAGCGCGCTGGCGCGAATGTCCCAGCCGCCCAGCCGGATCGCCGCCCTGTCGCCGAGCGACCGCCGGGCGCTGGCCGCGATCCTGCGCCGGGCGCTCACTGCAGAAGCCGCCGGATGAGCTCGGCGGCCCGGTCGGCCGGGACGTGCTCGGCGGCCGTGCGCAGGAGGTAGGCCTCGATCCCGTTCAGGCGCCCGGCGGCCTGGGCGTCGGCGATCGCCCGCAGGAGCCCGGCCTTGGCCGCATCGCCCAGGCGCGCGTCGGTGATGCCGTGGCTCGTCCGGAACGCGTCCAGCCGGGCCCGGTCGACGAACGCCAGGACGAGCGCCTCGCGGGAGACGTGCAGGCGGCAGGCCGCCCCGGCGAGCGCCGAGAGCGCGACCTCGTTCTCGACGTCCGCAAGGCTCGAGACCGGCCCCCAGTGCCGCGGCGCGCACGGGCTCGGCGGCGAGGCGGGCGTGTACGCAAGGCCCCCGGCGGCGGCGAACACGCCAAGGAGGACGGCCGCCACGACGGCCGCGGCGGCCGGGAGCCGGAGGCCGCTCATAGCTCCGGCCGCCCCTGCGAGACGGCGATCGGGACGAGCGCCAGCAGGGCCAGCGCCGCAGCCACGGCGAACGAGCGCGAGAAGGCATGGGTCGCGGCGCGGAGCTCCTGCCCGTGCAGGGCGCGCTCGATGCGGGCGTACTCGGGCCGGTCGGAGGCGTCCGGGTGCTGGGCGCGGAACGCCGGGGCGAGATCCGGCAGCGTCTGGCCGCTTCGGGCCAGCCGGTCCGCCACCGCCTGGCCCAGGCGGAGCTTGGCGTCGACCGGAAGGCGCGAGTCGAGGACGATGGCCGTGCCCGACCGCTCGGCCGCCGTCTGCTGATGCTCCAGGTCGGCGGTGAAGAGCGGCGTCAGGATGAGGAGGCCGACCACGACGCCGCCGTGGCGGAAGGCGATCGTCCACCCGCCGTGGATCGCCTGCGGCGCCCGGCCGGCGAGGGCCGCGTGGGTGAGGGCGGCGAGCGTCAGCGCCAGCCCGGCGCCGATCAGGAGCTGCGGCGGGAGCGTCCATCCCGCCCGCGCCGCCGGCAGGAGGGCGAGGCCGGCCAGCCCGCCCGCGATCAGGATCGCCCCGGCGGCGGCCCGCGGCCGCAGCCCGCCGGCCAGGCGGCCGCCCATCCGCGAGGTGACGATCGCCGCGGCCGGGATCGCCGAGACGACGGCGGCCGCCTCGAGCGGCTCGAGGCCCCATCCGGCGACGAGCATGAGGACGAGCAGGAAGAGCGCGGCGGTGAGCGCCGCGGACACCGCCGCCAAGGCGAGGTTGGGGGCGAGCCGAGGCCGGCCCGCGGCGGCGCGAACCGCCCGGGGCGCGCGGTGGGCCAGGAGCGGGACGAGCACCACGGCGGCGACCGGCACCTGCACGGCGAAGACCGCCCGCCACGAGAACGCCTCGGTGAGGGCTCCGCCGGCCGCAGGGCCGATGGCCGCGCCGCCCGCAGCGGCCGCCGCCCACACCGCCGCCGCCCGCCTCTCTGAGCCGGCCGCGGCCGGGAGCAGCTCGAGCGCGGCAGTGACGACCACCGCGCCCGCGGCCGCCTGGGCACACCGGGCGGCGACCAGCTCGGTCAGATCACCCGCGAGCGCGCACCCAGCCGAGGCCGCCGCGAACGCGAGCATGGATGCGACGGTGACCGGGACCGGCGGAAGCCGCCGGGCGGCGTAGGCAGCAGGGACGGCGGCCGCGGCCAGCACGAGGTTGAAGGCGGTGATCACCCATGCCACCGAGTCGACGCTCGTATGGAGCGATTCGAGCACGTCCGGTAGGGCAAGGATGACGATCGACGAGTCGGCGAGCACCACCGCAACGGCCACCGCCAGGCCCGTCTGCAGCGGGACGCCGCGGAGACGGGCGGCAGCGATGCGCATCCCGGCGTCAGTCGCCATCCGCCACCGCTGCCCCGGGCCGGCGCAGCGCGCCTCCCGGCCAGCCGGCGAGCTCGCCGAAGAGCGCGACCAGCGCCGGGACGAGCAGCGGACGCACGACGAACGTCTCGAGCACGATGCCGACGGCCATGGCGAAGGCGAACTCGCGGAATGCGAGCACGGGGACGACGGCCATCAGCGCGAAGCTGAGGGCGAGCGTGACGCCCGCGGCGCGGATGGCCCCCGCCGCGCGCGGGCCGGCCTCGGCCAACGCCTCTCGGAGCGGCCGCCGCCGCGCCTCCTGCCACACCCGCCCGGCGATGAAGACGTTGTAGTCCGACCCCAGCGAGACGAGGAGCACGCCGACGGCGTACGGGACGTAGTAGGTGAGCTCGTCGTACCCGAGCCTCGACTGGAAGACGACCGTGGTGATCCCGAGCGCGGCGGCGACGCTGATCGCGCTCGAGAAGACGAGCAGGATCGGTGCCACCAGCGCCCGCAGGAAGATCGCCAGGAGCGCCAGGTTGACGGCCAGGACGACCGCGACGATCCTGACGAGGTCGGAGCGCATTGCGTCGATCGTCTCGTCGGCGAGAGCGGTGTCGCCGGCGAGCTCGATCCGGGCCCCTCCCAGCCCGCTCGAGCGGACGATGCCGGGCAGGCCGGCTTGGAGCCGCCGGAGGTGGTCGATGGCCGTGGCGCCGTACGGATCGGAGTCGAACGCGACGAGATAGCGGACGGCGTTTCCGCCCTCGGCCGTGAACGCGCCCCGCGCCTCGGGGGCGGTCGCGTTCTCGGGCCCGGCGACGGCGGCGACGCCGGGCCGGCCGGCCAGCGCCTGTCCCAGGTCGGTGAGCTGGCCGGTCTGGCCGCCGATGCCCTGCCGCTCGAGGACGATCTGGGTGGGGGCGAGCATCCCCGGCGCGAACCCGCGGGCCACCGCGTCGGCGGCACGCCGCTCCTGCGCGTCCGCGGGAAGGCCGTGGACGGCGGTGACGCCGAGGCGGACGTCCGCCAGCCAGTGTCCTGCGAAGGCCAGGCCGGCGACGCACGCGGCGGTCACGACGAGGCCGCTCAGCCGGTGCGCGAGGAGCCGGGCGGCCCACGCCCGCAGGCCGCGCCCGTCCCGGACGGCGACGCGGGGCCAGAAGAGCGCGCGGCCGAGCACGGCCATCGCGGCCGGGACGAGCGTCATCGACACGGCCAGTGCGGCGGCGACCGCGACGGCGAGCCCGGGGCCGACGGCGTGGAAGAAGCTCACCTGGGCCACCTCGAGCGACGCCAGCCCTCCGGTGAGGATGAGGCCCCCGGCGAGCACGATCGGCGTGATCTCGGCCGTGACCCGCTGCGCCGCCGGGACGCGCCGCTCGCCCTGCGCGAGCCGGCCGCGCATCGCGGAGAGGTAGAAGATCGTGTAGTCGGTGACGATGCCGAGGACGAGCGCGATGATGAGCGGCTTCAGGATGTCGGGCAGCGGCAGCCCGGCCGCATGGCCGAGCCTCGTCGTTGCCTGGAGCGCGACCAGGTAGGCGGCGCCGACCGCAGCCAGGGTCAGGAGCGGCGCGAGCGGCGAGCGGAACTTGGCGCCGACGATGAGCGCCACCACGATCACGGTGGCGATCTCGATGATCGGGAGCGCCCCCTCGACCAGCGATCCCTCGTGGACCTGGGCGGAGAGGATGCCGGTGCGGCCGATCACGGGCGCGCCGGCCCGCCGGGCCGTCGCCGCGTAGCGGTCGGCCGCGGCGAGCTGCGCGCTCTCGGCGGCCACCTGCGGGAACGAGAGATAGGTGATCGCCGCGGTGGAGGACTCGCGCGAGCCGGGGACGGCGCCGCCGGCGTTCTCGACCGGCAGCGCCACGTACGCCGGCTGCCCGCCGCCAGACGGCCGGTCGACCGCAAGCGCCTGCCGGTAGACGCGCGCCTGCTCGTCCGGCGAGAGCCCAGACGGGTCGCGCTCCACCACGGACACCGCCGAGGAGAACGGCACGTCGAAGAGGCGGGCGGCGCGCTCGGCCGCCGTGACGGCGGGCGCCCGGGACGGGACGAGCGACACCAGGTTCTGCGGCGGGGAGACCGGCGCCGTCAGCGCGACGAGAACGTACGCGCACCCCGCCGCCCAGGCGGCGAGGATCGGCCAGCGCAGGCGCGTTGCCACCCACGCGTAGGCGCGCGCAAGTCGACCGGCTGCCGGCTCGGGGCTCGGGTCGGCGCTCACGAGCCGTCCAGTGGTGTGGCCGGTGACGTTGGTGGTGTCAATGGCGAGCGAAAACCGAGCGATGCTAGGACGCAGAGAGCGTCAATACTGAAAAAGTATTGGCGCGACCGAGGACAACGCAGCGCGACGGTTTGCAGCCGCCAGAACCCGCCGAACGTTGCCGGTCACACCACTAGATTCCCCGCGTGCGCGGGGGCGAATCAGTCCGGCCGGAGCGCGGGCCACACCGCCGCCACCATCCGCTCCGGCCAGCGGCGCGAGATCGGAAGGCCGGCGAAGGTGCGGTAGAGGTAGGAGCCGACCAGCATCTCGACGAGGTTCTCCGGGTCGACGTCGGCGCGGATCTCGCCCTTCTCCCGCGCCAGCTGGAGCACTGCGGCCATTCGGAGCCGGGTCGGCTTGATCACCCGCTCGCGGAACGAGTCGAGCATCTCGGGATGCTCGTGCCGCTGGAGGTAGAGCGAGGCGGCGATCGAGACGCCGTCCCCCGGCCCGACGCACTCGGCGAAGCGGCGGAGGAGCTCGGTGAGGGTGGTGCGGATGTCGGGGCAGCCCGACGGCTCCACCGCCTCGGCGAGCGAGCACACCGCGGCCGTCACCATGTCGACCTTGGTCGGATAACGGCGGTACACGGTCGCCCGGGTCACGCCCGCCTCGGCCGCCACGGCCTCGATCGAGGTGCGGTCGAACCCATCCCGGCCGAGCAGCCGCAGCGTCGCCGCGATGATCTCCCGGTCCGCATCCTCGTTCCGGGGCCGGCCGGGAGGACGGTGTGAAGGTTCAGTGATTGCCATGTCGACCGGATTATGATACACCACTGCTCTGTATCGAAACCGGAAGCTGGAGAATCTCACCTCATGCCACAAACCCAAGACCGTAAGTGGATCGCGCTCCTGCTCCTCTGCATGACGCAGTTCATGGTGGTGCTGGACATCGCGATCGTGAACGTCGCCTTGCCGACGATCAAGGACGCGCTCAACTTCGGGGAGACCAGCCTGTCGTGGGTGATCAACGCCTACACGCTCACCTTCGGCGGCCTCCTCATGCTCGGCGGCCGGTCGGCCGACCTGCTCGGACGGCGGCGCATGTTCCTGGGCGGGCTCGCCCTCTTCTCGGGCGCGTCGCTCGTCTGCGGCCTCTCGACGTCTGAGACGATGCTGATCGCGGCGCGGGCCGTGCAGGGCATCGGCGCGGCGATCATCTCGCCGGCCGCGCTCTCGATCCTCACGACCACCTTCGAGGAGGGCGCCGAGCGGAACAAGGCGCTCGGGATCTGGGGCGCCGTCGCCGGAACGGGAGGCGCCGCCGGCGTGCTCCTGGGCGGGATCCTCACCGACCAGCTCAACTGGTCGTGGATCTTCTACATCAACGTCCCCGTGGGCCTGCTCGTGATCGCGCTCGGCCCCCGCATCCTGCGCGAGAGCCGGGTCGAGGCGGGCACGAAGGCGTTCGACTTCCTCGGCGCCGCCCTCGTCACCGGCGGCCTGTCGCTGCTCGTGTACGCGCTCGTCCAGACCGTCGACCACTCGTGGACGGCACCGCTGACGATCGCCGAGTTCGCGGGCGCGGCGGTGCTGCTCGCGGGCTTCCTCGCCACCGAGGCGCGCGCCCACCAGCCGCTCATGCCGCTCCGGCTCTTCCGCAACCGGTCCCTGTCCGGGGCGAACGTCGTCGGCCTCATGCTGGGCGCATCGATCTTCTCGATGTTCTTCCTGCTCACGCTGTACATGCAGCAGGTGCTCGGGTACTCGGCGCTCAAGACCGGGGTCGGCTACCTGCTCGTGTCCGGCGTGATCATCGTGTCGGCGGCGCTCTCGCAGGCGCTCGTCACGAAGATCGGCGTGCGCACCGTCCTGGCGACGGGGATGGCGCTCCTCATCGCCGGGCTGGTCTACTTCAGCCAGATCTCGGTGGACGGCTCCTACCTCGTCGATCTGGCGCCCGGCTTCGTCCTGACCGGGGTCGGGCTCGGCTTCTCGTTCGTGCCCGTCACGATCGCGGCCCTGGTCGGGGTCGATCAGAACGAGGCCGGCGTGGCGTCGGGCATCATCAACACCTCGCAGCAGGTCGGCGGGGCGCTCGGGACGGCCGTCCTCTCGACGGTCGCGTTCACCCGTGCGTCCGACTACGCGACCAGCCACGCACCGACGCCCCAGCTGCCACAGCTCGCGGCGGTGGACGGCTACTCGGCCGCGTTCCTCGTCGGTGCCGTCCTGGCCATCGCGGGCCTGATCGCCACGGTCACGATGGTGCCCGGCGGGCGCGCGGACGAGCTCGTCGGCGAGGAGGCGGCGGAGCCGGCCGCGGCGTGATCGCGGCGTTCGGGTTCCACCTGCCCGTAGGCATCCGGTTCGGGGAGGGCGCAGCCGGCGCCCTCCCCGAGGTGCTCTCGGAGCTGGGAGCCCGGCGGCCGGCGGCCGTCGCCGACGAGGCGGTCGCCGGGCTCGCGGCCGGAATCGAGACGCTCGTGAAGCCGGCCGGCGAGCCGACTGTCGCGATGGTGGCC
>DASQXS010000140.1:0-22690 GCA_035639615.1 Gaiellales bacterium | reverse complement strand
GGGCAGCATGCCGAGAAGGCGAAGGACGTTCTCGAGGCCCTGCTCGTGCGCGGTGACGGCGGACTCCTCGAGCAGGCCGCACCCGCCGGCCTCGGGGATGATCGCCGGGATCCCGGCCTCGGCTGCCGCCGCGCTCGTGGTGCCGGCGATGGCGGTGTCGTCGCGTTCCGCGCAGACGACGTAGCGAAGGCCGAACGCGACGGCGATCGCCCGCGCCCGCTCCTGCACCGGCGACTCGTCGTAGAGGGCGAACGGCTCGAGCGCCTCGACCAGGTCGCCGCCGTGGAGGTCGACGACGGCGTCCGCCGGCGCGATCAGCTCGGCGAAGACGTGATGCGCAAGCTGGTCGGAGTAGGTCCCGGCCGGGTCGCCCGGGAAGCAGCGGTTGAGGTTCTTGCCGTCCGCCGGCGAGACGAAGGGCGTCCGCTCCCGGTGGGAGGCCGGGCTCACGATCGGGACGGCGACGATGCTCCCCGTGAGCCGCTCTGTGTCGAGCGCGCGCATGAAGCGAACGAGCGCGGCGATCGACGAGTACTCGCAGCCGTGGACGCCGGCGAGGAGGCACAGCCGCGGGCCCTCGGCCGCGCCGCGCGCCTCGAAGCACGGCCACTCCTCCCCGGCGAGCGCCGGGGCGTCGAAGCGCAGCAGGCGGTGAGACGTCACGGCGCGAAAGTGTGACACGATCGGCGCGCATGGCGGAGGATCTGGCCGAACGCGCCCGGGCGGCGGGCACACGCATCGTCCGGTTTCTCTTCTGCGACTACTCCGGCATCGTCCACGCCAAGGCGATCCACGCCGACCTGCTCGAGCGCAAGCTCACGGAGGGCGTCGGCTCGACCCGCGCCCAGATGGCCCTGAACGTCCGCGACGAGCTGATCGACATCGACCAGATGCCGCCGGTCGGGGAGGTGCGGCTCGTCCCCGACCCGGCGACGTACACCGAGCTCCCGTGGGCGCCGGGCTCCGCGTCGGTGCTGTGCGACCTCGTCGCCGCCGACCGCGAGCCGTGGTTCGCGTGCCCGCGTTCGTTCCTGCGCCGGCAGATCGCGGCGGCGGCGGAGGCCGGCATCACCGTCGAGGCGGCGTTCGAGCTCGAGTTCTACCTGGGCGGAAGGGACGCCGACGGGGGCGTCGAGATGCTGCCGCGCCACCCCGTCTACAGCACGATCGGCCTGGACGAGCAGGACGAGGTGGTCGGGGCGATCGTCGACGCCCTCGTCGCGCAGGGCATCCACGTCGAGGGCGTGCTCAACGAGTACGGGGCCGGGCAGTTCGAGGTCTCCATCCGGCGTGCCCCCGCCCTCGCGGCCGCAGACACTCAGGTGAAGGTGCGCGACACCGTCCGCGGCGCCGCCCTTGCGCACGGCCTCCGCGCCAGCTTTGCCCCGAAGCCGTTCCCCGACCAGATCGGCTCGGGCGCCCACCTGCACTTCTCGCTCTGGGACAGCGGCCGCAACCTCATGCACGACCCCGACGCCGAGGGCGCCCTCAGCGAAGAGGGGCGCCGTGCCGTGGCCGGGCTCCTCGACCACCTCCCCGGCCTGCTCGCGCTCACCTGCCCGAGCGTCAACTCGTACCAGCGGCTCATCCCCGACTCATGGTCGGGCGTCTTCCGGGCCTGGGGCTACGACAACCGCGAGACGCCGGTGCGGGTGGCCTCGCCGTTCTGGGGCCGCGAGGAGGAGAGCCTGAACGTCGAGCTGAAGGCGATCGACTCGAGCGCGAACCCGCACCTGGCGCTGGGCGGGACGATCGCCGCGTGCCTCGACGGCCTCGAGCGAAGGGCCGATCCGCCCGCGCCGGTGGCGGTCAACCCGGCCCGCCTGGCGGATCCGCCGCCGCGGCTGCCGCTCGGGCTCGAGGAGGTGCTGGACGCGCTCGCGGCCGACCCGGTGCTGGCCGGCGCGATGGGCGCGGACCTGCTCTCGACCTATCTCGCGCTCAAGCGCACCGAGGCCGCGGCGTACGCCGGGATGGACGCGGACGCGATCGCGACCGAGTACCGCTACAAGTTCTGATCGGTGCTCGACCTGCGCGACATCCCGGTCGTCGACAACCACTGCCACGGCGTCTTCGCGTCGGCCGAGCCCATCACCGTCAATGAGATGCGGCATCGCTTCTCGGAGTGCGCCGGCGAGCCGTTCCCGTCCGACCATACGGCGACGGCGGCGCACTACCTGTGGGCGCTCGGCCAGGTCGCGGAGGTGCTCGGCTGCGAGCCGAGCGAGGAGGCCGTCGTGGCGGCCAGGGCTGCGCGCACGCGGGATGACCTCGACCGGCTGTTCCTGCAGTCGGCCGGGATCGCCTGGCTGCTCGTCGACGACGGCTACCCGGATCCGGCGACCGTCTCGAGCCGCGAGGAGCTGGCGGCGCGCTTGGCAGCACGAGTGGGGTGGGTCGAGCGTGTCGAGGCCGTCGCGGCGCGGCTCGTGGGCGAGCACCAGAAGTTCGCAGCCTTCGACGAGGCCCTGCGGGCGCATCTCGGCGCGGCCCGCGACCGCGGAGTGTGCGGCCTGAAGAGCGTCGCCGCGTATCGGAGCGGGCTGGCCGTGTCAGCGCCCGAGCGGGCCGACGCCAAGGCCGCGTTCAAGCGCACCCGCGAGGCGCCGGGGTTTCGGGTGCAGGAGAAGCCGCTCGTCGACCACATCGTCATGCGCTCGATGGAGGCCGCGGCCACGCAGGAGCTGCCGGTGCAGTTCCATACCGGCTACGGCGACTCGGACGCCGACCTGCTCCTGGCGGATCCGCTCCATCTGGCGCCGCTGCTGCGCCGGTTCCCGTCAGTCGCGGTGGTGATGCTGCACGCCGCCTATCCGTACACGCGCAAGCTCGCCATCCTGGCCGCGACGTATCCGAACGCGTACGTCGACGTCTCCTACGCGATCCCGTTCCTGACGGCCCGCGAGCTCCACGCCGTCACGCATGAGGCGCTCGGGGCGGCGCCCGCCTCGCGCGTCCTCTACAGCTCCGACGCGGTCGGCCTCCCCGAGCAGCACTGGCTGGGCGCGGTCCGTGGCCGGCGGGCGCTCGGAGCCGCCCTCGGCGACATGGTCATGCTGGGCGACCTCGGCCGCGACGACGCGCGACGGATGGCGCATCTCGTCCTGCACGAGAACGCCGAGCGGATCTACGGCCTGCCGCAGGCGTGAAACGGCGGGGCAACGCGTCAGCGGACATCATGAACAGATGGTGGGATGACGATGGTCGGCTCTGGTTGGGATGTGGGCGCGCGGCGGGCGACGAGGAGGCCGGCGGCGGCGAGTATGCCGGCCCCGGCGAGCAGCGCGAGGCTGAGGCCGCTGACGTAGGCGTGTTCCGCCTGGCCGGCCAGCGCCCTGCCCGCCGCGCCGAAGTGCGGCGCCGCCTGCTCGACGAACGCGATCGACGCCTTCGCGTGGGCGGCGGCCGCGGGCGGCAGGTGGTGCGTCGCCGGCGCGAGATCGGTGCGGTAGCGGTCGTTGAGGAGGCTGCCGAGGATGGCGATGCCGAGCGCGCCGCCGAGCTCACGGGAGGTGTCGTTGACGGCCGAGGCAATTCCCTGGCGCGATTCGGGGAGCGACGAGGTGATCGCTGCGGTGGCCGGCGTGCCGGCGAGGCCCATGCCGGCGGCGAAGATCGCAAGCCCGGCCGCGAAGTGCCAGTACGAGAACCCTGTCCCGAGGAAGGAGAGGACGACGAAGCCGGCCGCCATGAGCAGAAGGCCTCCCGCGTCGACACGGTTGATCCCGACGCGGTCGGCGATCCTCGGCGCGGCACGGGCGAGGGGGATCAGGATCACCGGCAGCGGCAGCAGCGCGGCGGCGGTGCGCAGCGGCGCGTAGCCGGCGACGTACTGGAGGTACTGGATGACGACGAAGAAGAACCCGAACGCGGCCAGGAACTGCACCGTGATCGAGAACGAGCCCATGCCGAAGCCGGGTAAGGCGAACAGGCGTGGATCGAGCATCGCCTGGCGCCGCCGCAGCTCCCAACCGACGAACGCCGCGAGCGCGACCGCCGCGAGGGCGAAGGCGGCGAGCGTGACCGCGTCCGTCCATCCCCGGGTCGGCCCCTCGATCGTCGCGTAGACGACACCCGCGATCCCGGCGATCGAGAGGACGACCCCGACGGGGTCGAGCCGCACCGGCTCGTCCGCACGCGAGCCGGGCACGAACGCCAGCGTTCCCGCCAGCGCGAGCACCGCCAGCGCGACGTTGAGCGAGAAGAAGGAGCTCCAGGAGAACCACTGGAGGAGCAGGCCCGATGCGAAGAGGCCGAGGACGGCCCCGCCGCCGGCCCCGCCGACCCACACGCCGACGGCCGCGCCGCGCTCCTCCGGCGGGAAGGAGGTCGTGATCACCGACAACGTCGTCGGCATCACGAGTGCGGCCCCCACGCCCATCACCGCCCGTGCGGCGATCAGCGCAGACGGGCTCGAGACGAACACGGCGGCGCCGGCTGCGGCGCCGAAGACGACGAGCCCGGCGACGAGCACGCCGCGGCGCCCGTAACGGTCGCCGAGCGCCCCGGCCGGTAGGAGCAGGCCCGCGAAGATGAGCGCGTAGACGTCGACGATCCACTGCACCTGCGTCTGCGAGGCGCCGGTCGAGCGCGCCAGGTCCGGCAGGGCGATGTTTAGCCCGCTGGTCGCCGACACGACCATCATCAGCGCCAGCACCATCACGACCAGCACGAGGCGGCGCCTTCTCCGTCCTGAGTCCGCTCCTGTCACGTCGACCTCCTCGCTAGAATTCATCGTGCGATGAATTGTACCAGGAGATTTCATCGGTTGATGAATTCGTGGAGCGGGCGGTGACCCAGGGACCACGCCGCGCCGGGCGGCGCCCCGGCGCGAGCGGCACCCGCGAAGCGATCGCCGACGCCGCACGCCGCCTGTTCGCCGAGCGCGGCTTCGACCGGACGAGCCTGCGCGCAGTCGCAGACGAAGCCGGCGTCGACCAGGCGCTCGTCTCTCACTTTTACGGCTCCAAGCAGCAACTTTTCGTCGCGGTCGTCGAGCTGCCGTTCGACCCCGAGGTCGTGCTCCCCCGGCTCGTCGCCGGCGACCGCGAGACGCTCGGGTTCCGTCTCGCCCAGTTCCTGGTCACGCTGCTCGAGTCCGAGCAGGGACGGAGCCGCATCACCGGCCTCGTCCGGGCGGCCAGCTCCGAGCCCGAGGCGGCCCGGATGGTGCGCGAGCTCGTCAGCACCCGCATCTTCAAACCGCTGACCGACGCCCTCGACGTCGATGACGCGCCCCTCCGCGCCACGCTCGTGGGCTCACAGGTGATCGGGCTCACGATGGCCCGCTACATCGTGCAGGTGGAGCCGCTCGCGTCGGCCGACCCGGAAACCGTCGTCGCCGCGATCGCGCCCACGCTCCAGCGGTACCTGCTCGAACCGCTTCGTTGACCGCGAACCTGCCGCCTCGCGCGTGCAGCACCGTCACCGCGTTCAGGATTGAGGCCTGAGCGTCCGTCGCCGCGTCGGCGGCTCGCCGATGACCGGCTCGTAGCCCGCGAAGCTCGACTCGAGCACACCCTCTCCGTGTGTGAGCCCGGACAGTTGCCGCTGCAGGTCGCGCGCCCGGACGGAGGGCAGGACCGCCGCGATGACCACGAACTCGGCGGTCAGCGACGGCGTCTCGACCGCAGCCCCGAGCTGCGCCAAGGCGGCCATCACAGCGCCGACCGTTTCCGTCGGGATCTCGAGAAGGATGCGCACGGTCGGCTGGCAGACCACCGTCCCGGCCTGCTCGAGCGCCTTCATGAGGACGAGCGGCGTGAGTCTTCGGAAGTCGCCGGCGGTGCTGCCCGGGGCGCGGTAGCCACAGTCGGTGAGCGTCACGGAGCAGTCCGTGACCTGCCATCCGAAGAGCCCCTCCTGCAACGTGGCGCGGGCGTACTCCGCCATGTGGTCGATGAAGACGCCGACGTTCTTGTAGATGTAAAGCGGCACGAGGCGAACGTCGACGCCGAGCAGGAACTCAATTCCCGAGCCGACTGGGGAGGGGTCGATACGCAGCCCAAGCGTCGCGGGAAACGGGTTCCCGCTGCTGGGCGAGCTCTTCCCGGTCACGTTCGTCTTCGTCCTCGCATGGAGCAGCTCGAGGGCCTCGCCGCTGCCGGCCGGGCGCTCGATGTGGATGGCGGTCGTCTCGCGGAACTCGACATCGATGTCGTACTCGCGCGCGAGCGTCGCCTGGATGACCTCCTTCTGCACCTCGCCGTAGAGCGAGACGGAGATCTCCTGACGCTCGTCGTCTTGGCGAACGTCGATCAGCGGGTCCTGCTCGGCGAGCTGCGCGAGCGCGACGCGAAGCCGCTGCCGGTCACGGGAATCGAGCGGAACGACGACCGACTCGAGCGTCGGCGGCGGGAACTCGCTCGCCATCGCTCGTCCATCAGCATCGCCGATGCTGTCGCCGATCTGGATCTCGGCGAGTCCCCAGAGCATGCCGATCTCGCCGGCGGAGACCGCTCGCCGCTGCCCCTCGGTCCCGTCGTCGAACACCCTGATCGCCGTCACCTTGCCGTCCCCGCCGCGGCCGAAGGGGACTCGATCGCGTATGCGGACGGTGCCGGAGAAGATGCGGGCGTAGGCGATCCGGTCACCGGAAGGGCCGCGCTCGATCTTGAACACGAGCCCGGAGACGGGGCCGTCGGCGTCTCCAACGCGAGCCGGCAGCAGCTCCGCGATGCCGGCGGTGAGGATCTCGATGCCCGCGCCGGTGAGCGCCGAGCCGCAGAAGACGGGGTGCACCCGCGCCGTCGCCGTTTCAGCCGCCAGCGCCTCGCGCAGCCGCCGCGACGAGACTGCCTCGTCGTCGAGGTATGCCTGCAGCAGCGACTCGTCCTCCTCCGCGAGCGCCTCGAGCAGCCTTGACCGGAAGCCGGAGTCGCTGTCTGCGTACGGTGTCACAGTCGCGGCGCGGCTGCCCTCGGAGTGAGCGGACGTCATCGCGACCGCCGCCGGCGTCAGCCTGCGACGGATCTCGCCGAGCACCCGCCCGCAGCCGGCACCTCGGCGGTCGACCTTGTTCACGAACACGAGCGTCGGGATGCGCAGCCGCTGAAGGGCGCGGATCAGGATCCGCGTCTGCGGCTGGACGCCTTCGACGGCGGAGATCACCAGCACGGCTCCGTCCAGCACTGCCAACACGCGCTCGACCTCGGCGATGAAGTCGGGGTGGCCGGGCGTGTCGATCAGGTTGATGGTGACGCCGTCGATCGCGAACGAGACGACGGCCGACTTGATGGTGATGCCACGCTGCCGCTCGAGGGCGAGCGAATCGGTGTGCGTCGTTCCCTTGTCGACGCTCCCGATGTCATCGATGACGCCGGCGGCGTGAAGGAGCCGCTCGGTGAGTGTCGTCTTACCGGCGTCTACATGCGCCAGGATCCCCAAGTTGAGCGTTCTGCGAAGCACGCGTCATACCCTCCAAGTAGGTCACACAGGCCTCCTCGATGGACATGAACGGTGCGCGCATCTCGCCTCCTTGGTCGACCGGCGCGTACACGGGAGCATACCCAGCCTGGGCCGCCGACGGAGCGCAGTCGCACGGTTGTGTTATCGCGCAGGACTCGTCAGCCCCACAATTGTGCCCATGTCGTCGAGCACGGCGGCGGCGGCGCGGACGAGTGTGAGCGCGAGGAGCGCGCCGGCGCCTTCGCCGAGCCGGAGTTCGAGATCGAGGAGGGGCTGGAGGTCGAGTGTGGCCAGGGCGGCGGCGGCGCCGGGTTCTGTCGATTGGTGGCCGGCGATCAGATAGCCGCGGACGTGGGGCGAGAAGCCGACGGCGGCAAGTGCGGCGGCGTTGGCTGCAACGCCGTCGAGAATCACGGGCAGCCGCTCGCGCGCGGCCGCGAGGTAGAGGCCACAGAGGGCGGCGTGCTCGAGGCCGCCAAAGCAGGCGAGGACGGCGAGCGGGTCGCCGGGGTCCGGCTCGTGGAGGTCGAGTGCGGCTTGGACGAGAGCCGTCTTGCGCTTGTAGGTGGTCTCGTCGATGCCGGTGCCGCGGCCGGTGGTCCTGGTCGCGGGGAGGCCGGTGAAGGCGGAGATGAGGCAGGCGCCGGCGGTCGTGTTGCCGATGCCCATGTCGCCGCCGATGACGATGTCGGCGCCGCGCTGTCGCAGGTCCTGGACGAGGTCGGCGCCGGCAAGCATCGCCCGCGCGGCCTCCTCGCGGGTGAGCGCGCATTCGCGTGAGAGGTCGCGTGTGCCGCGGCGAACCTTGGCGCTGTGCAGGCGCTCGTGCGCCGGGAGGTCGGTTGCCACTCCGACGTCGAGGATCGTGACGTCGGCGCCGACGGTATTCGCGAGGACGTTGATCGCCGCTTTGCCGGCGCAGAAGGCGTGCACCATCGCTGCTGTGATCTCCTGCGGCCAGGGGGAGACGCTGTGTGCGAGGACGCCGTGGTCGCCGGCGCAGACGACGACGGCGGCGCTGCTCGGAACGGGTGGTGGGCAGGTTCGCGCGATCGTGGCAAGCTGCCCGCCGAGCTGCTCGAGCCGGCCGAGGCTGCCCTGCGGCTTGACGAGCCCGTCGTGGCGATCTTTCGCGTGCGCCGCGAAGCGCTCGTCCGGTGCGGCCACGCTCGCGGCGAGTTCGGCGACGCGCTGCTCGAGATCGCGAGCGACGACCGCTTGACGGGTGCGAGTCACCATCCAGCCTCCGGTGCGAGTTCGGTGGCGGTGTAGGGCGGAAGGAAGCCGCACCGCTTGTCGGCGACCTGCATCGGCTGGGCGTTGACGACCCGGACGAGCGGCGTCTCGTCGAGCCAGTCGATGAGGCTGAGGCCGCCGTAGCTCTGGTCGAGCCGGAAGATCGCCTCGTCCGGCATGGCGAGGCAGTCGGCGAGCATCGCGCGCAGGATGCCGCCGTGGCTGACGATGACGGCGGTCTCGCCGGCGTGGCGCCGGCGAATCGCGTGCATCGCGGCGAGGGCGCGGCGACGCAGGAGCGGGTAGCTCTCGCCGCCGGGGAAGCGGACGCGCGTCGGCGTCTCCATCCAGGCGCGGTACAGGTCGGGGGCGGCAAGTTGGATCTCGTCGTAGCTGTGTCCCTCGAACGCACCGAAGTCGATCTCCCTCAGCGCCTCATCGATGATCGGCGTCAAGCCGCGCGCTGCGGCGAGCGGCGTCGCGGTCTCGAGTGCGCGGGAGCTCGGGCTGATGTAGACGGCGGCGAGTGGGATCCGGTCGAGCGTGCGTGCGAGTCGCTGCGCGCGCCGCCGCCCGCGGCTGGAGAGGCCGATGTCGAGGCTGCCGTAGCAGCGGCCGTGCGCCTCCTCCGTGGGCTGGGCGTGGCGGATCAGTACGAGGCGCGTCGTCGTGCTCACCGCGCGCCCGCCATTCCGGCGGCCGTCACGAGCACGGCTGCCTCGACCAGCTCGATTGCGGCGCCGAGCGTGTCGCCGGTAACGCCGCCGAGCCAGCGGCGATACTGCGCTGCCAATACCAGCGTCAGCACGAGCGCGGTCGCGGCGAGCATCGCCCCGAGCCGGCCCGCCAGTCCGACGGAGAGTCCGGCGGCGGCGACCACTGCGAAGAGCGCACGGCCACTGCCGGCGTCGGTGAGAGACGCACCCAGACCGGCGTCGGCGCGCGCATAGGGCAAGAGCGCCGCCAAGAGCGCGGGGGCGGCACGGGACAGTGCGCCCGCAACGACGGTGGCGCGCAGGATGTCGCCGTGCTTGATGAGTGCGCTCAGTGCGGCGGCTTTCACGAGCAGGTCGAGCGCGACGGCGACGGCGCCGTAGGAGCCGAGGGCGTGGTCGCGCATGACCTCGAGCGCCCGCTCGCGGGAGGGGGCACCGAGCGCGTCGGCGCTGTCGGCGAGCGCGTCGAGATGCAGCGCTCCGGTCAGTACCGTCCCGGCGGCGAGGGCGAGGACGGCGGCCAGCCATGCGGAAAGGCCGTGCGCGAGTGCGAGCGCGACACCGCCGACCGCGGCGCCGGTGCCGGCGCCGATCAGTGGGAAGACGGCGCCGGCGCGCGCGACGTCGTCGCCGTCGACCGTGATCCAGCGTCCCAGCGGCAGCCGGGTCAGGAAGCACACGGCGGCCGCGAGTGCGCGCAGCTCGGCTCGCCGCCGGGGCAGGGCCGTCTGCCGCTCGATCCCGATCATGCGAGCTCCATCAGCTGCTCGACGTGCTGGAGTGGCAGCGCGCGGCCGGCGACGAGCAGGTAGCTGCGCTCGGCGGCCGCCGCCCAACGCGTGTTGATGCGGCCGAGCAGGTCGCGGTAGCTGCGTCCGAGCTCGTTGGCGGGGACGAGGCCGAGCCCAACCTCGTTGCTGACGGCGATCGTCAAGCCGGTGCGGAGGGTGGCCAGCTCCGCCGCGGCGGCTGCCTCGGTTTCGGCGGCGTCGGCGCCGAGCCGCTCGAGCGCGTTCGCCGTCCACAGGGTTAGGCAATCGACGACGACGCAGCAGCCTCGGTCGAGGCCTGCGAGCGTCTCGCGCAGACGCAGCGGCTCCTCGATCGTCCTCCACTCCTCGGGGCGCTCGTCGCGGTGCCGCTCGATCCGCGCCGCCATCTCGGGGTCGCCTGCCTCGGCGGTCGCCAGCCAGACGACGGGCGCGGGCTGGGCGTGTGCGAGCCGCAGCGCGAGCGCCGACTTGCCGCTGCGGGCGCCGCCGAGAAGGAGGACGAGCGCCATCTAGCCGAGCACCTCCGCCAGCGCCGCGGCCATCAGAAGTCGATCCCCCGCCTGGCCTTGATGCCGCGGTCGTAGGCGTGCTTGACCTTGACCATCTCGGTGACGGTATCGGCGACCTCGACGAGTGCGGTGTGCGCGTCGCGGCCGGTGGCGACGATGTTGACCGGGGCGGGTCGGTTGCGGATCGTCTCGATGACCGCCTCGAGCCGGATCCAGCCGTAGTTGACCGGGTAGGTGATCTCATCGAGCACGACCAGCTGGTAGTCGCCGCCGCCGATCGCCGCCTCGGCGAGCTGCCAGGCGGCGCGGGCCCGGCCGGCGCTCGTCTCCAAGTTCGGCGACTCCCAGGTGAAGCCGTCGCCGCCCTTCAGCCAGGCGACGCCCAGCTGGCGCGCGATCTTCTCCTCGCCGACCTTCCAGCGGTCGGACTTGATGAACTGGATCACGCATACGCGCCAGTCGCGAGCGAGCGCGCGCATTACCACGCCGAAGGCGGCGGTCGATTTTCCCTTGCCCTCGCCGGTGTTGACCAGCACGAGCGAGCGCGGCCGCTGCGTCGGCTGCGGAGGCGGCTTCGGCGGCCGCACGCCGGGCTGGTGCAACCCGCTCAGGCGACCACCACCTGTTCGAGCAGCGGTTCGAGGGCGAGATGCTCCTCGACCGCGTCCGCCAGCTCGTCGAAGACCTGCTCGAGCGAGCGGCCGGGCGAGGCTCCGAGCAGGGCCGCAACCAGCTCAGGCTGCTCGAAGAAGCCGTGCAGATAGATCGCGAGCAGCGGCCCGGAGACGTAGCCGAGCCCGTCCGGGAGGGCGGCGGCGACCGATCCAGTCTCGGTCGTGCGGCCGTGGCGGATCTCGTAGCCGCGCAAGGTCCGGTGGGAGAGCTGCGACCACAGCCCGGGCAGCGCCGCAAAGCGGGTGGTCGTCCGCTCGGTCAGCTTCGCGTGCCCGAAGGCCGTCTCGAGCGGGAGCAGGCCGAGCGCCTCGGCCGAGCCGTCGACGCCGCCCTCGTCGATGAGCCGCTCGCCGAGCATCTGCAGGCCACCGCAGATTGCAAGCACGCGCCCGCCGCGCGCGATGCGACCGCGCAGGGCTGCGGCGAAGCCGCGCTCGATGAGCCAGGCGAGGTCGGCGGCGACGTGCTTCGAGCCTGGCAGCACGACGAGCTCGGCGCCGTGGAGGTCGGCGGGCCGGTGAGTCCAGCGCAGGTCGGCGACCTGCTCGAGCGGCCGGAACTCGTCCAGATTCGACGCGGTCGGATAGCGGACGACGGCCACCACCGGCCGCTCGCCGGTGCGCTCCGGCTCGCCGGCGCCGTCCTCGTCCGGGAGGCCGTGTGCGAGCCAGGGCAGGACACCGACGGTCGGGACGCCCGTCACCTGCTCGAGCTGCTCAGGGCCGGGCGGCAGCAGCGTGCGGTCGCCGCGGAACTTGTTGAGGACGAAGCCGCCGATCAGCGCCCGCTCCTCGGGCGGCAGCAGCGCCCAGGTGCCGTACAGGTGCGCGAAGGCGCCGCCGCGATCGATGTCCGCGACGATCAGCACGCGTGCGCCGACGAGCCTGGCCGGCCGCATGTTGGCGAGGTCGCTCTCCCGCAGGTTGATCTCGGCCGGGCTGCCGGCGCCCTCGAGCAGCAGGAACTCGTGGTCGGCGGCGAGGCTTTCAAGCGCCTGCTCGACCACCCGCCACAGCCGGCCGCCGCGCGCACGCCAGGGCAGCCGCGACAGCTCGAGGTCTGGCTTGCCGAGCACGACCACCTGGCTTTGGTTGTCTGCCTCGGGCTTGACCAGGATCGGGTTCATGCGCACCTCCGGCTCGAGGCCGGCGGCGAGCGCCTGCAGATACTGCGCCGTGCCGATCTCGCCGCCTTGGACGACGCGCGCGTTGTTGGACATGTTCTGCGCCTTGAACGGGCAGACATCGACGCCACGCCGGTGGAGTGCGCGGGCGAGCGCGGTCACGAGGAGGCTCTTGCCGGCCGAGCTCGAGGCGCCCTGCACCATGAGCGCCCTCACGGCCGGTCCCCGCGGATCGGGAGCACGAACACGCAGCCGTCCTCATGCAGGACGCGCACCTGCGCGTCGTAGTAGCTGGCGAGCGCCTGCTCGGTCAGCACGCTTCGGGCGTCGCCGTCGCCGACGACGCGCCCGCGGTCGAGCAGCACGAGGCGGTCGGCGTATTGGCCGGCGAGGCTGAGGTCGTGCATCGCCGAGACAACCGTCAGCTGCTCGTCGCGGCGCAGCGCATCGACCAGCTCGAGCGCCCGCTGCTGGGCGCCCAGATCGAGCGCGCTCGTCGGCTCGTCCAGAAGCAGCACCGGCGCCTCCTGTGCGAGCGCCCGCGCCAGGACGGCGCGCTGCAGCTCGCCGCCCGAGAGCGAGCCGAGCGGCCGGTCCACGAACGGACGCAGCCCGAGCCGCGCGATCGCCCGCTCGGCCGCCAGCCGGTCGTGGCGCGACTCGGTCGCCAGGTAGCCGATGTGCGGCGTCCGCCCCAGCAGCACGTACTCGGCCACCGTCAGCTCCGCAGGGGTCTGCGGGATCTGCGGTACCAGCGCCACCAGCCGCGCCAGCTCTCGACGGCTGATCGCGCCGACCGGACGCCCCTCGAGGACTGCGGCGCCGGCGAACGGGATCAGGCCGGCGAGGGCGCGCAGCAGGCTCGTCTTGCCGGCGCCGTTGGGGCCGACCAGCGCCAGCCACTCGCCCCGCTCGACCGCAAGGGAGACGCCGCGCACCGCCGCCGTGCGGCCAAGCGTGACCGACAGCGCATGCGCCTCGACCGCCGCGCTCACATCCCGACCCTCCGGCTCGTGCGCAGCAGAACCGCGAAGAACGGGGCGCCGAAGAACGCGGTCACCACCCCGATCGGCAGCTCCGCCGGCGACATCACCGTCCGCGCCAGCACGTCCGTGAGGACGAGGAAGCCGGCGCCGACCAGCAGCGAGAGCGGCACGATCGCCCGGTAGCTCGAGGAGACCAGCAGCCGGACCGTGTGCGGAACGATGATTCCGACGAAGCCGATCAGGCCGCTGACCGCAACCGCCGCCGCGGTACCGGCCGTCGCCGCAGCCACGATCACAAGCCGCGTCCTGCGAACGTTCAAGCCCAAGCCCGCCGCCTCCTCGTCGCCGAGGCTCAGGACGTCGAGCACCCGCCGGTGCACCAGCAACACGGCCACGCTGAAGGTGATGTACGGGGTCACCAGCACCACCTGCTGCCAGCTCGCCCCAGATAGGCCGCCGAGGATCCAGGAGTAGACCTCGCGCAGCGTGTCCGAGTGCTGCTGCTGCACAAATGTCTGGATCGCGGTCATGAACGCAGCCACCGTCACGCCCGCCAGGATCAAGGCGCCCGTCGTCCGCACACCCCCGACCGAGCGGCCAAGCACGTAGGCGCCGGCGACCGCGCACACGGCACCCGCGAACGCCGCCAGCGGCAGCAGCTCGCCGACATGCGCGCCTGGGGCGGTGTAGGCGATCGCCAGCGTCGCCCCCAACCCGGCGCCGGCGGCGACGCCGAGCAGGTACGGGTCGGCGAGCGGGTTGCGGAAGACGCCCTGGTACGACGCGCCGGCGATCGCCAGCATCCCTCCGACCAGGGCGCCCAGCACGACGCGGGGTGCCCGCACCTGCCAGACGATCGCACTCTCCATTGCGCCAAGCGGCGAGCGCACATGCACGAGCGGCAGATGCGCGAGCGCCGACTCGGCGATCGCCCCGGCCCCGATCGGCAACGGCCCATTCGCGAGCGCCAGCAGGAGCGACCCGAGCAGGAACGCGACCGCGGCGAGCGCCCAGAGCGGCGGCAGCCCGCGCGCCTGGACCGCAGCGTCAGGGACCGCCTTCGCCCAGCGAAGGCGCACCGGCACCGCCTCCGCGTCCGCCCGCGTCGCCTCCGGCTCGGCGTAGCCCGAGAGGCAGGCGGGGCAGAGGCAGTCGTCGGCGACCGTCCGCAGCCGCGTCAGCGTCTCCGCGGAGAGCAACACCTCCTCGCACCAGCAACCCGGCTGTCCGTGCCCGCAGCCAAACGGCTCGCCGCACTGCGGGCAGTGCTTCACGGCCGCGACCTCGCGCACGCGCATGGGTCCTCGTCTACTGCTGCGCATCGAGCGTCTTCACCGCGCTCGACACCGCCTTCAGGAAGAGCACGATCCGCGGCCCCCACTCCGAGGCGATGGAGTCGTTCACCGGCACCACCATCCCCGTCTTCACTGCCGCGATCTGGCTCCAGCCCGGCCGCGCAGCGACCGTCGCCCGCGACTGGCCGCAGCAGACCGTGTCGGCGAGCACGATCAGGTCCGGGTCGGCGGAGATGATGTACTCGGACGAAAGCTGCGGATAGTCGCTCGTCCCGGACGCCTTGTCGGCGATGTTCTCCAGGCCGACCAGCCGGTACATCTGACCGATGAACGTGTGCGAGTCGGCCGAGTAGTAGGTCTGGTCGAGCTCGTGGTAGACCTTCAGCGGCGTCGCCGGGCGCGGCCTCGAGCGGACGATCGCCGCGATCTGCCGCCGCATCCGCGCCACCACGTTCTTCGCGCCGCTGCTGTGACCGGTCGCCCGCCCGAGCTGATCGATCTCCGCGTAGAGCTGCGCGAGGCTCGCCGCAGGCGGCTCGAGCAGCACCGGCACGTGCAGCGCCCCCAGCTGGTCGGCGATGTGGTTGATGTCGTCAGAAAGGACGACAAGGTCCGGCTTGTACCTGGCGATCGCCTCCAGGTTCGGGTGGTAGGCGGACAGGTTCGTGTGCGGTGCCCGCTTCGGATAGGTCGAGTACGAGTCGGCCGCGACCACCTGCCTGCCCGCGCCGAGCGCGAACAGATCCTCGGTCGCGCTCGGCGACAGCGAGACGATCCGCGCCGGACGGTGCCGAAGCGTCACCGTGCCGCTCGACATCCGGAGCGTGACCGGGAACCCCGCCGCCGTCGGAGCAGCGGCACGCGTCGGCGCAGCGGCGGAGCTCCCGCAGGCGGCGACGACAAGTGAGGCAGCCGCAAGGGCGGCGAGAGAGAGGCGCCGGAACCCGGCCGTGGACCCGCTCATATGAAAACCTCCGCGTATTGCGGAGGGAGGTGGTTCGCCGGCCGGCGCCGTACGAACCGCCCTTCCTCCGAGGGCTGTGTTCGCTTCGGCACAGAGCAGGCGACCTGGCTCGTCCCCCACGCGGGGGCATCACAGTTGCGGGACAGCGCCGGAATCACACCGGCTTCGCTGCAACTGCGCCGGCCGGGGAATATGTGCCCGGCCCGGGCAGACTACGCCGACCACCGGGCGTCTGCAAGTCGGACTCGGCTCCGACTGTCAGTGGCGCGCGGGCGCGGCGCTCACGGGCAGCTCGGCATACGGCACGCCCGGGTCTGCGACCGCCCCCGGGTGAAGCAGATGGCCGAGTTGCCGGACGCCGTCGGCGAGCCGCGGAGCCGGCCGCGAGAAATGCGCGTCACCGTCGACGACCACCGCACGCACCGGCAGCCGCAAGTCGGTCGTCCGCTCGAGCGCCTGCTCGAGGCTGAACCCGCAGGCGGCGAGCACGATCACGTCTGGCTCCTCGGCGAGCACCGCGTCCCAGCTGGTCGCGAACGAGTACTCACCCGGCTTGCTGAGCACGTTCGCGCCGCCGGCCGCCTCGACCATCTCCGGCAGCCAGTGCCCGGACCCGTAGGGCGGGTCGATCCACTCCGCGATGAAGACGCGAGGACGATCCAGCCCCGCGACTGCGGCGCGCACCGCGTCGATCTTCGCGCGCATCGCCTCCGCCACCGTGACACCGCGCTCGTGGACGCCGAGCCGGTCGGCGAGCCCGACCACACTCGTGATGACGTCGTCGAGGCTGCGCGGGTTCATCGAGTGGACCTCGCAGCCGACCGGACACGCGGTGGCGAGGTCGCCGCTGGAAACCGCGCACACCTCGCACAAGTCCTGCGTGATGATCAAGTCCGGATTCAGCTCGTCCAGCAGCTCGGCGTCGACCGCGTACAGCGAGTGGCTCTCCGACGCCGTCTCCCTCACGAACACGTCGATCTCGGCGCTCGTCAGCGCGTCTACGTCGATCCGCGTGCGCGCGACGAGCGGCTTCTCCCGCACCTCCGGCGGCCAGTTGCAGTCCTCCGACACCCCGACGAGCCAGTCGAGCAGACCCAGCTCGGCGAGCATGTCCGTGGCGCTCGGAAGCAGCGAGACGATTCGCATGGCACCGACTGTAGCCCGCCGTCGCGCGGCTCGCACCCGCGCGATAGCGTGGACCGCGCCATGAGGCCCGACTCGTCGCAGCTGAGCGCAATCGTCGTCGCCGGCACCCACAGCGGCGTCGGCAAGACGAGCATCACCCTCGGATTGATCGGCGCACTCCGCCGCCGCGACCTCACCGTGCAGCCGTTCAAGGTCGGGCCCGACTTCATCGACCCGCTCCACCACCAGCAGGCGAGCGGCCGCCCGCCCCGCAACCTCGACGGCTGGATGCTCACCCCCGACACCAACCGCGAGCGCTTCGCCCGCCACACAACCGACGTGGACGTCGCCGTGATCGAAGGCGTGATGGGGCTCTTCGACGGCAGCGAAGGCGGAAGCGAACGAGGCAGCACAGCCGAGATGGCCAAGCTGCTCCAGCTCCCCGTCGTGCTCGTCGTCGACGCGAGCGCGATGGCCCGCAGCGCCGCCGCGGTCGTCCACGGCTTCACGAGCTTCGACCCCGACCTCCGCGTCGCCGCCGTGATCCTCAACAACGTCGGCGGCGACGCGCACGCCGGCATGATCCGCGACGCCGTCGGAGGAGCCGTCCCGATCCTCGGCGCGATTCCGCGCGCCAGGGACCTCGTCGTGCCGGAGCGCCACCTCGGCCTCCATCTCCCGCACGAAGCACGTCGCGACCACGTCGACCAGCTCGCCGGGCTAATCGAACAGCACATCGATCTCGAGAAGCTGATCGAGCTCGGCCTGACGGAGCGACGCCCGTTTCGGCCGGTGCCGACCTCCGCGCCGCATCTCGCCCGGATTGGTGTCGCCCGCGACGAGGCCTTCTGCTTCTACTACGCCGACAACCTCGAACTGCTTCGGCGGGCGGGTGCCGAACTCGTCGAGTTCTCCCCAATCCGCGACCAGCTCCCGGCCGACCTCGACGGGCTCTACCTTGGCGGCGGCTACCCCGAAATCCACGCCGCGACGCTCGCGGAGAACGTCGCCGCCCGCGACGCGATTCGTGAGCTCGCCGCGCGGGGCGCCCCCATCTACGCCGAGTGCGGCGGCCTCATGTACCTCGCCGAGGTGCTGGAGCTCGACGGCGAGCGCTATCCGCTCTGTGGCGTGCTGCCGTTCGGTACAAGGATGCCGGGGCCCTTGAAGCTCGCCTACGTTGAGGTCACGACGACCGGCGGGATCTTCGGCCCCGGTCACCGCGCCCGCGGCCACATCTTCCACTGGTCGGAGATCATCGGCGAGCCGCACGTTGACCGCGCCTACCGGCTCCGGACGAGCCGCGGGGACGAAACCGACGAGGGGTACGACCTCGGCAACGTGCTCGCCAGCTATGCGCACCTCCACTTCGCAAGCGAACCGGAGCTTGCGACGGCGCTGCTCCGGCGATGTCAGAGCTTCCGCCTGTAAGCCGGGAGCCCGGCGCGCTTACGCGGTCACGCCGCCGTCGACCACGACGACGGCGCCGTGCATGTAGTCGGCCGCGTCCGAGGCGAGGAACGAGACCATGCCGGCGATGTCGCGCACCGTGCCGATGCGGCGGGCGGGGATCGACTCCTCGAATTCATGCAGCGCATCGGGCCTGGAGGTGATCCAGTCGGCCATCGGCGTATCGATCAGACCCGGGCACACGCAGCAGACGCGAACGCCGTCGCCGCCGTGGTCGAGGGCGAGGCTGCGGCTCAGGTTGACGACCCCCGCCTTCGCCGCGCAGTAGGCGGCCCGGTTTTGCCCGCCGCGGATGCCGGCGGTCGAGGCGATGTTGATGACGCATCCCGAGCCGGCGGCGATCATCGCCGGCATGAACGCCTTGCACATCAGGAACGTGCCCTTCAGGTTCGTGTCGATGAGGAGATCCCAATCGGCCTCGGAGAGCTCGGTGATGCGGTGCTCGAAGAAGGCGCCGGCCACGTTCACCAGCACCGACGGTGTGCCGTGGCGAGCCGCGACCTCGCCGCGCAGCCGCAGTACCTCGTCCTCGAAGCGGACGTCGCAGCGGTAGTCCGCGCCGACGGCGACGTCGGCTCCGGCGACCGCGAGACCGTCGTCGGCGAGACGGCGAACGATGCCCGACCCGATCGCACCGGCAGCGCCGGTGACGAGCGCCAAGCGCTCGCTCAATCGCCGAGTCCCCGGGTCAGGGCGACGATCGTGACGAACGTCCGATACAGGGCGAGTGGGTCGTCGTTGGTGAACGTTACCCCCCGGTCCGCCGTCCGCTCGACGCCGCGGAGCGCCGTCGCCGCCTCGGCCATATCCGCGGTCAGAAACGTGACCTCGATGGTCGCGGGCAGGTCGATCCGCGGCGGCCCGAGCTCGCCCAGCCGCTCCAGCGCCCGCCGCGCCCCGGCCCGGATCAGCTCGCACGCCCGCACGGGGTGGAGGTTCTCGGCCGCGAACCGGCTCACCGAGCGCTTGACGACGACCGTCTCGATCCGGGGCATGAACGCCGGCGCCTCGTCCGCGGTGGCCTGGTCGCCGGTGATGAGCGCGACGGGAACGCCGTGACTGAGCGCGACGAGCGCGTTCAGGCCGCTCTCGCCCGTCACCGTGCCGTTCAGGCGCACCTCCCAGATCGCCCCCGGGTTGTATGTGTGCCCGAGGATCGCCCGCCCGTGGCCGATCGAGCCGTGGTAGGAGACCATGAAGACCGCGTCGTGCTCGGGCCCGAGGCCCTCCATCATGTAGAGCGGCTTGTGCTTCCCCGAGAGGTAGGACGCGCACGCGTGGAGCTCGCCCGGCGGCATGTTCTGCATCGTCCAGTGGGAGTCGTTCACGAGGATCTCGGTCGCGCCCGCCTCCACCGCGCCGTCGATGGCCGCATTCACCTCGTCGAGGAGGAGGCGCCGGCCCAGCTCGTATTCCGGCCCCGGCCCCAGCACCTGCTGCCAGTCGACGATCCCGGCCGTGCCCTCGATGTCGGTCGAGACGAAGATCCGCACGCTAGGCCCGCGGCTCCCCGACCCGCGCGACCGCGTCCATCTCGACCAGCATGCCGTCGAACAGGAACCCGCCGGCGACGATCGCCGTGGACGCCGGGTAGGGCGGCGAGAACACCTCGTGGCGTACCCGCTTGAAGGCGTCGTAGTCCGAGGCCCGGGCGAGGTACACGGTCATCTTGACGACCGTGGCGAGCGACGCGCCCTCGGCCCGGAGCACCGCGTCCACGTTGGCGAACGCCTGCCGAATCTGGGCCTCGGCGTCGTCGGGCGCGACGACCGCGCCGTCGGCCCCGAACCCGCCCTGGCCGGCCGTGAACACGAGCTCACCGTCGGCGACGACGGACTGCGAGTACTCGTACTCGGCAGCCCATGGGAACGGATTGGCGCCGGCGCGGTTCACGGGCGCGCGGATACTACCGGGATGGACGAGCGCACCGCGATCAGGAGCGTCGCCCGGCTCCACCGCGAGCTGGCGCCGTGCCGCCGCTGCGTCGCCGCCGGCATCCGGGTCGAGTCGATGCCGGTCTTCAGCCGCCTCCGCCGTGCCGACGCCATCCTGGTCGGCCAGGCGCCGGGGGCGCAGGAGGCCGTCGACGGCCGGCCGTTCATCGGCCCGGCGGGGCGGCGGCTGCGGCAGTGGCTGGAGCCGGCGGGACTCGGCACCGAGGAGGCGTTCTACGGCCGCCTCTACATCGCCGCCGTTGCGAAGTGCTTTCCCGGGAAGAAGCGCGGTGGCGGCGACCTGCGGCCGTCGCCGGCGATGGTGCGGACGTGCCTGCCCTGGCTCGAGCGGGAGCTGGCCCTCGTGGAGGCGCCGGTGGTCGTCGCCGTCGGGACGCTGGCGCTGAACGCGCTCGCACCCGACGCCACGCTGGACGATGCCGTCGGCGCCGAGCTCGCGCTCGCCGACGGCCGGCCGCTCTACGCCCTGCCGCACCCCTCGGGCGCGAACCCGTGGCCGCACCTTCCCGGGAACGGCCCCAAGCTGGAGCGGGCGCTACGGATGATCACCGAGGCGCTCGGCCGCGCCTGAGCCGCTGCTCGGCTACTCAGGGCCGTGCGCCAGCCGGACGACCCGGTCGCGGGCGATCCGGGGCCAGCCCTGGGCGCGGACGACGTCGAGAAGCGCCGCCGCGCAGTTGGGGTCGAACTGGGATCCTGCGCAGCGCTCGATCTCGGCCATCGCCCGGGCGACCGGCAGCGCCTGCCGGTACACGCGATCCTCGGTCATGGCGTGGAACGCGTCGCAGACACCGATGATGCGGGCGCCCAGCGGGATCTCCTCGCCCTTGAGCCCGTCTGGATAGCCCGCGCCGTCCCACCGCTCGTGACTCGCCCGGACGAGGGGAACGAGCTCGGCGAAGTGGGGGACCGCGCGCAGGATGCGCGCGCCGATGTCGGAGTGGTCGCGCATGCGGGCCGTCTCCCGCGATGTGAGCCGGCCGCGCTTTCGCAGGATGCCCTCGGGCACGCCGATCTTGCCGATGTCGTGCAGGAGCGCGGCCAGCCGCACGAGCCGTGTCTGCCCGGGGGGCACGTCCAGCTGCTCGCACACGGCGCCCGCCAGCTCCGCGATGTGGGTGGCGTGGTCGGACGTATAAGCGTCTTTCGCCTCGAGCGCGGCGGCGAGGGCGCCGAGCGTCGAGAAGTAGGCCTCCTCGAGCCGTTCCGCCATACGGGCGCGGGCGACCGCCTTCCCGGCCTCGTTGGCGACGGCCCGGCACAGCCGTACCTCGGTGCGGGTGAACGCGCGCCGGTGCTCGTCGTAGATCTCGATCAGCCCGTACGGCTCGCCGTCAACCCGGAGGAGCATCATGAGGAGGGCGCGGTAGCCCAGCTCGCGGAGGCGCTCGGCCTCTGCCGAGTCGGGCCGGCCGATCCCGAGCGAGCACGCGTACCACTCGCCGGTGTCGACGACCTCGGCCGTGCGCGGGTAGTCGTCGAGCGAGTACTCGCCCGCGGCCCGATGCCACACGTGCGGCGGGCGCGCGTACCCCGCCCGGTCGCGCACGGTGCGGGCGCCGGCGTCCACGAGCGACACGAGGCACGCCGACGCGTCCACGACCTCGGTCAACCGGCGGGCGAGCGCCGCCAGGATCTCGGCCGCGTCGACCAGCTCGCCGAGCGACTGCACGGACTCGATCACCCCGAGCGCCGCCTCGAGATGCGGCGGCAGGGCAGGGATCGGCGCAGCACGACGACGGGCGGCGGGCATCGGCCAGGTGTTCGCTATCGGACACCGCATCCCTCCAAAGGGGTAGGGCGCGTTGGGCGGCGTGCAAACCAGCCTAGGAGCGGGCGCCGAGGGCCGCGCGCTGAGCCTTGATGAGCGCGACCGGCCACGCGGCCCAGGACAGGACGGTCGCGGCGGCCAGGGCCGGGCGAGCGGCGCCGGGCGCGACCACGAGGAACACGGGCCCGGCACCGAGAACGGCCACCAGCGCACCCGAGAGCGCGACCACGATTCGTCCCCGAAGGACTTCGCCCGCCCGGCCGAGAACGGCGTAGACGATCGCGGTCACGAGCCCGGTCGCCGCAGAGGCGATCGCCAGGAGCGTCACGCCCGTCAGGACGAGGGCTTGCACCTCGTTCGCGTCGGGGTCGGTGCACGCGTCGCTCGCGTCGAAGCCGCACCCGGCCGGCATCGTTCCAAACGCGATCAGGAGCACCAGGATCACGGCCACGGCGAGCGCGATCGCGACCAGCACCGACGAGGCGAGGAGGGCGGCGAGCGCGCGACCTCCGCCCAGCCGGGGGACAGGCTTCCAGCTCACGGTGCGAGTGATGTGACCGGCAACGTTTGCCGCTCTCGCAGCCTGCTTGAGTAGCAGGCTGCTCGCGAGACCTGTCAAGGCGGGCGCCTTGACAGGCTGGCGGCTGCAAACCGCGTCCGCGATCTGCTGGGTAGCAGATCGCTC
>DASQXS010000139.1:0-19226 GCA_035639615.1 Gaiellales bacterium | reverse complement strand
CCCCCGGTACCACCCCAAACCCAACGCTCTCTGTTATCGGCGTCTCCGGCCGGAACCTGAGGCCCGCGAGCGTGTAACGTGGGCCCGGCCGGCCGAGACCGTCTGCCAGGCACCCGTCCAAGGAGGATCACCCGTGGCGTTCGTCTCTCGCGGATTCCGGGGTCGCAGGCGCGCGGATGCGCCGAGCGGCCGCGTCCCGCCCGGCCAGTACCTCGTCGACGACTTCCCCGTGCTCTCGGCGGGGCCGACCCCGCACACGCCGCTCGCCGGATGGGACTTCGCCATCACCGGCGAGGTGGCCCAGCCCGTCAGGTGGACGTGGGAGGAGCTCCGGGCCCTCCCCAGCGAGACGGTCACGCGGGACATCCATTGCGTCACCAAGTGGTCGAAGCTCGACACCGTGTGGGAGGGCGTCTCGCTCGACACCCTCCTCGAGGCCGTCGATCACGACGCCGCCTACGCCACCGCCTTCTGCGACGGCGGGTACACGACCAACCTTCCGATCGAGGATCTCGTAGACGGCAGGGCCTGGATCGCCTTCGGCTACGACGGCGAGCCGCTCGAGCCGGAGCACGGCGGCCCGGCGCGCCTGCTCGTTCCCCATCTCTACCTGTGGAAGAGCGCGAAATGGGTGCGGGGCCTGGAGCTCCGCTCCGACGACGAGCCGGGGTTCTGGGAGTCGCTCGGCTACCACATGTACGGCGACCCCTGGCGGGAGCAGCGATACGCGGGCGACTGAGATGGTTGATCTGCGAGGTGGTGGGCGCCGTCGACGAGGCCGAGGGCGCGCGCAGCCTCATCCTCGACGCGCCCGGCTGGCCCGGGCACCTGGCCGGACAGCACGTCGATGTCAGGCTCACGGCCGAGGACGGGTACCAGGCGCAGCGCAGCTACTCGATCGCCTCCGCGCCGGAGAACGAGCGCCTCGCCGTCACGGTGGAACGGCTGGCCGACGGCGAGGTCTCGCCCTACCTCGTGGATGAGGTGCGGATCGGCGACCGGATCGAGTTGCGGGGACCGATCGGCGGCTACTTCGTCTGGCGCGCGGCCGACGGCGGGCCGGTGCTGCTGGTCGCCGGCGGGTCGGGCATCGTGCCGCTCATGGCCATGATCCGGCATCGTGCGGCCGCGGCGAGCCGGGCGCCGTTTCGGCTGCTCTCGTCGTCGCGCTCGCTCGAGCATGCGATCTACCGGGACGAGCTCGACGGGCTGGCGGCGCGCGGGGACGGGCTCGAGTCGTTCGCCACCCTCACCCGGACGCAGCCGCCGGGCTGGGCTGGGTACAACCGCCGCGTCGACGACGCGATGCTCCGGGAGGTGGCGTGGCCTGCGGCGGACGGCGCCACAGCATTCGTGTGCGGGCCGACGGGATTCGTCGAGGCGGCGGCCGCCGGCCTCGTCGGCCTGGGCTATGACCCGGTGAGGGTGAAGACGGAACGGTTCGGGCCGACGGGAGGCTGACGATGCAGACGAGCGAGCTGAAGCTGGACGGAAACGCCGTCGCGGGCCTCCTGCAGGAGCTCTTCGCCTTCGAGGTCACTGCGGCGACCGGCACCTGCGCGGCATGCGGCGCGGTCGAGCCCGTCGGCGGGCTCAGCGTCTACGTCCACGCGCCTGGCGTGGTCATCCGCTGCGCGCACTGCGAGGCGGTCATGATGCGCATCGTCAACGCGAACGGCCGCTACCTGCTCGACCTGCGCGGGACGCGCTGCCTCGAGACGGGTACATAAACGGAGTCAGACTCGGCTGATTCACAGTCGTCGTTACGGCCCGCGTTTCGCCGTGCCCGGGTGCCCACGGCAGCCCATGCATCAGAGGAGTCTGACTCCGTTTATGCACCTGTAACGCTGGGGCCCGCCGCGAGACTGGATCTGCGAGATTGATGGCGCGTGGATAGTCCTCCCACACAAGCGCTCGACGCCGAGGGGCCTGCCTCCGCCGGTGCGGAGGACGACGCCCGAGTCGTCGAGGCGCTGCTCGCAGGAGACGAGACCGTGTTCGAGGAGCTGGTGAACCGCCACCACGAGGCGATGGTGCGACTGGCGCTGACGTTCGTTCGCACCCGTGCCGTCGCGGAGGAGGTCGCCCAGGAGACCTGGCTGGCGGTCCTCGGCGGCATCTCGCGGTTCGAGGGCCGCTCGTCGCTCAAGACGTGGATCTTCCGCATCCTCGCCAATCAGGCGAAGACGCGCGGAGCGCGCGAGCGGCGCACCGTGCCGCTCTCCGCGCTTGTCGAGGAGGGCGGCCCGGCGGTCGATCCGGACCGGTTCTTCCCACAGGACCACCCCGCGTACCCCGGCGATTGGGCCGCGCCGCCGCGACGGTGGGACGACATCCCCGAGGAGCGCCTCCTGGGCAAGGAGGTCGAGGCCGAGCTGCGGGCGGCGATCGCCAAGCTGCCGGCCGGCCAGCGGGCGGTGATCACGCTGCGCGACGTCGAGGGGTTCGACGCCGACCAGGTGTGCGAGCTGCTCGACCTGACGGAGGGAAACCAGCGGGTGCTCCTGCACCGGGCGCGGGCCCGGGTGCGCGCGAACCTGGAGCAGTACATCGAGGAGGCGGTGTAGGTGGCCACGCACGAGCATCTGAGCTGCAGGGAGGTGGTCGAGCTCGTGTCCGACTACCTCGAGGGGGCGCTGCCCGCGACGGCCGTCGCCCGGTTCGAGGCGCACATCGCGATGTGCGACGGGTGTGACGCCTACCTCCACCAGATGCGGGCGACGATCGATGCGATGGGGCAGCTGCGGGAGGAGGCCGTGCCCGCCGAGACGTGCGCGGCGCTCCTGCGGGCGTTCCGCGAATGGAAGCGGGGGGCGCACAGTCCGCCCCCGGCGTGATCGGCTACGCCTTCACGCGCCCGGGCGCGACCAGCCCCTTCTCGGGGGAGCGGTGGCCGGGGCCGGCGGGCGGAGCGCCCGGGGCGTGGTTCGGGCGCCCGCACGGCTGTCGCGCCGAGCATCTGCCGATCTGGGTCGCTGACGAGCTGTGGCGGATCGAGCTCGACGGCCACGTGGAGGAGGTCGAGACGCGCATCTTCGCCGACCGCGGCCGCCTGCTCGAACGGGTCACGGCGTGGGACGAGGATGCGGCCCGGGCGTTCGCCGTCGAGTGCTGCGCTCGGACGCGCGAGTGGGTCGAGATCGGGCGTCGTGATGGGCGCGGCCTTCCCGCCGCGCTCGACGCCTTCGCCGCCGACGCCGGCGCGATGACGAACGCCCGCTCGGCCAACGTCGCGGGCTACGTGGCCGCCCGGGCCGCGGCCCACGTGGAGGGCCCGGCCGCGGCCGGCGCGGAGCGGCGCCGCCAGGCCGAGTGGATCATGCGGCGATTGACGCCGGCGGGGTGAGGCCCGGCGTCAGCTGACCACGATCGAGAACCGGGCCGTAAACGGCGCCTCCGCGGTCGCGAAGCGAAGCCCGGTCCGGGTCCGAAGCGTGTCGGCCGGGGCGGTCATCGGCTCGAGCGCGATCAGGTCGCGGCGTGCGGGGGCGTAGACCTGCGCGCACGGGTATCCCGCCTCCAGCCGCACGCTGACACGGTGCCGTTCGTCGCCGACTGCGAGCTCCGCACTCGGCTGGAGGCCGGAGAAGCCGTCGTCGAGGCTCCGGTCGTCGAGCGGCTGGTCCTCGGCCGTGGCGGCCTGCGATGCGCCGGTCGGCACCTTGCGAGCGTCGAGCACGAGGGACCGCCGGTCCGGCAGCACGAGGCGCCATTCCGAGCGCGGCGAGCCGGGCAGGCGGAAGTAGGGGTGATACCCGAACGACACCGGCACCGGCACGTCGCCGGCGGCGGCCAGGGTCGTCTCGACGGTGAGCGCCGATCCGGTGACGGAGGCGCGGACGCGCAGGCTGTGCGCAAACGGAAACACGTCGAGCACGGCGGGGCTCGCTGCCGAGTCGAACTCGGCCTCGACGGCGTCGACGCCCGCGGCGACGACGCGGAGCGGCACGAGCGACGGGATGACGCCGTGGATCGGGAGCGGCCCGTCGAACTGGAGCAGGTCGCGGCGGGCGGTCACGTCGACCGTTCCGCCGGAGGCGGGATAGGTCGTGCCGCCGAGCCGGTTCGCCCAGGGAAAGAGGAGCGGGATGCCGGTGGCGAGGCCGTGCTCGCCGTAGGCCTCGAGGCTGTTCGGGAGGGCGACGAGCTCCTCGCCGCGGATGCGCAGGGAGACGCCGACCATGGCCAGGTCCGGGACGAAGGCCGCCTCGAGCCCGTCGCGCCCGATCTCCACGCGCGACGCGAGCGTGCTCACCGCTGCTTGGCCTGGTCGATCTGCCACGCCGCCGTGATGAGGCCGATGTGGCTGAAGGCCTGGGGGAAGTTGCCCAGGAGCTCGCCGTTCCTCGTGTCGATCTCCTCGGCGATCAGCCCGACGTCGTTGGCGTAGCCCGCCAGGCGGTCGAAGAGCTCCTCCGCCCTGTCGACCTCGCCGGCCTTGGCGAGGCACGACACGAGCCAGAACGAGCAGATGACGAAGGTTCCCTCCTCGCCGGTCAGGCCGTCGGCGTTCAGGCCCTCGGTGTTGCGATAGCGCAGGACAAGGCCGTCGTCGGTCAGGTCGCGCGCGATCGCCTCGATCGTCGAGCGCATCCGTGGATCGTCCGCCGGCAGGAAGCCGACGAGCGGCATGAGCAGCGCCGCCGCGTCGAGCTCGTCGCTGTCGAACGACTGCGTATACGCCTGCCGGGCCTCGCTCCAGCCACGCTCGAGCACCGCCTCGCGGATGGCGTCGCGCTCGGCTGCCCACTCGTCGGGCCGAGCCTCGGGGCCGAGCCGCGGCGCGAGCCGGACGGCGCGGTCGAGCGCGGCCCAGCAGAGCACCTTCGACGAGAGGTGGTGGCGGGGCTCGCCGCGCATCTCCCACATCCCCGCGTCCTTCGACGTCCACCCGCGTGCAGCGGCGTCGGCCAGGTAGCAGGCGAAGCGCTGGATCTCGGGATGCAGGTCGCCGAGCTTGGCGCTGTAGAGGTCGAGGGCGATCAGGAGCTCGCCGTAGACGTCGAGCTGCTTCTGCGTCCAGGCGCCGTTCCCGATCCGGACGGGCTGCGAGTCGCGCCATCCGCCCAGGTGGGGAAGCTCGCGCTCGGAGAGGTCGTGCTCGCCGGCGATGCCGAACATGATCTGAAGCTCGTCGTCCGCCCGGGTCTGGCCGCCGGCGGAGCTCGTCATGAACGAGACGAAGTTCTCGACCTCGTCGGAGCACGTGCCGATGTAGAGCGCCTCCATGGTGAGGCTGGCGTCGCGCACCCATGCGTAGCGGTAGTCCCAGTTGCGCTCGCCCCCCACCGTCTCCGGAAGGGACGTCGTCGGCGCCGCCACGATCGCGCCGGTGGGGCGGTACGTGAGCGCCTTCAAGACGCGGGAGCTCATGCGGACGAGGTCGCGGTGCGGGCCTTCGTAGATGTCGTGGTCCCCCTCCCATGACCGCCAGCCCTCGGCCGCATCCTCGATCCGGGCCGCCACCGTCTCCGGCGGGGACGGCTCAGGCCGGCGGGCGTCGGCCGCCGCCCAGCGCATCGAGAACGCGACGCTGCTGCCGGCCTCCACGGTGAACGCGGCCCGCATGGTCGAGTTCTCGACCTCGACCGGGACGCCCGCCCGGACCGCGATCTGGTTGGGGCCGCCGAACGTCCGCCCGCCGTCGCCGGTGCCGCGCAGGAGCGGGCGCACGAGCCCATACTCCGGCCGCGGCGCGAGCTCCATTACCACCTCGACGCTGCCGGAGACGCTCTGCACGAGCCGCAACACCTCGTGCGGGGCATCGAGGCCGAGCGCGTGGTGGCGCTGGCCCTCGGCGAACGCCATCGCGTCGGTGACCCGCACCGAGCCAGAGTCCGTCGTGAACGTGGTCTCGAGGACGAGGGTGCCGGGCCGGTACCGCCGCTCCGCCCGGAACTGGCCGGCCGGCCGGATCGACCAGTGGCCCGCGTCCATGCCCAGCAGCCGTGAGAACACCGCGGGGCTGTCGAACCGGGGCAGGCACAGCCAGTCGATCGCGCCGTCGATGCCGACGAGCGCGGCCGAGTTGCAGTCGGAGAGGAGCGCGTAGGAGGCGATCGGAAGGGCGCCGGCCGGCGAGCGCGCGGGCGTGGGGGCGGCGGTGGGCGTGGCGGAGACGGTCATCGGTCAGCTCCTCGCTCTGGATCGATCGGTCTGTACCCTGCTGTCCTCCCAGCAGGCGCACCGTTACACAGGAGCGGGTGGATCTGGCCAGACGGACGCTGACCGAAGATGCGCTGAGACGGGCGGTGCTCTCGCGGCAGCTCCTGCTCGAGCGCTCGAGCCTGCCGCTTCCACGCGTCCTCGAACGGGTGGCGGGGCTGCAGACGCAGTACGCGCCGTCGGGGTACATCGGCCTCTGGTCGCGCACGCGCAGCTTCACGCGCACGGACCTGACGCGCGCCCTGGAGCGACGGGCCGTCGTCCAGGCCACGCTGATGCGCTCGACGATCCACCTCGTCTCCGCGCGGGACTACTGGCCGATCGTCGCGGGCGTTCGCGAGGGGCGGCGGGAGTGGTGGCTGCGCACGCGGCGCGGGCGGGTCGCCGAGGGCGAGATGGAGGCGGCAGCCGCCCAGGTGCGCACGATGCTCGCCGACCGCCCGCAGCGCCGGGTCCGGATCGTCGAGCGGCTGGCGACGGCGGGGGCTGACTGGAACGGCGTCGGGCTGTGGGTCGACCTCATCCGGATGCCGCCCTCGGGGACGTGGGAGCAGCGCCGCGCCGACCTCTACGAGCTCGCCGAGCGCTGGCTGGCCCCTGAGGACGTGCCGCCCGACCGCGGCGCTCTGCTCCTCGTCCGCCGCTACCTGGCGGCGTTCGGCCCCGCTCCCCTCGCCGACGCTGCCAACTGGGCGGGCCTTCGGCCCGGGCGCGTGGCCGAGATCGCCCACCGGCTGCCTCTGCGTCGGTTCCTCAACGAGACCGGCGGGGAGCTCGTCGATCTGCCGCGCGCGCCGCTACCTGGTCCGGAGACGCCGGTGCCCGTGCGCTTCCTGCCCACCTTCGACGCGACCCTGCTCGGGCACGCCCGGCGCACGCAGATCCTGCCGGAGCGCTTCCGCGAGCGGGTCTTCAACACGAAGATGCCGCAGTCGGTGCCGACGTTTCTGGTGAACGGCCAGGTCGCCGGGACCTGGCGGCATGACGGACGCCGCGTCGTGACGAGCCCGTTCGAGCCGTTGCCGGCGACGGCCCGGCGCGAGCTTGCCGACGAGGCGGCGCGGCTCGCGGCATTTCTCGCCTGATTATCTAGGGCACTTGTTCTGAGATCAATACTCAACGATCCCGGGCTGGGGGCGATAACCGGGACGACATGGAGTCACGTCGCGTATGGCCGGCGCGCGCCATCGCGGCGCTCGCACTTGTCCTGGGAGCCCGCTACCTCGTGTGGCGGGTCGACTCGACCATGGCGCACACGCCGATTCCGCTGACGCTGGCGCTGTTCGTCTGCGAGGTGTACGCCCTCCTCAGCCTGGCCGGGTTCGCCTTCACGACGTGGCGCCTGCGCCCGGTCGAGCGGATCGAACCGGCGCGCTACCCACCGGTCGACGTCTTCGTCCCCACCTACGACGAGGACGAGCAGGTGTTGCGGTCGACGCTCGTCGGGTGCGCGGCCCTCGACTATCCCGACGTCGCGATCTGGGTGCTCGACGACGGCCGCCGGCCATGGGTGGAGGAGCTCGCACGCGAGTTCGGCGCCGGCTACCTGACCCGGGCCGAGAACTCGCATGCCAAGGCCGGCAACATCAACGCCGCGCTCCCGTCAACCTCCGGCGAGATGATCCTGATCCTGGACGCCGACCATGTGCCGCAGCCGCACATGCTGCAGGCGGTCATCGGCCACTTCGGCGACGACCGGGTCGCGTATGTCCAGACGCCGCACGAGTTCTACAACCGCGACTCGGTCCAGCACGTCCACCACGACGACCACGACCAGTCGATGTTCTTCCACGTCGTCCAGCCCGGCCGCGACCACCACGGCGCCGCCTTTTGGTGCGGCTCGGGAGCGGTCATCCGGCGAACGGCGCTCGAGCAGGTCGGCGGCCTCGCCACCGACACGATCACCGAGGACTTCCACACGTCGCTTCGCATCCACCGGCGCGGGTGGCGCAGCCGGTTCCACGACGAGTTGCTGGTCTACGGCATCGCGCCGCACAACCTCGAGCAGTTCCTGCTCCAGCGGCACCGCTGGGCGGCCGGGAACCTCGCCACGCTGCGCACCACCGACAGCCCGCTCCGGGGATCGGGCCTTACCTGGCGCCAGCGCATCTGCTACGCGGTGGGCCTGATGGAGGTGATGACGTCGCTGCAGCGGGCGCTCATCATCGCCGTCCTGGCGATCACGGTCGGATGGGGCCGGCTGCCGCTGCACGCGCCGATCGGCCAGTTCCTCGTCGAGTTCCTGCCGTGGGCGGCGTCCTCGACGCTCGCCTCGATCGTGCTCTCGGCCGGCAGGCTCAAGCTTCTGACGGCGGTCCGGTTCGAGTACTACACGCTTCCGGCGCATCTCCGCGCGATCCTCGCGGTGGTCTGGCCGGACAACCGCTTCAGGGTGACGCCCAAGACCGGCGTCGACGACGGCGGCCTCTCGTGGCTGCGGCTGAACCCGCCGCTGGCCACGCTCGTCGCCCTGCTCACCGGCTCGCTCGCCTGGCGCGCCGGAGCGCAGGCGGGTGTTCTGCCCGGACGCCATCTGGCGCTCCCGGTGCTACTGGTCATCACCGGCACCGCCCTCTTCGAGCTCGCCCGGCTCGTCGTCGCAGCTGCGTCGCTCACGCGGCGGCGGCAGGTGCGGCTCGCATACCGCTTCCCGTCGCGCCTCCCCGCGGTGATCGCCGGCTCGGGCCGGGCGGCGACCGTCACGGACATGAGCGTGGGCGGCTGCGCCCTGCGGGTTCAAGCGACGGCGATCCCTGCCGGCAACATCGAGCTCGACGTCGATCTCGGGACGCTCGGCGTCCACCGCTATGCAATGACCGACGTGTCGGTCACGGGCGGCGAGGCGGGCCTGCGCGTAAGTGGCCGGTGGTCGCCCCGAACGGCCGAGGCCCGCGACGCCCTCTACGCGGCGCTCTTCGTCCTCGGGCCGCCGGTTGAGGTGATCGACCGGGAGGTCGTGCGAGGCGACGCCGCCCGTGGGGTCGCATCGCGGCTGGGCCTCGCGGACCGCGTCGACGTGGCGGCGTAAGCCGGCCTGCAAAACGGGGTCAGGCACCGGTTTTGCAACGAGCCGTGACCGCTGCGGTACCGTCCGGTGGCAGATGGGGGGCGACGATTCGCGGACGATCTTCTGGGGTTCGCCGGACGGCGCCCGGTCGATCGAGATCACCTGGATCGTGCCCGGCGCCGGCACGTTCGGACGGGAGCGGCGCGTGCCGCGCTCGCAGGCGACCCATGCGCGTGTGCGGCAGTGGGGCGGGACGCGCGCAGGTGACCGCGTCGTTCCGGCGGCCGAGGCCGAGGAGCTGGTCCATGACCTCGAGCTCTACCAGGCGCAGGAGGCGGTCGACGGGATCGAGCGCGAGCGCCGCCGCGACGCGTGGCTTCAGACGCTCTGCTCGACGTGTCCGCACTGCCAGACGCCGCGCGCCTACGCCGGCCTCGAGCAGCTGCAGGAGGGAGGCTGGGGCCGCGTTGCCCTATTCGGCGAGCCCTGGGCCATGTCGAACGTGAACGTGCACGTCTACCAGTGCGCGTACTGCGGCTCGATCGAGCTCTTCCGCGACGGGGGCCCGATCGAGCATCCGCTCGCCGGGAACCGCGAGATCGGCGGCGGCGTATAGTCGCCTCGAGCAGGTCATTGCGTCCGAGGGGGATCGGGATGAAGCGGGGACTCTGCAGGGGCCTTGCCGTCGCCGTTGCGGCCTACGCCGCCGGGACGGTTGGTGCGGCGGCCGATACGCCGCTTACGCCGTCGGGGTGGAGGATCACGCCCGCCGGACACGTCCTGACGGTCACCGACGGCCCCGGCCTCTCGGGGCCCTGGGGCGTCGCCCTCTCACCGGACGGCGTCCATGCCCTGGTCACGTCCAGCGGCCAGGCCGCGCAGGACGAGACGGTCGAGATGTTCGACATCAACCGTCGGGTGCGGACGGCGGTGCGGGTCATGAACGGGCGCCGCGGCCACTCGGTGTTCTACGGCGTCGCGTTCTCGTCGGACGGGAGGCGCGCGTGGGCGTCGGGCGGCGGTCAGGACATCGTGCACGCCTACACCGTCACCCCGTCGGGGCGGCTGGTCTCCGGCCACCCCATCCCGGCGGGCAGCTTCCCGGCCGGGATCGCCTTCGGGCACACGCCGCGCGGCGACCGGCTGTACGTGGCGAACAACCTCGGCGGCGACCCGTTCTCGACAGGTTCGTACGAGGACCCGCCCGGTCACGAGGTCACCGTCATCAACCCTGACACCAACAGGATCACGGCCACGATCGACCTGGGCACGCCCGGGGATCCACTCGGCGTCGCGTTCAACCGCGACGCCACGAAGGCGTACGTGACGAACTGGACCGGGCGCTCGGTGTCGGTGATCGACACTGCCTCCCAGCAGGTCGTGAAGACCGTGCCGCTCTCGCCGGCAGGCGATCCGCTTCAGGCCGACCACCCCACCGCGATCGCGGCCAACCCGCGAAACGACGAGCTCTACACGGCCAACGCGTCCAGCGACACGGTGAGCGTGATTGACTCACGCCACGACCGGCTCGCGGCGACGATCGACGTCGCCCTCGCCCCCGGCGGGCCCAAGGGCGCCATGCCCGAGGGCCTCGCGGTCGGCCCCGACGGCCGCACGCTCTACGTCGCGGAGGCGGGCGAGAACGCGATCGCCGTCGTCGACCTGCCGCACCGCCGCGTCCGCGGGTTCATCCCCACCGCCTGGTACCCGGCGGACGTCAAGGTCGCGCCTGGCGGCCACCGCCTCGTCGTCGTGAACACGAACGGCTTCGGCGCCGGGCCGAACCCGTGCGGGCCGTTCTCGCCGCTCCTGGCGCAGGGCTGCGGCACCGGCATCCAGTACTTGCCCGGCTACTACGAGAACCAGTACGCGGGGACGATGATCCGCGGGTCGGTGCAGGTGATCGACCTGCGCGACCAACAGGGGTTCGCGCACCGGCTGCGGCGCTGGACTGCGAAGGTGCGGCGGAACAACCACGTCGGCGAGCGCCCCGTGCAGAAGCCGGCGTCGGTCGCGGCGATCCGGCACGTGATCTACATCATCAAGGAGAACCGCACCTATGACCAGGTCTTCGGCGACATCGCCAAGGGCAACGGCGACCCGTCGCTGACCCTCTTCCACGACGGATCGGCCCCGAACCAGCGCGCCCTCGCCCGCCGCTTCACCCTGCTCGACAACTTCTACGTCGACGCCGAGGTGTCGCAGGACGGGCATCCCTGGTCGACGCAGGCCACGGCCACGGACTACGTCGACAAGATCTGGCCGTTCGACTACGCCTGGGCGTACTACCGAAGCTACGACAGCGAGTTCGTGCCGCTCGCCCAGCAGTTCGCGTCGGAGCCGCTCGCGGGCGACCCGACCGTACCGCGCTCGGCGGCGGCCGCAACTATCGGCTACCTGTGGGACGACGCCTACCGGAACGGCGTCAGCTTCCGCGACTACGGCGAGGGGACGCCCTGGGCCGACCCGCACAACTGCACGAGCGGCAAGGTCTACTCCGACCTCACCCACCTGCAGGCGCGCTTCGGCGAGCACGTCGACCCCCGTTTCCCCGGCTGGAACCTCAACTGCTCGGACCACGCCGTGCGCGAGCCGGAGTGGGAGCGTGAGTTCCGCGGCTACGTCCGCCATGGCAACCTGCCGGGCCTCGAGATGGTGTACCTGCCGAACGACCACACCCAGGGAACGACGCCCGGGGCGGCCACACCCGCGTCCTACGAGGCCGACAACGACGTCGCCGTCGGCAAGCTCGTCGACGCCGTCTCCCACAGCCGCTACTGGCGGAGCACCGCGATCTTCGTCGTCGAGGACGACGCCCAGGACGGGCCCGACCACGTCGACGCGCACCGGTCGACCGCGCTCGTCATCAGCCCCTATACGCAGCACGGCGGGGTCGATTCCACCCACTACGACACGGCCGCGATGCTGGGGACGATCGAGGACATCCTCGGGCTCGACCCGATGAGCATCTTCGACCAGCGCGGCACCCGGATGTGGCCGTCGTTCAGCCGGTGGGCGGACATGCGCCCGTTCACCGCGATCCCGACCGGGGTGATCCCCTTCGGCGACCCCGGGTACCCGCGGAACCCGAAGACGGCGCCGCTCGCGGCCGCGTCCGCCGCGCAGGACTACTCCGCCCCCGACGCGCCCGACGAGCAGGTCCTGAACGAGGCGATCTGGCGGTCGATCCGCGGCCGGCACTCCCAGATGCCCGAGAACATGGCAAGCGGCGGCGCCGTGGACTAGACGGTTGATCGATAACTCCCGCGGGGCCTGGGTGGCTGGGAACCAAGCAGCGCAAGGACGCAGGGAGGCCGAATACTGGGTGAACGTGTTTGGCCGACCGAGGACGCCGCGATGCGCCGGTTCCCAGCCGCAGCCACACCAGGTATCGCCCGACACGACACAGTCGGACGTCCAGGCGCACGCGAGTTATCGATCAATCGTCTAGAGTCCTCGGTCGGTCTACACGAGGGGGTGGGCCTCTGCGGTAGGTGGGTGCGAATCAGCGTTGTGCCGCTCGCGGCCGGGAGTGCCGACGGCCGAGCGGTCGTCGGTCAGCGTCCTCGGAGGGATGATGAAACGAATCGCGGCGCTCCTCCTCGGCGTCCTCCCGTGTCTTGCGCTGCCCCTATGGGTCGGGGTGGCGCGGGGGGATAGCTATCCGGAGAGCTTCTGTCAGGAACGGCCGTTCATGTGCCTGGACAAGTACAAGTCGATCGGGGCGAACGGCGAGTACACCGGCCACGACGAGCCGACGGTGCAGTTCATCTCGAACCGTCCCGGAACGGGCGGCAAGCGGCTCCTGTACTACGTGCGGCTCCCCAAGGACCCGCCCACGAAGCCGAAGCAGGACGGCTCGGGCGGAACCTGGAACTTCCAGCTTCGGGCGACCTTCTGGTTCAGCATCACGATGTGCGACACCGAGTCGTCGCCGAACTTCCGCAAGACCTGCACGCCGAACAGCGACTTCAACGCCAAGTTCCGAAGCCCGAACCCGAGCTCGCCGTTCTACATCGGCAAGTCGCCGGGGAACGCGTTCATGGAGTTGCAGTTCTACGAGCCCGGCTGGGTGCCGCAGTTCGACGGGTTCGGGTGCACCGCCACGAAGTGGTGCGCCAACCTGACGATCGACAGCCTCTCTGATCAGGACAACACCGGGGTCTCACAGAACGCCGACTGCCTGAACAACCACTTCCTGGTCGGCGAGGAGCCGGTCAACTGGGCGTACATCACCAAGAGCGGCAAGTCGGAGGCGCCGGCAAACCCGCTCGCGCTCTCCGATGACCCGAACCTGACCGGCCTCACCGTCAACCCGCACAAGGTGCTCCTGATGAACCCCGGCGACACGCTCCGGGTGTTCATGCACGACACGCCGGCCGGCTACCGGGTCGACATCACCGACCTCACGACCGGGGGACACGGCTCGATGACGGCCAGCAAGGCCAACGGCTTCGGGCACATCCTGTTCGAGCCGAAGGCCAAGCAGTGCCACGTCCGGCCGTACGCGTTCCACCCCATGTACAACTCCGCGGTGCCGCGCGGAACGACCTGGGGCGCGCACACCACCAACGTGGGCGCGTCGGACGAGATCGGCCACTTCGAGTACTGCGACGCGGTCGATCCGAACACGCTGGGATGCACGAACCCGGGGTTCGGCGATCCCACGCTCGACGAGGACGACCAGTACTGCCTGAACGGCGCCGACTATCCGGGGGCGCAGCCGATCATCGGCTGCCTGCTCGACGACGGTGACTTCGACGGGCCGTCGTACCGGTTCGACTGGCCGGGCACCTTCAACGACCCGGCCCGCGACCACACGCTGCACGCGACGCCGTTCCGGCTCACGGTGCCGATGTCCAGCGGAACGCCGCTCGAGCGGGTCGCCTTCGAGACCGACCTCCCGCGCATTGAGCGCGGCGAACCAGCCGGCCACTTCCCCGAGTGCGACCGGGACACCGGCGCGCATTGCGTGAACCCGCCGCCGGGGGCGCGGTTCTATCCCATCTACACGCTGGCGAAGACGGCCCGCCATTGCTGGTTCCAGCAGGGCGGTGCGCACATCCCCGGCACGACCAACACGTTCGGGGGGAACTCCGTGACGGAGTACGGAAACACGGTGCTTTTCGTCACCTATCCGGACGTGGGGTTCAAGCCCATCCGGCTGGCCGAGGACTTCCACCACGGCCTCGGCCGAAATCCCTGCTCGGGGCGCTGACCCGACCCGGAGCTTTGTCGTGGGGGAACCCATGGTTCCCCCACGGGGCCCCCTCCTTCCTGCACGGACGGACCGTCATCGCGCTCCGGCGAGAGCGCGGTCTCGCCTCCGCCGCGGATGCTGAGACTCACCATGAACCCGCCACGGCACGAAACGCTCGCAGTGCGTGAACTGTCACGACGTCACGACTGTGCGACCCCGAGCGAGCTCCGGGGCGGCCGCCGGCCGCCCCGGAGCTTCTACTCCCCGGCGCCGGTGTCTGCCCCGGCGCCGGGCACCTGGATGTGGACGACCCGGTCGGCCAGGATCCGCACCGGCACCGGGGCGCCCGCGGCGCGCACCAGGTAGCGCCCCGGCGCCAGCGCGATCCGAAACCGGCCGTGGGCGTCGGCGTGGATGCGCCGCTGGCTGCCGGATCCGGTGACGACGAGGACCGCGTGCGGCAGCGGTCCGCGGTGGCAGTTGAGCTCGGTCGCCGTCGGGGTCGGGCAGACCGGGCGGCCGCCCAGGGCCACCCCTGCGACCCATCCGTGCGGAGTCGAGCCTGCGCCGGCACCGCCGCCGCACCCGGAGGCGAGCCCCACGGCGAGGACTGCGGCGATCATCCGCATGCCCGTATGACGAGCCGGGGGCGGTTTTGGTTCCCGGCTGAGTCGCCGCTCGCCGCGGGAGGCGCGGCCGGCGCGGGCGTCGGGACCTCGTCGAAGTAGCCCTGCCCCTCGCATACGACAGCGGCGCATACGGTGTCAGGTCGGCGCACCCGGCGCATGCACCGGCCACCGCAGTACCACCGCTGCGCACCCCGCGGCCGCGGCGAGGAGGAGGGCCGCCAGCGCGAAGAGGACCTGCGGGCTCCCCACCGCCGCCAGGAGCCAGCCGGAGGCCACCGTCGCGGCTGCGATCACGCCGTACTCGCACGCGTTCCAGGCGATCGTCGCGCTGGGGCGGCGCGCCGGCTCCGTGCGGGCGAGTGCCGAGTCGACGATCAGCGGCCAGGCGCCCGTGGCGACGAAGGCGGTGGCGACGAGGACGAGCACGAAGAGGCCGGCCCGGCCCGCGAGCGTCGCCGCCGCCAGGAGCGCGCTCAGCACCGCGGCCGACACCAGGAGAAGCAGGATGGCACGCCTGTGGCCGCTCGCCTCCGTGAGAACCCGGCCGGTCAATGCCCCCGCGATCTTCCCCGCCTGGACGCCGCCGACGGTGACGCCGACCACGAACGGGGCCAGGTGGAACCGTCCGGAGAGCACCGTCGGCGCGAGCGGCAGGAGGAGCCCGAGCGCGGCGACGAGGAGCAGGTCGGGGACCTGGATGGCCACCCCGCGAGGGGTGAGCCCCGCCGCCAGCCGCGGGCGCGCCGCTCCCGGCTCGCCGCGGCGGGGCCGCCAGATCGTAAGCGCCGCCAGTGCAGCGGCGATGCCGAGCGCATAGCTCAGCTGCGCAGCCTCAGGCGCCCCGGCGCCGGCGCGCCGGACCACGGCGATGGCGAGGCCGGTGAGCGTCGAGCCTCCGGCGACGCCGAGCGTATAGGCCGCATAGTGAACCGCGAACCGGCGCTCGCTTCCCGGGCCGCCCGACCCGGCGCCGAGGAGCGTCTGGCTGGCGACCCAGAAGAGGCCGATCCCGGCTCCGACCAGGGCCGCCCCGGCGGCCATGCCGGCGGCTGCGGACGCCGCCAGGAGTGCCGCCTGGCCGGTACCGGAGACGACGAGCGACGCGACGAGCAGGTTTCGGCCTCCGCCGACGCGGCGCGCGACCGGGCCCGCCGCGACCGCGCCGACGGCCACCGCCAGGGTGGCGGTCGCCAGCACCTCTCCCGCAAGCGACGCGGGCCGGTGCAGGGCCGCGACGTGCAGCGGCACGCTGACGGCCATGACGCCGAAGAGCATGCCCGACATCGCGGCGACGGCGTAGAAGGAGCGGGGGAGGCGGCGGCCGGTCACGCGGCCACGTGCCCCATGGCCTCCGAGACGCGCGCCGCGGCCCGCACCGCGGCCGGCACCAGCTCGCCCTCGAGCCGCTCGGGGCTGACGCGATACCCGGGGCCGCCAAGCGAGATCGCGGCGACGACGGCGCCGCGGTGGTCGCGGATCGGCACCGCCACGCCCGTGTAGGCGTCCTCCGTGTCGCCGATCCGCACCGCGTACCCGCGCCGCCGGACGGCGGCGAGCTCGACGTCCGAGAGGCCGACGGCGTCCGGCGCGGCGTCGGCGACGAGGCGCTCGATCATCTCCGGCGACTGGAATGCCAGGAGCAGGCGGCCGGTGACCCCGTCGGTCAGCGCCTGGCGGCGGCCGACCCAGTCGACGTTCACTGTGACGTGCGGGGTCGAGGCCTGGTCCAGGTAGACGACGGTGTGCCCGTCCAGCATCCCCAGCCAGGCCGTCTCGCCGGTCGCGTCGCGGAGCTCGCGCAGCACCCGGCGGGCCAGCCCCCGCACCGGGAACCTGTTCAGCACGAGCCCGGCCAGCGTCACCAGCCCCAGCCCGAGCCGGTATCGGCCCGCGACGCTCGTCTGCTCGAGCAGGCCGTGGCGCTCGAGCGTCGCCATCAGCCGCGAGGCCGTGCTGCGGTGGACGCCGAGCGCGTCGACCACGTCGGCGATGCCCAGATCGGGCGTGCGCTCGTCGAAGAGCTCCAGGATGGCGAGCGCGCGCTCGACCGCCTGTGTCCCTGCCGAAAGCTCCATGCACTGCATCTTACACGATGCGCTCATATTATGCACGAAACGTGCACGTATTTGCCCGCGCGGTGCCGGCGACCGGCGAGCAGAGGTTCGTTGTCAGGCGGAGACGTCGGCGGCCGGCGCGGCCGCGGGCGCCGTCTTCTGCGACTCGGCGAGCTCGCCCGGCGGGATGTGGCAGCGGTAGGTGTGGCCCGACCCGTCGGCCTGCCACGGCGGCTCCTCCGTACGGCAGATCTCCCCGAGCACCCGCGGGCAGCGGGTGTGGAAGGGGCAGCCCGACGGCACCTCGGTTGGGCTCGGCAGCACGCCGGTGAGCTTGATCCGCGGCCGGCTCGCGTCGATGTCCAGCGTGGGGATGGCCGACAGGAGCGCCTCGGTGTACGGATGGTGGGGCGGCGAGAAGACCTTCTCGGCGGGGCCGACGTCGACGAGCCGGCCGAGGTACATGACGCCGATCGTGTCGGCGACGTAGCGGACCACCGCCAGGTCGTGCGAGATGAAGAGGTACGACACCGCCTGGTGCCGCTGCAGGTCGACGAGCAGGTTCAGGATCGCCGCCTGCACCGACACGTCCAGGGCCGACGTCGGCTCGTCGCAGAGCACCATCGCCGGGTTGCCGGCGAACGACCGGGCGATCGCCACCCGCTGCTTCATGCCACCGGAGAGCGACGAGGGGCGCACGTCGAGATGGCGCGGCTCGAGCCGGACGGAGCGGGCCAGGTCGGCCAGTTGCTCGTCCTGCCGGTCGCGGCCGCGCACCCCTGCCAGGAGCTCGAGCGACCGCCGCAGGATCGAGCGCACGCTGTGGCTGGGGTTGAGGGCGTTGTCCGGGTTCTGGAAGACCATCTGCAGCCGCCGGCGGGCCTCGCGGCTGCGCTTGCCGGCCGGCTTGCTCACGTCCATCCCGGCGAAGGCGATCGTCCCGGACGTGGAGTCGATCAGGCCGACGATGCACTTGGCGAGCGAGGTCTTGCCGCTGCCCGACTCGCCCACGAGCCCCAGCACTTGGCCGCGCTTGACCTCGACGTCCACGCCCGCGACCGCGACGACCTCCGTCCCGGAGACCCGGTATGCCTTCACCAGGTCCTCCACCTTCAGCAGCACCTCGTCGGGGACGGGCGAGGCCGTTTCCAGCCGCCCTCCTGCTCCCGGCGGGATGTCCGGAACCTCGGAGGAGTAGAAGCACCGGGCGGTGTGCCCGTCTGCCACCGGGTCGAGCGGAGGCGGCTCCTGCACGCACCGCTCGCGAGCGATCGGGCAGCGGTCGGCGAACACGCATCCGCTCACCTGCGTCCCGAGCGGCGGCAGCGACCCCGGGATCGGGTCGAGGCGGTCCGTGTCCTTGCGCATCCCCAGCCGGGGCACGCAGCGCAGGAGCGCCAGCGTGTAGGGGTGTCGCGGATCGCGGAAGAGGTCGCGGGCCCGCCCCTCCTCGATCAGCCGGCCGGCGTAGAGGACGCCGACACGCTCGCACATGCGGGCCACGATGCCGAGGTTGTGGCTGACGAACAGGATCGCGGTGTTGAACTCCTTTCGCAATGCCTCGACCAGGTCGAGCACCTCCGCCTCGACGGTGGCGTCGAGCCCGGTGGTGGGCTCGTCCAGGACGAGGAGGTCGGGGTCGGTGGCGAGCGCCATCGCGAACATCACCCGCTGCTGCTGCCCGCCGGAGAGCTCGTGCGGGTAGCGGCGCAGCACCCGCGCGGGGTCCGAGATCTGCACCGTGGCGAGCATGTGGGCGGCGGCGCTGGTCGCCTCGCGGCTCCGCAGCCCGCGGTGGAACCGGAACACCTCGGCGATCTGCTCGCCGACGCGGATGGTCGGGTTGAGCGCGGTGCCGGGATCCTGGTACACCATCGCGATCCGGTCTCCCCGCCACCGACGGAGCGTGTCGTCGCTGGCCGCCAGCACGTCCTCCCCGGCGAAGCGGATGCTGCCGGCCTCGACGACGGCGTTTGGCGGCAGGTAGCGCATGAGCGACATGGCGACCGTGGTCTTGCCGCAGCCCGACTCGCCGACGAGGCCGTACGCCTCGCCGGGCGCGATCGTGAACGAGACGTCCGTCAGCACCCGCAGCGGCCGGCCTCTGCGGCGGTAGCTCACGGTCAGGCCGTCAATGGCGACCGTGTTCGTGGGCGCCGTCGCGCTCAATC
>DASQXS010000138.1:0-7671 GCA_035639615.1 Gaiellales bacterium | reverse complement strand
CCACCTCGTGCTCGATGTTCGCGCGCCTGCGCGCTGCGAGCCCGCCGTCGCGCTCCAGGAACGCGCGGTGGTCGAGCACGGCCTGCCACAGCTCGTCGGTGCCCTCGCCCCGCAGCGCCTCGGTCTCGACGATCGGGACGCGCCACTCCCGCTCGCGGTCGAGCTGGAGCACGGAGCGGATCTCGGTCCGCATCGTCGAGGCCGCGGGATGGTCGGACTTGTTGATCACGATCACGTCCGGGATCTCCATGATTCCCGCCTTGAGCGCCTGGATGGAGTCGCCGGACCCGGGCTGGAGGACGAGCACGACCGTGTCCGCGACCGAGGCCACCTCCACCTCGCTCTGCCCCACCCCCACCGTCTCGAGCAGGAGCACGTCCATCCCCGCCGCGTCGAGGATCAGGAGCGCCAGGAGGCTCGCCTCCGAGACGCCGCCCAGATGGCCGCGCGTACTCATCGAGCGGATGAAGACGCCCTCGTCGAGGAAATGCTCGGAGAGGCGGATGCGGTCGCCCAGGAGCGCGCCCTGCGAGAACGGGCTCGACGGGTCGACCGAGACCACGCCGACCCGCTGCTCCTCCGCCCGCAGGCGGCCGACGAGCGCCGCCATCAGGCTCGACTTGCCGACGCCGGGCGGGCCGGTGAAGCCGGCGATCGAGGCGGCGCCGGTGCGGGGGTAGAGCTCACGGACGAGGTCGTAGGCGATCGGGTCGCGGTTCTCGATCAGCGTGATCGCCCGGGCGACGTCGCGCTTGCGCCCAGCCGCCACGCCCTCGACGAGCGCGGGAAGGTCGACCCGGCGGCGGCTCACTGCGGCTGCAGCGCCCGGCCGAGCACGTCGGTGAAGATCGCGTTCTCCTCGGGCGTCCCAACCGTGACCCGGATGCACTCGGGAGCGCCGAACGGCTCGAGCGGGCGCACGATCACGCCGTCGCGGAGCAGCGCCGAGGCGAGGGCGCGGCCGTCGCCGACGTCCACGGCGAGGAAGTTGGCGCAGGCGGGAAACGGCTGCATGCCGAGCTCGGCGAATGCGGCCTCGAGGTCGATCCGGCCGCGCTCGTTCAGGTCACGCCGGCGGACGAGCTCCGCGGCGTCGTCGAGGCTGGCGACGGCGGCGACGTGGGCGAGCTCGGAGACGTCGAAGGCGTTTCGCACCTTCATGACCTCGCGCACGACTTCGGCAGGGCCGACCAGATACCCCACCCGGAGCCCGGCGAGGCCGTAGATCTTGGAGAACGTGCGGAGCGCCGCCACGTTAGGCCGCCGGCCGACGTGCTCGGCAATCGTGTCAGGGTAGTCCGGGTCGGTGATGTACTCCGAGTAGGCCTCGTCGACCACGACGAGCACATGCTCGGCGACGGCGTCGACAAACGCGGCCAGGGCTGAGCGGCCGACCATCGACCCGGTCGGGTTGTTCGGGTTGCAGACATAGGCGATCCGGGTCCGCTCGCCGACGCGCGCCGCCATCTCCTCGAGGTCGTAGGCGCCGTCGCGGAGCGGCACCGTCACGGGCGTCGCGCCCATCTTGATCGCGTCGAGGTAGTAGGAGACGAACGACGGCCAGCCCATGAGGGCCTCGTCGCCGGGGTCGAGGTACGCCGTCGACAGGCAGCCGACGAGGCCGTCGGCGCCGTTCCCGAGGGCGATCTGGTCCGGGCTCACGCCGTGGCGCTCGGCAAGGCGCTCGGTGAGATCGTGCCCCAGCTCCGGATAGCGGTTCAGCTCCGGTGCCTGGCGGGCGATCGCCTCGAGCGCGGCCGGGAACGGGCCGAACGGGCCCTCGTTCGAGGCCAGCTTGACGATGCGGTCGAGCCCGAGCTCGCGGCGGACCGCGGCGGCGGGCTTCCCCGGCTCGTACGGCTTGAGATCGGCGATCGCGGGACGAGCGTGCACGGCGTCACTAGAGTACCAACCGCATGTCCGCCCGCGAGATCGGCCTGTTCCCGCTCGCTGCGGTGCTCGTCCCGGGCGAGCTGATGCCGCTGCACATCTTCGAGGAGCGGTACAAAGATCTCGTCGCCGACTGCCGCGAGCGTGGCGCGGAGTTCGCCCTGCTCTACGCCGACTCGGAGGGTGCGCGCGAGCTGGGAACGACCGCGGAGGTCGTGGAGGTCGTCGAGACGTTCGAGGACGGGCGGATGAACATCGTCATCCGCGGCGGCCAGGTCGTGCGCGTCGTCGAGCTCACCCGCGGCCGCTCATACATGACGGGCAACGTGGAGGCGGCCGAGGACGACCTCGCCGCGGGCGAGGAGGCGGTCTCCGCGCTCGACCTCTACCGCAAGATCGCCGCCGCCACCGGGCAGGAGCCGGACCCCGCCGTCGGCGGCAACGAGGGCGGCCCGCTCAGCTACGCGATCGCCGCCCGGGTCGACTTCCCCGCGGCCGAGAAGCAGCGCATCCTCGAGCGACGGGCGGAGAAGGACCGGCTGATGATGATCGTGGAGCTTCTCTCGCGCGGCCTCGAGAACCTGGCCACCGCAGCGCTGATCCAGGCCCGGGCGAAGACCAACGGCAAGGTGGCCCCGCCGGAGGAGACGCCCGAGCCTGAGGCGGATGCATAGATGGAGTCAGACTCCGTTTACTCATCGAGGACGATCCCGTGGCCGTTGCGGCGCGGGTCGCCCGCCGCCTCGGTGCGGCCGTCCCGCACGGCGACCACGTTGGCGCCGCCGAAGTAGAGGTTCAGGCCGTCGAAGCGGTTCAGCCGCTCGCCCCACCGCTCCAGCAGCTCGAGCTCCTCCTCGCCCAGCCCGCCCTCGCAATCGAGGCGGTCGCCCTCGACGTTCACCCGCGGGTACGACACCGCCTCGGCGGCCGGCATGCCGTGATCGAGGACGTTCACCGCCACCTGCATGATCGCAGACCGCAGCCGGTTCGACCCGCTCGAGCCGATCACCAGCTCGAGCCGATCGCCGGCCGCAACCATTGACGGCGCCTGCATGCTGGTGAGCCTGGTGCCCGGCGGCATGCCTCGGCCCGCCGCCAGATCCTCCTCGCCCATCATGTTGTTCAGATGGAGGCCGGTGCCGGGGACGATCACGCCGGAGTGGCACCCGTTCGAGGCGGTGAACGCGCAGGCGTTTCCGGCGTGGTCGACGATCGAGATGTGGGTCGTGCCGGCGTCCGAAGGGACGGCGACCGCCGCAGTCGGCTCGCCGGCGAGGGCCGCCGCCACCGCCGTCCGGCTCGCCGCAACGGCCTCGGTTGAGAGCATGTGCGCGCCCAGGCGGCCGCGGTGAAGGAGCCGGGTGAAGCGCGCGTCGCGCATCCGGGCCGCCGCCCGCATCGTCTCGGCGTAGGCGCGCAGCGTCCGCGCCCGCCCAGGGCGGAGCGGGCCGTCGATGCCCTCGAGCACCGCCAGCATGTGGGCGATGAGCACGCCGCCCGACGAGGGCGGCGGGTTGCTTGCCATCGTATGCCGGCGGTACGGCACCTCCAGCGGGCGCCGCCATATCGGCCGGTATGTGGCCAGGTCGGCCGCCGTCAGCCGGCCGCCCGTGCGCTCCTGGTGGGCGACGATCGCCCGGGCGAGGGCGCCGGAGTAGAGGTCGTGAGGCCGTTCCGCGAGGAGCTCGATCGTCCCCGCCAGGTCGGGCTGGCGGACGAGGTCGCCCTCGGCCACCCACCGCCCGCCGGGCGAGAACACCGCCCGCACCTCGGGCGTGTGCTCGAGGATGGCCCGGATCGCGACCAGGACCGCATACTGGCCGCCGTCCGCCGGGACGCCGTCCGCGGCCGTCGCGGCCGCGGGCAGGAGCAGGTGGCGCCAGGGGAGGCTGCCGTAGCGGCGATGGACGGCCTCGAGCCCGGCGAGGACGCCCGGCACCGCGAACGCCGCCGCGCCGATATGGAACTCCTGCGTGGTCTGCGCGTCGAACGGGACGAGGACGCGCTCGACCTCCGCCAGCGGGCGACCGGCGGGGAGGTCGCGGCCCGGGATCGCCGTGAAGGCGTCGAGCGCGTGGACGCGGCCGCTCCGGGCCGGCCGCACGAGCAGGAACCCGCCTCCACAAGGCCCGGTCAGCCCGGGCTCGGCCGCCCACGACATCGCCGCCGCCGCAACGACCGCATCGACCGCGTTTCCGCCCTGCGCGAGGACGCGCGCCGCCGCGCGGGCGGTGACGGGGTGTCCGGCTGCGACCGCGGGCTTCATCGGTCGATTCTAGAATCGCGCGCCGTCAGGTCAGCTGAGGAAGCTGGGCGGCTCGAGGTTGATCTCATCGCCCGGTGGGCGGCGCTGGGCGACCGGAGCGTCCCCGGGGAGCCGGAACCCGGTCGCGACGACCGTCACCCACATCTGGCCCGCCAGCCGCTCGTCGACGCTCGCGCCGAAGATGATCGTGGTCTCGTCGTCGGAGGCCGCGCGGACCACCTCGGCGGCCTCGTTCACCTCGTGCAGCGACAGGTCGCTCCCGCCCGAGACGGCGAGCAGAATGCCGCGTGCCGCCCGCACCTCGTGGTCGATGAGCGGGCTTCGAATCGCGTGCGTGGCCGCCTCGGTCGCCCGCTGGGAGCCGGTGGCCATGCCGATCCCCATCATCGCCGAGCCCGCGCCCTGCATGATCGTGCGCACGTCGGCGAAGTCGAGGTTGATGAGGCCGGGCCGGGTGATGAGGTCGCAGATGCCCTGGACGCCCTGGCGGAGGACGTCGTCGGCGACCCGGAACGACTCGACCAGGCTCGTACCCTTCTCGAGCACGTCGAGGAGCCGGTCGTTCGGGATGACGATGATGGTGTCGGCGGCGTCGCGGAGCGCCTTCACGCCCGCCTGTCCCTGCACGTTCCGGCGCCGGCCCTCGAAGGCGAACGGGGCCGTCACGATCGCGACGGTGAGCGCGCCGACCTCCCGGGCGATCCGGGCCACGACCGGCGCCCCGCCTGACCCCGTGCCGCCGCCCTCGCCGGCCGTCACGAACACCATGTCCGACCCGCGGAGAGCCGTCTTGATGCGGTCGTGGGAGTCCTCGGCCGACTCCCGTCCCACCTCAGGGTCCGAGCCCGACCCGAGCCCCTGCGTCTGCTCGCGGCCGATGTGGATCTTCACCGGCGCCTCGGACATCTGCATCTGCTGCAGGTCGGTGTTGATGGCGATGAACTCGACGCCCTCGATGCCGGCCTCGATCATCCGGTTCACGGCGTTGCAGCCGCCGCCGCCGACCCCGACGACGCGGATGACGGCGAGGTACGGCGAGCCCGACTGGCGGGGGAGGGCGCCCCCGAACTCCTCGGCGGCGGGCAGATCGACGACCTGCGGCCGCGCCGGCTCGGCCTCGGGCTCCCGCGGCGGATCGTCTGCGATCTCGCCGCGCTCGGCGCGCTCGGTGGCCCTGAAGAGCTGCGCCAGCGGCCCGTCGCGCATGCTATGGCGCTTTGCCATTGCGGAGCACCTCCTGGGCCAGGTCGCGGTACGCCCTGGCCGCGTTGCCGTTGGAGTCGTACTTCAGCACCGACGTTCCTTTCACGGGCGCCTCTGCGTACCGGATGGTCTTGCGGATCCTGGTGTCGAACACGAGGCTGCCGAAGTTCTCCTGCAGGATCTCTACGGCCTCCCGCGAGTGGAGCGTGCGGCCGTCGAACATGGTCGGCAGGATGCCGCGGATGCGGACGTCGGGGTTCAGGTTCTCGCGGATCATGCCGAGCGTGTTCTCGAGCTGGATCAGCCCGCGCAGCGACAGGTACTCGCACTGCACAGGGACGATGACGCCGTCGGCCGCGGTGAGCGCGTTGATCGTGAGCAGCCCCAGCGACGGGGGCGTGTCGACGAGGACGTAATCGTAGGTGGAGCGGAGCGGCAGAAGCGCCTTCTGCAGCGCCCGCTCCCGGCCGATCATGGACGACATCGCCAGCTCGGCCCCGGCCAGGTCGATCGAGGCGACGGCGAGGTCGACCTCGCGCTGGACGATCACCTCCTCCAGCGGCAGCTTGTGGACGAGGACGTCGAACATCGACCGCTCGAGCTCGTCGGGGTCGATGCCCTGGCTCATCGTCAGGTTCGACTGCGGGTCGAGGTCGACGGCGAGGATGCGCTTCCCGCGCTCGGCCAGGGCGACGCCGAGGTTGAGCGTGGTCGTCGTCTTGGCGACACCGCCCTTCTGGTTGGCGAGCGCGATCACCTGGCCCAACGGGGCATCTCCTTGTATGGGCGCGAGCTCAAACCCGCGCCAGGGCTCCTTGATGGTGAACGTGGCAAGCGCGGCACGACGCATCCAGGCGGATTTCGCCTGTAACTAGTGTAGTCCTGCAAGCCCGAACGAGCCGGGCGGGGTGCGGCTGGACGCCGATCGGGCGGCGTCGATGCGCTCGCGCGGCGTGGGGTGCGATCCGGTGAGCATGTGATGGAGCCGCGGCGGCTCTAGCTCGCCCAGGTTCCGCGCCACCAGCCGCTCGAGCGCGACCGCGAAGGCCTCGCCCTCGCCCGTGAGCGCGACCGCGTACCGATCGGCGGCCCGCTCGCGGCCGCGCCCGTAGGCGTTCACGAGAGGCGCGGCCGCGGCGGACGCGAGCGAGAACCCGAGCGCCGCCGCGGGGAGCGCCGTCACGCGCCCGGCACCGTCGGGCGCGAGCCAGGCCACGGCGGCCCATGCGCCGGCAACGCCGACGGCGGTGGAGAGCGCCGAGACCGCGAGCAGCCGCCAGACGTCGCGGCTTCGGTGGTGGCCGAGTTCATGGGCGAGCACGACCCGCGACCGGCCGAGTGCCTCGCCGGCGCTCTCGCCTTCCTCCGGGGCGGCGAGGGTGTCGGAGACATAGATCCGCACGGTCGGCCCGAGCCCCGCCACCATCGCGTTCGCCGCCGCCGTCTTCTCGCCCATGTGCAGGAGCCGCAGCTCGCGCACCCGCACGCCCGCATCGGCGGCGGTGCGCCAGAGCGCCTCGGCGAGCCGTCCTTCCGCCAACCGCTCGCTGCGCAGGAAGATCGGCAGCAGCAGCACCGGGAAGAGGGCGGCCATCGCGGCGGCGAACGCGACGGCGGCAGCCCAGGCCGGGAGCGGCCACCAGTCGCCCGCCCCGCGCTGGATGAGGACGAGGCCGAGGGCCACCGCGCCGCCCAGCACGAGCCCGACCGCGAGGCCCTTCGCCCGGTCGGCGAGCCAGGCGCCGGGGCGCTGCCGCGACAGGCCGTACCGGCGCGAGAGGCGGTGCCCGGCGACGGCGAACGGAAACTCGAGCGCGGGAAGGCCCAGACCAAGCGCCGCCAGGCAGCCGAGCCAGCCCAGCCGGCCGGCCCCGGCCACGATCGCAACGAGCCCGGCGAGAGCCGCCGCCGTCGAGGCGTAGCCGATGCGGCGCCGGGCGCGGTTATACGCGCGCGCCTCGTCCTGGCGGAGGTTAAGCTCGGTCGGCATGTCGCTCTTCGATCGGCGTCTTCTGGTCGTGTCCGGAAAGGGCGGCGTGGGCAAATCAACGGTGGCCGCGGCGCTCGGCATGGCCGCCGCCGGCCGCGGCCTGCGGACGCTCCTCGTGGAGGTCGCCTCCCAGGAGCGGATGTCGCGTCTCTTCGACCAGCAGGTGCCGATCGGCTACCACGTGACGCCCGTCTACCCGGACCTCGACGCCCTCTCCGTGGATCCGCAGAAGGCGCTCGAAGAGTATCTGCTCGGCCAGGTGCGGGTGCGCGCCGTCTAGGAGCGCATGTTCGAGAACCGGGTCTTCACGTATTTCGCCGCC
>DASQXS010000137.1:0-6793 GCA_035639615.1 Gaiellales bacterium | reverse complement strand
CGAGGTATGAAGGACCGCCGGTCGAGCTCGCCGCGCTACTCGACGATCTCGCAGCGATCCACCGGCGATACGTGGTGATGACGCCGGAGCAGGCGGACACGCTCGCCCTCCACGACGCGCACACCCACGCCATCGAACACTTCGAGACGACGCCCTATGCCCATGTCCGCAGCGCCGAGATGCGGTCGGGGAAGTCCACGACGCTGAAGCTGAAGCTCGAACTCGTCGCCCGGCCCCGGTCGAGCCTGAACATCAGCGACGCGGCGATCTATCGGATCGTCGATATGCACCCAGAGGCGACACCGCCGACTTTCGTGATGGATGAGGTCGACCGCGTCTTTTACGCATCCCGCAACGGGGAACAGAGTCGCCCCGAGTTGGCCGGTCTGATCAATGGTGGCTACCAGCGCGGCCCGCTCGGCTACGCGACGCGGATGACGGGCGAGGGCGCGAACGTGCAGCCGAAGGATTACCGGACGTTCTCGCCCAAGATCCTGGCGGGGATACGCGATTTGCCAAGCACGATCGCGGACCGTGCCATCCCGATCGTTCTCAAGCGCAAGGCCCCAGGCGAGACGGTTGCGAAGTTCCGCATCCGCCGGGTGCGGGCGGAGACTCGGCCGCTGCGGGAACGACTCGAAGCCTGGGCCGCATCGGACGGGCTCGCGGTTCTCGCGACGGCCGAGCCGGCAATGCCGCCGGGACTGCATGATCGGCAAGAGGACCTCTGGGAGCCCTTGCTGGCGATCGCCGACCTCGCTGGTGGGGACTGGCCACTACGCGCGAGGGCGGCGGCCGTTCGGATCAGCCAGGGCGCGAGCGCTGAGGAGAATCACAGCGCCGGCATCCGCTTACTCGCCGACACTCGGATCGTCTTCAACGAGAAGCAGGTCGACTGGCTCGCTTCGACCGAGCTGATCGCCGCGCTCAGCGAAATCGAGGAGTCGCGCTGGGGAACGTGGTATCGCGGCAACCCGATTTCGACGACGAAACTCGCCTCTCTGCTCAAGCCGTACGAGGTCAAGCCAAAGCGCCGGCGCCTCGGCGAGCAGCTCGTCCGCGGCTACGAAAAGGCCGCGTTCAAGGATGCCTGGGAGCGGTACACACCCGCAGAATCCGCCCCGGGAGACTTTCAACCCGGCACAGGTCGGAACAACCCGCATGGCTACGCGGAAAACAACGATTCTGCAACCCGGTACACGGAGCCTTCTGTACCGGGTTGGGGAACGCGCGCAAACCGGCATGGTTATACCGATGTTCCGACTTGTGCCGGGTTGGAAACCCACAACGGGGCGAAACCGGTCGATGACACCATGATCGTCGGCTGCATCCCGCTCGCGGAAGACATCGTCGCGCTGCTCTCGGAGAGCCGTTGGAACCTGCTCGAACACCGCGATGGCTATCCGACCGATGAGCGCACCTGGCATCTCTGGCTTGCCGCGCGAGTCGCAGCAGGAGAGCAGGACAGGCTCGAAGGGACGCTCGAGGATATTCGCGCGGCCATCAGTCCCGACAGGCCGGATCCTCTTGGCGTGGATCCGTGGTCGTTCGACGACGACCTGATGGGCATATGAGCAGGCGGCTGCCCCCGATGGCCGAGCGCCGGAGGCTGCTTCTCGAAAGCAGCTGGTGGCAGCCGATCGCGCCCGGCGTCAAGGACAGCTGGCGGTGCCTCGCGACCCCGCGGTCGTGGTTCTACTCCACTGCCGCGGCCTACGCCGTCCTCACCGGGAGCCGCCCGCTCGTCCCGGCTCGAACCGAGGACGGGTCGGAGTGAGCACACCGACGCTGCTCCGCTGGCTCGCCCCGCCGCCCACGCCCGACTTGGTCGAACAGGCGCAAGATCTCCTCGAGGAGCGCCGCGTGGTTGCGAGCCGCCGCGCCGCCCTCGACGTCGTGCTCGTCCTCGACGAGGAGGGCTGCGTCCGGGTCGTGCGGGCGCATCGCCGCGGCCTCACCTGTTCATGCCCGGGCGGCGGCCGCATGACCGAGTGGTGCGCCCACCGCCTCGCCGCTGCGGCGGTCTGGGGCGACCTCGTCGAAGCCCTCCCATCGGTGGAGCTGGATGAGCCTACGAATGGGCACGTCGACGGACAGCTCGAACTCGACCTCGAGGCGGTGCTGCGGTGACCGCGGCGCCGGTAACCACCTATTGCAGCCATCACTGCCGTTGCTGTGGCTCGCACTTCTGCTCACTCGAAGGCTTCGACGCGCACCGCCGAGGGAGCCACGCGGAGAACACGAGGTACTGCATCGATCCGGCCATCGTCACCGGCACGTCCGCGATGACCGAGGTCATCGGCACCTGCCGCATCAGCCACGGCCGCGACCACCCGCTCGGCCTCGTATCGGTCTGGCGGCTAGCACGCCGTCACAACCCCGACCTGGCGCCACAGATGGGACGGGAAGCCGCGGCATGAGCACCTGGCTAACGGTCGCCTCTGTCGCTGACGATCTTGGCGTTTCGCCGCGGACTGTGCTGCGGTGGGTCGAGCGGGGCGAGCTCGAGGCGCTCCGTCTGCCGGGCGGCCGCCTCCGAATCTCGCACGTTGCGTACTCCTCGTGGCTGGCCGCTCGCACCGTTCCCGCGTCTCAGCGTACGCTCGCCATCGTTGGCGACGAGGAGGAGCCATGACGAGGTGGGAGTACCGGGTCGAGATGTTTCCGCATCTCCTGGACGCGGACGCGGCGAACATGCTGGCGGCGTTCGGCGATGAGGGCTGGGAGCTGGCCGGCTTGGCGCCAGCGGAGACCGGAGCCGGCGTGCTGGGCGTGCTGAAGCGGCCGAAGGAGGCGTGAGGTGCAAAACGGCTCCGTAGCTCGGCACGGGAAGGGGTGGCGGGGACGGTGGCGCGAAGACGGGCGCCTTCACACCACACGCACCGTTCGGACGAAGGGCGAGGCGCGCGACCTGCTCAACCGCGAGCTCCGCCGGATCGAGCTCGGCGATCGGTGGCGCCCGCCGATCACCCTCGCCGAGCTCGCCGAGCGCTATCAGGCGCAGCACGATGCGGCGCCGAGGACGATCACGAGGGTCCGCCTTAGCCTCACCCGTCCGCTCGCAGCCTGGGGCGACGCACAGGCCTCAGACCTGACGACAGAGGCAATCCAGCGGCTCGTCGCCGGGATGCCGGTCGGCGACGCGTTCAAACGCGACGTCGTTCGCGCGCTCCGCGCCCTTTACCGCTTCGGGATCGACGCGCGTCTGGTCGACGACAACCCGGCCGCTCGTGTGCGGACGCGGAACCCGGTCCGCGGGGAGCGGATCATCCCGTTCGAGTCGTGGGCCGAGGTCGAGCGGGTGGCCGAGGAGGCCGGCCGGTGGGGGCCGCTCATCATCTTCGCGGTCGACAGCGGTGCGCGTCCGGGCGAGCTGGTCGCGCTCGAGCATCGCCACGTGGACGGCGACCGCGTCTACCTCCCTGGCGAGAAGACCGACGGCGCCCGTCGCGTCGTCCATCTCACCCCTCGCGGCGTCGCGGCGTATGAGGAGGCGACCCGCGCGATCTCGACGCCCGTCGTCTGGCATGACTGCGGACGGCGGCTCGACTGGAACGCGTGGCGGCGGAACGTCTGGCACACCGCGCTCGAACTGGCCGAGCTCGAGACGCGCTCTCCCTACTGCATGCGGCACACCTTCTCCTATTTCAGCCTCCGCGCCGGGGTCCCTGTGAGCGAAGTCGCCCGCGAGATGGGTCACACCGACGTCAGCCGCACCTACCGCACCTATGGGATGTGGATCGATGAGCTCGGCCGGCGAGCGGCGAATCTCCGCGCTGTGTGGGCGGAAAACCAGACGGCGCGCGACCATCCTGTGACCACGGAGACGCCGATCCCTGTCGGGTAGCCGATCGCTGATCCCCGGACGGGGGATCGCACAGGGAGTGACAGGCACGACGGCGTGCGACGACCACGCCGTTTTGGGCCTTTTCGAGCGGCTGCGCTGGCGGAGGCTACGTCCAGGCGTTTCCGCGCCGTGTGACTGATATGTGACTACGGCGTTTTGGCCTGACTCGTGTCGTCCGCCGCGCTCTGAAGCCGGCGCGGCGAGACGGCGAGTGCGTACGTCGCCGACGTCGCGATCACGAAGGGGTACGTGAGCAATCTCCGCACGATCGCCCCGCGCCGGCCTCGCCGCACCTGGCACAACCGCCACACCTGCGTACATGGCAGGCCGAAATGCGTTCCCAACTAGCGTAACGGCCGACGTGCCGCTCGCGTCCGCTCTTCTCGGCCCCGCGATCCTCATCATCATTGGTGTCGTCTACGGCGCGGCAGTGGGCTGGGTGCTCGTTGATGCACTCCGGTTCGAGTGGGACCATGGTGGCTGGTCGATTGCGGGGTTTCTCGTGCTCTGCTGGTTGGTGTGGTTCGTGGGCTTCCCGCTCTACGTGGTGAAACGGCGGGCCAGGCCGCGGCGGCGCCTACAGACCTAGCGACGCTCGATCTTGTGGATCACGGATCACGATCGCGCACAAAGCTCCGCATACCGGGCGCGTCACCGCGCGGTGATCTCCTCCGCATGCTCCGCCCCGCCACCCCCGCGCCACCGTGCACGCCCGACACTACGAATGGACGCCGCGCCGCATACGCCCGATACGCCCCCCGGTAGGTTACGGCCGCAGCGAGCGCATCGAAACGTCGCTGTCAGTCTCTGCCATTGCGTAACAAACCGGACATGTCGGTGCGATTGGACTGGTGGTGGGCAATGGGCGAGGGGGTTGGGCACTGGGCGACGTCGCACATCCTCCCGGCGCCGTTCATCCAAGCCCTTGCCCACCGGTTGCGTCTGCCGGACGCGGATCCCCGACGGGGATGCGACGGCCCGCCGGTGCGCTGCGCGCGTGAGATCCATGGGTTACAGTCGCCCGCGTGAGGGCCGCGCTCTACGTGCTCGGTGGTCTCGCGGTGATCGCGTTCTTCATCGTCCGCCAACGGCGGAGCGACCGCTTCGAGGAGCGCTCGCTGATCTTCCCGGCCGCCCTCGGCATCTACGGCGCAGTCCTGCTCAGCGGGACTTCTAAGCACGACCCGCTCACATGGGCGTCGGCCGCGCTGCTCACCGTGAGCGCCCTGGCGTCGATCGGGTTCGGCGTCCTCCGAGGCCGAACGATCGAGCTCTTCGTTCGCGATGGCGAGCTCTGGGAGCGCGCCACCTGGACCACGATCGCGGGCGGATGGGGCGGGCTGCTCGTCACCCGCGTCGCGCTCATCGGCGTCGCGTTCGCGATCGGCGCGCAGCTGGCGGCGTCGCCGACCTCGATCCCGCTCATGCTCGCCATCACGCTCGCCGCGCAGATGCTCGTCGTTGGCCAGCGTGCCCGGGTGACCGGCGTGCCGCTCGCGCCGCCTCGGCGGAGTCGCCGGCGCGCCCGCCGGCGAGAACGGCCCTAAGGCACGTGCCCGACCCGGTTCGCACGGGCGGCCTCGTGCTGACCGAGCACGAGTTCTCGGTCCCGCTCGACCACGACCGGCCGGACGGAGAGCGGATCACGGTCTTCGCACGGGACGTCGCCGACCCGGACGGCACCGACCGGCCCCACCTCCTGTTCCTCCAGGGCGGGCCGGGGTTCGAGGCGCCGCGCCCGGCGCGCCGCCCCGCCGTGCCCGGGTGGCTCGACCGAGCGCTGCGCGACTTCCGCGTGCTCATGCTCGACCAGCGCGGAACCGGGCGCTCGACGCCAGTCGGCCGACTCGAGGGGCGATCGCCGGCCCAGCAGGCCGACTACCTCGCCCACTTCCGCGCCGACGCCATCGTCCGCGACGCCGAATGGATCCGCCGCGAGCTGGGCGTCGACCGCTGGAGCGTGCTGGGCCAGAGCTTCGGCGGGTTCTGCGTCACTACCTACCTGTCGATCGCGCCGGACGGGCTCCGGGAGGCGTTCGTCGCCGGGGGTCTCCCGCCGCTCGCCCGCCATCCCGACGAGGTCTACCGCGCGACGTACGAGCGCGTGCGCGAGCGGACGCGCCGCTTCTACGACCGCTACCCCGCCGACCGACGGCGGGTGCGCGAGCTTCACCGCCGGCTCGAGGAAGGCGAGGTCCGCCTTCCGAGCGGCGACTTTCTCACCGGCCGACGAGTCCGCCAGCTCGGCCACCTGCTCGGGATGGGAAACGGCCCCGAGGACCTGCACTACGTCCTCGAGCTGCCGCCGGACTCGCCCGCCTTCCTCCACGACGTGGAGGCGGCGTTCCAGTTCGCCCGCAACCCGCTCTACGCCGCGATCCACGAGGCCTGCTACGCGGACGGGTCGGCGACGCGGTGGTCCGCGCAGCGTCTCCTCCCGCCTGACTACGACGACCCCGAGCTCTTCACCGGAGAGCACGTGTACCCGTGGATGTTCGAGGAGTGCGGGGCGCTGCAGCCGCTTCGTGAGGCGGCCGAGCTCCTGGCCGAACGGCACTGGCCGCGCCTCTACGATCCCGACCAGCTCAGCCGAAACGACGTCCCGGCGGCGGCCGTCGTCTACGCCGAGGACATGTACGTCGAGCGGGCGTTCTCGGAGGAGACGGCCGGGCAGATTCGCGGCCTGCGGCTCTGGGTCACAAACGAGTACGAGCACGACGGCCTGCGCGCCGACGGCGACCGCGTCCTCGGGCGGCTGATCGACCTGGCCCGCGGCCGTGCCTAGCGACAATACCTACACTCGACCCAGACAGAGCGCACAAGGAGCAGCCTGATGCAGGACACCGCCACTCTCACCCATGACACCGACGCCATCCTCGCCCGCCTCGACCTCGATCCCGCGTCGCTGCGCGACGGCGACCTCGAGGTGAGGACCCCGATCACCGG
>DASQXS010000136.1:0-2252 GCA_035639615.1 Gaiellales bacterium | reverse complement strand
CGATCGCGGCGCGGCGGCGTTCGAGCCTCGCGGCAACGATCTCGTTCCCGACGCCCAGGGGGCGGCGGTTCTGGTGCTCAATGACGGCGACGGCGCCGTCCTCGTGGAGGCCGGGGATGCGGCGATCGAACCGGTCGAGCTGGTCGATGCCACCCGCTCCTTCGCGCGCGTGTCGGCGTCCGGCGGGGAGCAGCTCCGGGGCGACGTCGAATCCGCCGCCGACCGGTCGCTGGTTGCGCTCGCCGCCGAGCTCACCGGGATCGCCCAGCGGGCGATGGAGATAGCCGTCGACTACGCCAAGGAGCGTCAACAGTTCGGCCGGCCGATCGGCGCCTATCAGGCGGTCTCGCACCGCTGTGCGGGGATGCTGTACGAGGTGGAGGAGGCTCGCTCCCTCACCTACTACGCTGCCTGGGCAGCGGATGCCGAGCCCGAATCGCTCGCCCTGGCGAGCTCGATGGCCAAGGCCCGGGCGTCAGACGCCGCCTGGCGGGTGACAAACGAGGCCCTTCAGGTGCTCGGCGGCATCGGCTTCACCTGGGAGCACGACCTGCACTTCCTGCTCAAGCGGGCCAAGGTCGACGCCGAGCTGCTCGGCGACCCGCGCCTTCACCGCGAGCGGGTCGCGGAGCTTTCGGGACTGGGCGCCGTGGCGACCACGGTCTGAGCGCGGGGCATCTCCATTCGGGCGGACGCGTCTAACTTGCGTACCGATTCTCCGTAGTCCTCGGTTTCGGATCGATCACGATTCAGGTAGCGTCCGGGCATCGCCGCAGGAGGTGGGGCATCGGCCGGCCCCTCAGCAGGGAAAGGAGGCCCAACACGCATGGAACTCAAGCGACGTGGCAAGGTCGCCGCCGCCGTAGCGGCCGCAGCCGCGAGGTGGGCCATCGCAGCCCTCGCGCTCGCCGGCCTGTTCGGCGTCGCGCCGGCGTACGCCTCGACCCATCACGTCCACCCGGGCGAGTCGATCCAGGCAGCCCTCGACGCGGCGAGCCCCGGCGACACGGTGCTGGTCCGTCCCGGGACCTATCACGAGTCGCTTCAGATCGATAAGGACGGAATCCGCCTGCAGGGAAACCACGTCCGGCTCGTCGAGCCGGCGAACCCGGCCAACACGCTCTGCAACCAGTTCGGCGGGGTCACCGGCATCTGCGTGGTGGGCGATGTCAACCCGCAGACCGGTGAGGTCAGCGACTACGTGAGCCGGGTGCGGATAAAGGGCTTCACCGTCGAGGGCTTCAGCGGGGTCTCGGGCATCCTCGGCTTCGGTTCCGAGCTGCTCGCAGTGTCCCACGACAAGCTGGTCGACAACGGCGAATACGGCGTCTTCGCCGTCAGCTCCAAGCGCCCGCACTACGTCCACAACCGGGCGATCGACAACGGCGCCCCCGCCCTCTACGTCGGCGACTCACCGGAGGCGGACGCCGTCGTGCGCCACAACGTCTCGATCGGGAACAGCGGCGAGGGGATCCTGCTGCGCGATGCGGTGGGCGGGAAGGTGAGCCAAAACCGGCTCGTCGGCAACTGCGCCGGGCTGCTCGCTCTCGCAGACGCCCCCGGTCCAGCCGGGGACTTCCAGATTGACCACAACGTCGTGCTACGGAACGACAAGGCCTGCCCCGGCGAGCCGGAGGAGGAGGAGCCGCCCATCTCGGGCCTCGGCATCGCCTTGCTGGGAACGTTCGACACGCGCGTCTCGCACAACAAGGTCCGCGGCAACAATCCGACGGGCGCTTCATTCCTGTCCGGCGGCATCGCGGTCACCGAGGGCGTCGGAGGAACCGACCCGCAGAACGACCAGGTCAGCCACAACAAGTCGTTTGACAACCTGCCAAGCGACCTGTTCTGGGACGGCAACGGCACGGTCGCATTCAAGAAGAACCACTGCGCCACGTCAGACCCGGAGGGGCTCTGCAGGGGTGGCGGCGGCCCGCAACACGAGCACGCCAGAGACCGCCACCGTAGTCGGTGACTGGCACCGGTCGCTGAGCAAACCGTATCTCGCAGAGGAGCGATCCGTCTTCGACGGTCAGGTCTGTTCGCGCGGTGGCGGTCGAGAGGCAGGCTTATCCGTAGTCCAGACCCGGGAAGTCCGACCAGGTCCCGCGTCCGTGCGGAGTCATGTCGAGCACGCTCCAGATCGGCCAGATCGAGTCGACGTGGCGGGACTCCTCACCCTCGTCTCGCGGCGCGAACAGGAGCTCCGTCGCCCATGAGTGGCGGATCCCGTCGTTCTGGCGGACGAACAC
>DASQXS010000135.1:0-9001 GCA_035639615.1 Gaiellales bacterium | reverse complement strand
GCCGTCCTCGAGATCTCCGCGCCTGGCGTCGCCGCGGAGGCCGCGATCGGCGACTCGGTTTCGGTGGACGGGTGCTGCCTCACGGTGACGTCCCGCGCCGACGGCCTCCTGCGGTTCGACGCGGTCGCCGAGACGCTCCGGCGGACGACGCTCGGCGATCTCGATGCCGGCGCTCGCGTGAACCTCGAGCCGGCGCTCCGGGTCGGCGACCGTATGGGCGGCCACTGGGTGCAGGGGCACGTGGACGGCGTGGGGCAGGTCACCGCCGTCGAGGCCGAGGGCGAGTCCCGCATCGTCACCTTCGCAGCGCCCGTCGGCGTCCTGCGCTACGTCATCGAGAAGGGCTCGATCTGCGTTGCCGGCGTCAGCCTGACCGTGGCGGCGGTCGGCGAGAGCGGCTTCTCGGTCGCGCTCGTGCCGCACACGCTCGCGGTGACCACGCTCGGCGCGATCGCCCCGGGGGGCCGGGTGAACCTGGAGGCGGACCTGCTCGGGAAGTACGTGGAGCGCTTGGTGAAAGGCATGGAATCAGGCCATTTGCAGGCGCTCTGATACCATCGGCGCACCGGGGATGAGCACGCGTACGGACTACCTCCAGGCGTATCCCGACCTCACCGAGTGGCCGTTTGCCACCATCGAGGAGGCGATCGACGAGATCCGCGCGGGCCGGATGGTGGTGGTCGTCGACTCGCCCGACCGCGAGAACGAGGGCGACCTGGTGATGGCGGCCCAGCACCTCACCCCCGAGGCGGTCAACTTCATGGCGACCCACGCCCGCGGCCTGATCTGCCTGACGCTCACGCCCGAGCGCGTCGAGGAGCTCGGACTCCCGCTCATGACCGCCCGCAACATGACGCCGTTCGAGACCGCCTTCACCGTCTCGATCGAGGCGCGCGAGGGGGTCTCGACCGGGATCTCGGCCGCCGACCGCGCCCACACGATCCAGGTGGCGATCAACCCCGAGTCGGGACCGGGCGACGTGATCCAGCCCGGGCACGTATTCCCGCTACGGGCGCGGCCGCACGGTGTGCTCGAGCGGATGGGCCAGACCGAGGCGTCGGTCGATCTCGCCCGCCTCGCCGGCCTCCAGCCGGCGGGGGTGATCTGCGAGGTGATGAACGAGGACGGCAGCATGGCGCGCGTCCCCGACCTCGCCCGCTACTGCACCACCCACCGCCTGAAGATGGTGACGGTTGCCGACCTCGTCGCCTACCGGCGGCGCACCGAGAAGCTCGTGGAGCGGATCGCCACGGCGGCCATGCCGACCCGCTACGGCGAGTTCGTCGCCCACGGGTACCGGTCGATGATCGACGGCCAGCAGCACGTCGCCCTGGTGATAGGCGAGGTGAACGGCGTGCCCGACGTGCTCGTGCGGGTGCACTCCGAGTGCCTGACCGGCGATGTCTTCCACTCGCTTCGCTGCGACTGCGGCGAGCAGCTCGAGCGGGCGATCGCCCAGATCGCGGGGGAGGGCCGCGGCGTGCTCCTGTACCTGTCCCAGGAGGGGCGCGGGATCGGCCTTCTGAACAAGCTTCGCGCCTACGAGCTCCAGGAGCGGGGCCTCGACACGGTCGATGCCAACCTGGCGCTGGGGCTGCCCGTCGATTCCCGTGACTACGCCGTGGGCTACCAGATCCTCGCCGACCTCGGCCTGACCTCGCTACGCGTCCTCACGAACAACCCGAAAAAGATCCTCGGCCTCGAGGGATACGGCCTCGTCGTCACGCAGCAGCTGCCGATCGAGGCCGAGCCGAACCCGGCGAACGAGGCCTACCTGCGCACCAAGCGCGAGCGCATGGGGCACACGATCCGCCACCAGGGCCTGCGCCTGGACGAGCCGTGAGCGAGGCGGGCGCCGGTCACCTGACCGTCCCCGAGGGCTGTCATGCGGTGGAGGGCCGGCCGCACGCCGACCTCGATGTCGCCGTCGTCGCCTCCCGCTACAACGCGACCGTTGTGCAGCGCCTGCTCGACGGCGCCGCGACGCGGCTGCGCGAGCGCGGCATTCCGCCTGACCGGATCACGGTCGTCCTGGTTCCCGGCGCCTGGGAGCTGCCGCTCGCCTGCCGGCGGCTCGCCGAGGCGGGCGGCCACCAGGCGGTCGTGGCCCTGGGATGCGTCATCCGGGGCGAGACGCCGCACTTCGAGTACGTGTGCGCCGAGGCCTCGCGGGGCGTGATCCAGGCCTCGGTCGACACCGGCGTCCCGGTGAGCTTCGGCCTCCTCACCTGCGACACCGAACAGCAGGCGCTCGACCGGGCCGGCGGGGCCTGGGGCAACAAGGGTGCCGAGGCCGCCGACGCCGCGGTCGAGATGGCAGGCCTCCTGCGCGCCCTGCCGCGCGGGTCGCGCCGGTGAGGTGGCGGGCCCGGCTCGGCTCCTGATCACGGGCGGCTCCGGGTACCTCGGCGGCGAGCTCCTGCGGCGCGCGCCCGGGGCCGTGGGGACGGCCTTCTCGCGCGCCGGCGAGGTGCGCCTCGACGTGCGCGACCGCGCCGCGGTCGCGGCGCTCGTCGGCCCGCTGCGGCCGGACAGCGTCATCCACACGGCGTATGCCCGCGAGGGCGCCGATGCCTGGTCGACGAACGTGGACGGCGCGGCCAACGTGGCCGCCTGCGCGGAGGCGGCCGGCGCGCACCTGATCCACGTCTCGACCGATGTCGTCTTCGCCGGCGACGAGGGCCGTCCCTACACCGAGTCGGACCCGCCCCGGCCGATCACGGAGTACGGCCGGTCGAAGGCGGCCGCCGAGGAGGCCGTCGCCGCCGCGCATCGCGGTGCGGCGATCGTGCGTACGTCGCTCATCTACGGCGGCGCCGAGCCGTCCGGCCACGAGCAGGCGGCCCTGGCCGCGGCTGCCGGCCGCGCCGACCTCGCCTTCTTCACCGATGAGATCCGCTGCCCGATCGCGGTGGGCGACCTGGCGGCGGCTCTTCTCGAGCTGGCCGAGGCGCGGTTCTGCGGGATCCTGCATGTGGCCGGTGCGGATGCCGTGAGCAGGCTCGAGTTTGCGGAGCTCGTTGCGCGGGCCGGGGGCCGGGATCCGGCTCGTCTGCGCCCGTCCACAGCCGCCGCCGCGCCCGCGCCGCGGCCGCGGGACTGCCGGCTCGACTGCTCCCGGGCGCGTCAGATTCTCGCCACCCGGCTTCGCGGTGTGCACGAGGTGCTGGAGAGCGGTTACGGCCCCAGCCGCTCCATCACCCAGCCGCTCTCGCCGCGCGTGTAGCGGAACCGGTCGTGGAGGCGGTCGTCGCCGTGCTGCCAGAACTCGTACGCCTCCGCGGCGAGCCGGTAGCCGCCCCAGTGCTCCGGGCGCGGCACATCGCCGTCGGGGTACCGGGCGCGAAGCTCGGCCACGGCCCGCTCGAGCGTCTCGCGCCCGGCGACGGGGCGGCTCTGGGGCGAGACGGCCGCGCTCAGACGGCTCCCCGCCGGGCGTGTCCGGAAGTACTCGTCAGCCTCCTCGCCGGAGACCACGGCCACCGTCCCCTCGATCCGCACCTGACGGCCCGGCCAGTGGAAGAGGAGCGCGGCGAGCGGGTTCTCGCGGAGGTCGTCGGACTTGCGGCTCTGCAGGCCCGTGAAGAACCTGAACCCGCGCTCGTCGAACCCCTTGAGGAGCACCATCCGCGCCGACGGCCGGCCGGCGGCCGAGGCGGTCGCGAGCGCCATCGCATCGGGCTCGGCGACCCCGGCGGCGCGGGCATCGGCGTGCCAGCGGGCGAACTGCCGGAGCGGATCGGGATCGAGGTCGGCCCGCCGAAGCGGCGTCACACGGCCTTCTGCACGCGCCCGCTCTTGAGGCAGCGCGTGCAGACGTAGGCGCGCACGGGCGCCCCGTCGACCAGGATGCGGATCTTCTGCAGGTTCGCGTCGAAGCGCCGTTTCGTCGCCACCATCGAGTGGCTGCGGTTGTGCCCGAACCCGGGCTTCTTGCTGCAGATCACGCACACTCTGGACACGGCGGCGCAGTATAGCCGCAACCCCGGCCGCCGGCAGGGCGTCTGAGAAGCGATGGGGCACGCGTATCCGACCCGTGCCGAGGGCGTGGCCGGGGCCGTCACGGTGACCAACGAGGCGGTCGCGCACGTCGTCGGGCTGACCGTGCTCGAGTGCTACGGCGTCGTCGGCATGGCCGCGTCAAGCCTCACCCAGGGCGTCGCGCGCATGCTCACGCGCGACCGGCTGACGCAGGGCGTGGCCGTCCGCCGGAACGGCGCCGGCCTGGCGATCGACCTCTATGTGGTCGTAGAGTTCGGGCTCAATCTCGCGGATGTCGCCGCCAACGTCCGCTCGAGGGTGCAGTATCAGGTCGAGAAGCTGACGCAGATGCCCGTCCACGCGCTGCAGATCCATATCCAGGGCGTCAAGCGGACTTCATGACGGAAGCCCGCCGGATCGCGCTGGCGATGGCGCGCGGCGGCGCGGCCGCGGTCGAGTCCAGCCGGGGCCGTCTGAACGACCTGAACGTGTACCCGGTGCCGGACGGCGACACCGGCACGAACCTCACCGAGACGGCCCGGGAGCTGGCGGCGGGGCTCGAGGCCGACCCGGCGGACACGCGCGAGGCGCTCGCCACAGCGGCGAAGCGGGCCGTCCTGCGCGGCGCCAGCGGTAACTCGGGCGCCATCCTGAGCCAGATCGTGGGCGGGTTTGCGGACGTCATGGGCGCCTCGGAGGGGATGGATGCGGCCGTCCTCGCCCGCGCGCTCCGGGCCGCATCCGAGGCCGCCTATCGCCCGGTGCAGCAGCCGATCGAGGGCACGATGCTGACCGTGATCCGGGAGATGGCCGAGGCGGCCGAACGGGTCGCCGAGCGGCCGCTCGAGGAGGCCGTCGAGGCCGTGCTGGCCGCGGGCGAGGAGTCGGTCGTCCGCACCCAGGAGATGCTCGCCGTGCTGCGCGACGCGGGCGTCGTCGACGCCGGCGCCGCCGGGCTGCTCGAGTTCGCCCGGGGGGCGTTCGCGGGCTTACGCGGGCAGGAGGTCGAGGCGCCGATCCAGGCGATAACCGTCCCGCTCAGCCTCGAGGCGATCCACCAGGAACAGTCCCGCTACCGCTACTGCACGGCGTTCCTGGTCGAGGGCGACGGCGTCGACCGCGACCGGCTCGAGCACGGGCTCGTCGCCATGGGCGACTGCCTCCTCGTGGTCGGCGAGCCGCCGCTCGTCAAGGTGCATCTGCACACCGACGACCCGGGCGGCGCCCTCTCCATGGCCGTGGCGATGGGCACCCTCGACCGCGTGGCCGTGGCGAACATGCACGTGCAGTCCGAGGAGCGCGCGCGCCGCCTCACCGGCGCGCGCCACCTGCGCGCGATCCCCGGCGGCCGCACCGACGGCGTGATGACGCTCGCGAACACGGCGATCGTGCTGGACTCGACGGCCGACCTCCCGCACCCCGAGGCGGAGCACCCGAACTGGCGGAGCGTCCCGCTCACCGTCCGCTTCGGCGAGGAGCAATACCGCGACGGCGTCGACATCGACTCCGACGCCTTCTATCGCCGCCTCCAGGCCGGCGGGCCGCACCCGTCGACGGCTGCGCCGTCTCCCGGCGCATACGCCGAGGCGTTCGAGGAGCTCGCCGAGTATGCCCACATCCTGGCCCTGCCGGTCTCCTCGCGGGTTTCGGCGTCCGCCCAGTCGGCGCAGATCGCGGCCGAGTCCGCCGAGGCCGGCGGCCGCGTCACGGTGCTCGACGGCCTCACGGTGTCCGCAGGCACCGTGCTCCTGGCCCAGGGCCTCCAGCGCCTCCTCGAGCGGGGGACGGACATGGACGAGGTGGTCGCGTGGTTCGACGCGGCCCGGCAGCGCGTGTCGGTGCTGATCTACGTCGATACGCTCGAGTACCTGCGCCGGGGAGGGCGGATCGGCCGTGCGAGCGAGGTGGTGGGGGGCGCGCTGGGCGTGCGGCCGCTGCTCACGATGCGCGACGGGGAGATCGCGCCGTACAAGCGCGCCCTGGGGCGGTCGGCGGCCATGCGGGAGTTCGAGCGGTTCCTCGCCGCAGCGGTGCCCGACGGCGGTTCCGCCCGCATCGGGCTCGCGCATGCCGGCGACGAGGTGGGGGTCGAGCGCCTGCGCGCCATGATCGAGCGGGTGCGGCCGCAGGCATCGGTCGACCGCGTCTGTCAGATCGGCGCCGTCGTCGGCACCCACGGCGGGCCCGGCACGCTCGGGATGCTCGTCCTGGCGGAGGAATGACTCGCGCCTTCGCGGGGGCGCCGGCCCCGGACGGCGGCTTCCCACGTCCGCGGTCGGTGCCGAACGTGGGCCACCTTGACGCGCCGGCGACGTCCCGCCGGTCGCTCGCCGACGCGCTGGCGGCGCTGCGGCCGCGACCCGTGGCGACCGTCGGCGACCTGCTCGAGCACGTCCCGTTCCGCCACGAGGACTTTCGCTCGGCCATGCGGCTCGCGGAGCTCCGACCCGGCGACGAGGCCACCGTCGTCTGCACCGTCGAGCGGGTGCGGCTGCGGCCGACCCGGCGCCGGAACCTCGCCATCGTCGAGGCCACCGTCCGCGACGAGTCCGGGCCCGCCGTTGCCATCTGGTTCAACCAGCGCTACCTGGCCCGGAGCCTGAAGCCGGGCATGCGTCTGTCGATCCGCGGCGAGCGCCGGCCCACGATCGACGCCGAGATCGTCGTCAAGAGCCATGAGGCCGCCTCGGACGGCGGCGACGGTCTCCACACATCGGGCCTCGTGCCCGTCTATCCCGCCTCGGAGCAGGTGTCGAGCCGGCGGCTGCGGGGGCTCGTCGCGGACGCCCTCGCGCACGCGGGCGACGGGCTCGACCCGCTGTCCGACGCCGTCAAGCAGCGGCGGCGGCTGCCCCTCCGCCGCGACGCCCTCCACGCCTGCCACCAGCCACGGGCCGAGGCCGACGCGGCGGTGGGGCGGCGCCGGCTGGCCTACGACGAGCTCTACCTCCTGCAGCTCGGCATGCTGCAGCGCCGAGCCCGGTTCGAGGCCGGCGCGCACGCCGGGCCGCTCGACCCCCCGGGCGAGCTGGCGGCGCATTACCTCGATGCGCTCCCCTTCGCGCTCACCAGGGCGCAGCGGCGGGCCGTTGACGAGATCGACGCGGACGTCGCCCGCCCCGTCCCCATGCGCCGCCTCCTGCAGGGGGACGTCGGCTCGGGCAAGACCGCCGTCGCCGCCTACGCCCTCGTCCGCGCCGTCGAGAACGGCGGCCAGGGGGCGCTCATGGCCCCAACCGAGACGCTCGCCACGCAGCATCTCCTGGGGCTCGCGGAGCTGTGGGAGCCGCTCGGCGTGCGGGTCGTGGGGCTGATGCAGGGGATGGCCGCCCGCGAACGGCGCGCCGCGACGGCGCTCATGGAGTCCGGCGAGCCGGCGATCGCCGTCGGCACCCACGCCCTGATCCAGGCCGGGGTGGTGTACGGGTCGCTGTCGGTCGCGGTGGTGGACGAACAGCACCGGTTCGGCGTGGAGCAGCGCCACGCGCTCGAGCAGAAGGCCCGCGAGGGCCCCTCCCCGCATGTCCTTCACATGACGGCGACGCCCATCCCGCGGACGCTGGCGCTGACGGTGTACGGCGACCTGGAGGTCTCGGTGCTGGACGAGCTTCCGCCCGGCCGGACACCGGTCATCACGCGCGTCCTCGGCCTCGATCGCCGCGACGAGGTGTTCGCCCGGATGCGGCGGCTCCTCGACGAAGGCCGGCAGGCGTACGTCGTCTGCCCGCTCGTCGCTGAGGCCGACGACGACCGGGCCGTCGCTGCGGCGGAGTCGGAGGCCGAGCGCCTCTCGGGCGGCGAGCTGCGCGGCTACGCGCTCGAGTGCATCCACGGGCAGATGCCGGTGCCGGAGCGGCGCCGGATCATGGACGCGTTCCGGTCGGGGGCAGTTCAGGTGCTCGTGGCGACCACCGTGATCGAGGTGGGCGTGGACGTTCCGAACGCGACGGTGATGGTGATCGAGGAGGCCGACCTCTTCGGGCTCGCCCAGCTCCATCAGCTGCGCGGCCGGGTGGGCCGGGGCGCGCACGAGAGCTACTGCATGCTCCTGGCGGATCCCGCCACCGACGAGGCCCGGGCCCGGCTCGACGCCATGGCGCGCACGGGCGACGGCTTCGAGCTGGCGGAGGTCGACATGGAGCTTCGCGGCGAGGGGGCCCTCCTCGGGCTGCGCCAGAGCGGCGTCCCCGACCTGCGCCATGCCCGGCTCGCGCGCCACCGCCGGCTCGCGGCGGGCGCCCGCGTGGACGCGCGGGCCCATCTCCGATCCGACCCGGACCTCGCCGGCCCGGCCTCGATGGTCGCCGCCGAGGCGACCCGGCGCGCGTTCGGCGACGACGTCGACTGGCTGGCGCCGGCATGAACGGAGTCAGACTCCTCTGATTCATGGGCTCCCACGGACAGCCGGGTGCATAAAACCAGCCTGGCTGGTTTTATGCACGACGGAGCCTTTGCCCGGCGCCAAGCTGTGAATCAGAGGAGTCTGACTCCGTTTATGCATCCGTATCCTTGCCGCAATGCGGATCGTCGCCGGAGAGCGGAAGGGGGCCCGGCTCGCCGCACCCCGCGGCAGGGACACCCGGCCCACGTCCGACCGGGTGCGCGAGTCGCTCTTCTCGCTGCTCGGCGACGTGACGGGCGCTCGGGTGCTCGACCCGTTCGCCGGCTCGGGAGCGCTGGGGCTCGAGGCGCTCAGCCGCGGCGCGGCCCACGCCGACCTCTGCGACGTCGACCGCGCGGCGCTCGCCGCCCTGCGCGAGAACGCGGCCCGGCTCCGGTACGCTGACCGGTGCACGATCCGGCGCCAGGACGCCCGGCGCCGCCTGGCAGCCGACCGGGCCGCCGGGATCACCTACGACCTGGTGCTGCTCGACCCGCCCTACGCGATGCTCCCCGACCTAGCAAACCTCCTCGCCCGTCACCTTCCCGGCCTCCTCGCCGCGGACGGCCGCGCCGCGCTCGAGTCGGACGCGACGGCTCCATCGCCGGACCCCTCGTTACGGCTCGTCGCCGACCGGAC
>DASQXS010000134.1:0-8375 GCA_035639615.1 Gaiellales bacterium | reverse complement strand
CGTACGCAACACCAAAAGGATCGCGTTCATCGCGTCCCGATCCGGCACGCGCGGGTTGTGACACCCCAAAGGATGCGCCGGGCGCGGTGGAAGCAGCGGCTCCATCCGCTCCCACACCTCATCCGGAATACGCCAGCCGTCGTCGCTCGCCACGAGACCCATGGTCCACCTCCCGCGTCGGATGACACGCGAGGCTTCGCCGTCAACCGGCCGGAGCCTGCCTACCGAGATAGGTTCTTAGCCGACCCCGCTGACCTGCCAGATCCTCGGATGCTCTCGGCCCAGCCGCCAGTAGCCGACGCCCATGCCGAACTTGCGGACGAGCGCCACTCGGTCGGCGATCGTGTGCCGGTTCGAGTACCAGACATCGTGGTGCGTGCCGGCGGAGTCGACGTAGGAGAAGTGGGGGTCGTCGGCGGTCGGGTCGAACGCGGGGCTGGCGTGGTATTTCGCCATCAGCGCGCGCACGTCCTGCCACTCGAGCGGCGTCCCCGGATGTGTCGGCCCGCCGCCCGCCGGCCAGTCGATGCCGTAGAAGGTCATCGCGACCGTGAACTTGGCCGGTTTGGGCATGGTGGCCGCGTATCGAAGGACGCTCTCGAACCAGGGCAGGTAATCGAGCCCTCCGGGGGTGCTGGTCGCCCAGTACTTGCCCCAGGCCATGACGACGACCTGATCCGCGGCGGCCTGGATTGCGCGGTAGTCGTAGAACCCGGCCCGGCCGGTGAGCTGGTTGTAGTACGCCGCCGAGACCTCGACGGACAGCTTCTTCCCCTGGGTGCGGAGCGCCGCCGCGAGGTTGGCGACAAACCGCGACATCTGGTTGCGCCACATCGAGGCATCGTTCGACTCGAAGTCGATGTTGATGCCCTGGTAGCCATGGTTCAGCGTCAGCGTGACGAGCTGGGAGATCAGGTGGCGCTGGACGGTCTGGTTGGTGAGGATGGCCTTCAGCGCGGCCATGTTCTGGCAGTTGTATCGCGGCTCGACCGTGATCCCACGCTTCCGCGCCCACGACGTCACGAGGGGATCGTCGACGCCCTTCGCGGCGCCGGTGTCGGTGCAGTTGAAGTAGGTCGGGAAGATCGTGCCGACGTGCATGTAGTGGCGCTGGAGGTCGGCGAAGCTCTCGCCGTCGGACTCGAGCACGAACGCGGTGGCGGTGCCTGTCGTCCGTTCCGGGGCTCGCGTCGTGATCTGGATCATCCGTGTCCGCCTGCCCTGGACGCCGTTGGTGTCGACGGCGCGGACGTCGAAGCTATACGTGCGCTCGGAGTAGAGGTTGCGCACGGTCAGATGCGTGGCGTCGGTCTGGGTGACGACGTCGCCGTTTCGGTACACCCGGTATCCGGCCATGCGGCCGTCGCCGCGGCGGGCCGGCCGCCAGGCCAGGCGCACCGATGAGGAGGTCACCCGGGAGGCGACGAGGCCGGTGGTGTGGCCGGGCGGGTAGTAGCCGATCGTGCGCTTGAGCGAGGCGCGGCAGACCGAGACGTGGCCGGTGACCAGGTTCTCGACCCGGACAGTGAACGTGTAGGTCTGCCGCGGGACGACGCGGATGGCGGCCCGGCGGTGCCGGGCGACGCCGACGAGCGCCCCCGACCGCCAGACCCGATAGCCCACCTCGGCGGGCAGCCGCACAGGGGCGCGCCAGCTCAGCGTGCCCGCCCGCGCGCCGGGGGCGCGTGACCACCTCAGGTGACGGACGGTGTGCGTACCGCACGCCGAGGCGTGGGCGACACCGCCGAAGCCGGCGAGGATGGTCGCGGTGGCGGCGGCTATGGTGGCGAGCCTCGTCGCCGCGGTCATTCGACCGTCACCGTCTTTGCCAGGTTGCGCGGCTGGTCGACGTTCAGGCCGCGGCATTCGGCCGTCTCGAGCGCCAGGAGTTGCAGCGGGATGACCGCCAGGATCGGCTGCAGCCGCCAGTCGAGCGCCGGCACGAAGATGGTCTCGTCGGCGTACTCGAGCATGCGCGGCTCGGCCTCGGAGGCGACCGCGAGGACGTGCGATCCCCGCGTCTTCACCTCGGCGACGTTGGAGGCGAGCTTGTCGACCACCGGTGTGCCGACGGCCACGGCGATCGTCGGCGTCTCCGCCGACAAGAGTGCGATCGGGCCGTGTTTCATCTCTCCAGCTGCGTACGCGTCCGAGGGCACGTAGCTGATCTCCTTCATCTTCAGCGCGCCTTCGAGCGCCACCGGCAGGCCCAGGTTGCGGGCGATGTAGAAGAAGAACGCGGCCTGTGACCAGTCGTGGCCGAGCCCGGCCGCGATCAGCTCGGCCCGGGCCACGGTCTCGGCCATGAGCTCGGGCACCGCTCGAAGCTGGCGGGCGACGTCGCGAAGCGCGAACGGGTCGAGCGTCCGCCGGGCGCCGGCAAGCCGGGCCGCGACCACCGCGAGCAGTCCGGCTTGCGCGGTGAACGTCTTCGTGGCGGCGACGCCGATCTCGGGGCCGGCGTGGGTGAGAAGGACGGCGTCGGCCTGGTCGCAGACCTGCGAGCCCTCGACGTTGGTGACGGCAACGGTGGGGGCTCCGAGCTCGGCGGCCAGCCGCATCGCGGCGAGCGTGTCGCGTGTCTCGCCCGACTGGCTGATCGCGACCACGACGTCGCCGGGTTCGAGCGCCGGATCGGCGTAGCGCCACTCGGAGGCGACCTCGACGCCGGCCGGGAGCCGCGCCCAGCCGTGCAGGAGATGTCGGCCGAGCAGTCCGGCGTGGTAGGAGGTGCCGCAGGCGACGATCACGATCCGGCGCGCCTGGGTGAGCACCGACTCGGCATCGCCGAGGGAGAATCGGCCCGCCGCCGTGGTGTGAGCCTCGAGCATGGCCGCGAACGCGGCCGGCTGGTCGTCGATCTCCTTGCGCATGAACGTGGCGTATCCACCCTTGTCGACCGCGTCAGCCCGCCAGCCGACGCGGCGCACCCTGACCGGGATGGTGATGGCTGTCGCCGCGTCTGAGAGGGTGACCCCGGCAGATGTGACCACGGCCAGCTGGTCGTCGCCCACGTGCACGGTACGGTCGGTGAAGGCACGGAACGCGAGGGCGGACGAGGCGACGAACGTCTCCCCGTCGCCGAGCCCGATCACCAGCGGGCACTCCTTGCGGACAGCGACCAGCGTCCGCGGCTCCTGGCGGTCGATGACCACGATTGCGTAGTGGCCGGCGAGCGCAAGCGACGTCCGCCGCACCGCCTCGTACAGGTCGTCGCCGTCGCGCAGATGGCGCTCGACCAGGTGCGCGATCGGCTCCGCGTCGGTGTCCGACGTGAGCCTGCAGCCGTCCAGCTCGAGCTGGTCGCGCAGCGCGCGGTGGTTCTCGACGATCCCGTTCAAGACGACGTGGATGCGACCCTCGCAGTCGCCGTGCGGGTGTGCGTTGGCCACGGTCACCCCGCCGTGGGTCGCCCACCTGGTGTGGGCGATCCCGGCGCCTCCGTCGGCTGGCCTGTCCTCGCCGACGGCGCGCCGAAGCATCGCCAGGTTCCCAACCGCCCGTCGCACGACGACGTCGTCGCCAGTGTGCACCGCCAGTCCCGCCGAGTCGTAGCCACGGTACTCGAGTCGGGCCAGACCTTCCAGAAGGATGTGCGTCGCGGGCCGGTGGCCGATGTAACCGATGACTCCGCACATGCGTCCTGACGTCTCCTTTCAGCCGGCGCCGCCCGGCGCTTGGGACGGCGCGCCGAGCACACGCCGGTAGAGGTCGGTGACGGTGGTCACCTGGTAGCCGCGCCTGGCCAGGCCGGCGAGAATCTGGGGGATGGCTTGCACCGTTGCCCAGCGGTTGGAGCCTCCGTCGTGCAGGGTGATGATCGAGCCCGGCCGGGCCTGGGCGAGCACACGCCGGGCGATCAGGCCGGGGTCGGTGGTGGCGAAGTCACGCGGGTCGACCGTCCACAGCGCCACCCGCTCGCCCAGCCCCGCGGCGGCGCGGCGGACGAGGCCGGCCTGGCTGCGGCTCGGCGGCCGCACAAGGCACGGCGTGAGCGGGACGGCGGCGTGGATCGCGCCGACCGTGGCCCGGAGCTGCGCCTGTGCCGATGTCGCCGACCCGTTGGCGGGGGCGGAGGGATTGAGCGAGGTTCCGATCTCGTCTCGGTCGGCCAGCATCCGGGTGAGGATCCGCGCTCTGCCCGCCAGCTGATCGCCGGAGACGAAGAAGGTGGCATGAACGCGGGCGTGCTCGAGCAGGTCGAGCACCTGCGGGGTGTAGACGGAGGGGCCGTCGTCGAACGAGAGCGCGACCGCGCGGGGCGCGGGCGCACGCACCGGTGTGGGCAGCACCGTCCCAGAACGACCCGCACACCGGTACGCGGTGGCCGCCCGGACCAGGCGCAGGGGCGAGTACGAGTGGTCGAGGCCGCGCTCGGCGTAGACGGTGTCGCCGAGCTTGGCGCCGGCGTCCAGCCGTCGCAGGAGCGCGGGGCCGGTCCAGTCCATCACCTCGAGGCGGTGGATGTGGAGCCGGTCATCGCCCGGCATCGCCGGCCGCCAGCCGGACTGCTGGTCCTGGTCAAATGCGAGCTGGAACCGGCGACCGACGACGCGTCGCAGCTCGGCAGCGATCCCCGGCCGGGCGTGCTGGCCCCAGTTGCCGTAGGGGTATGCGAAGGCGATCGCCCGGCCGCCGCCGTCCCCCTCGATCGCCCGCTCGGCCGCGTCGAGGTCGGACGCCGTGCGCCGCGCGTAGTCGGCGAGCGTCTCATCCGGCGGCGACTCGACCAGCCGCGTCAGAAGCAGGCCCTCCTTGTTGTCGGCTTCGCCCAGGCTGTTAGTGCGGTTCTCCAGCTCCCAGCGGCCGCTGGACGCATACCCGGAGAGGCTTCCCCATGGCTCGGTGAAGAGGCTCCCGGACGAGGCCTGATCGCCGCTGACGAACATGACGGCGCGCATGCCAGTCGCGTGCAGGATCGGGTCGGCCTGGATCATCGTCTCGGTCATCGCGGCGTCGAACGTGATCAGCACCGGCTTTTCCGGGAGCCCGGCACGGCTGCCGGTGCGCAGGTACTCGGCGAGTTGCTCGATCGTGATCGGCCGGTACCCGGCGACGCGCAGCGCCCGCATCTGCTCGGCGAAATTGGTACGGCTGACCACGTAGCGGTCGTCGAAGGACTCGGTCGGGTGGCCGATGCTGTACAGCAGCACCGGCACACCCTGAATCGTCTGTGCCCGCTCGGCCCGGGCGACGGCCGCGGCGCCGGGGTCAAGGTGGGGCGTCGCCGGTGGCAGGAACTGGTACCGGGCCCGCAGCGTCAACAGCCGGCCCACGGAGGTGTGGGTCGCGTAGACCCAGATCGGGACCGCCGACAGGGGCAGCGTGAACAGACCGATGACCGTCTGGAGCAGCCATCGCCGATGGGCTGATACGGGATTGCGGCGCGTCATCCGACCGCGGCGGGCTGCCCGGGCCCGACCACGCTGACCTCGACCTCGCCGCGAGTGTGCGTCGATGCGCGCGTGCCCCAGCCGGTGTTGCGAAGGGTTAGCAGCGCGTAGTAGGTGAGCCAGACCAGGAACGCCATGTAGATGACGATGAAGGTGATGCCGTGGTGCCAGAGCGGGCTCCTGCGCGAGACCCCGTAGTAGAGCGAGTAGAGCAGCGCCATCACGTAGGCACCCATCAGGTAGAACCAGGGGCTTCCGGTGATGACGCTGTGCCAATAGAGCGAGCGGAACGCCACGATCGGCGCCACCCACGGGAACAAGACGCCGAGATAGGTGAGGAGCGCCGCCACCGGGTGCTTGCGCCAGATGAACCGGACGACGTGGAGCGACTCGCGCAACCAGCTCTTGCGCCACCGCAGCTGCTGGACGAGGAAGGCCCGAAGCGTGGTCGGAGCGAGGGTGTGGCTGCGCGCAAGTGACTGGTAGACGACCTTGTGATCGCGCAGGATGTAGTTGGTCAGCGCGCGATCGTCGCCGTAGGTGGCCGGCCGGCCGAGGAAGCGCTGGCTCTCCCAGCGGGACAGGATCTCGAGCAGCGCCGAGCGCCGGTAGGCGGAGAAGCAGCCCGACGCGCAGGTAACCGCGCCGAACACGGACTCCGACCCTTTCACCACCCGGAAGGCGACGAAGTAGCGCACCTGCTGCATCTTCGTCATTCGATTCTGGGCCTTGTTCATCACGTCCGCCGACCCGACCACCGCGCCCACCTGCCGGTCGCCGAAGTCGGCCATGATGTGGGCGAGGCCGTCGGATTCGATCACCGAGTCGGAGTCGATGAAGACGCAGATCTCGCCGCTCGAGCGGCGGATGCCCTCGGCCATCGCCGCCCGCTTGCCGCGGTTGTGGGAGAACTGCACGCACAGGAGCGACGGATGCCGGCGGCGGGCAGCGAGCATCCGCTCCCAGGTGCGGTCGCTCGAGCCATCGTCGACGACGACCACCTCGAGCCGCTCGGGCGGGTAGTCGGCCGAGAAGCAGGCGTCGATAGTGGCCTCGATGCAGCCCTCCTCGTTGAACGCGGGAATGACGATCGAGCACGTCGGGCGGTAGCCGGTATCGGGCGTCGGCCGGTACAACGGCGCGATCGCGAACCGGGCTAACACGTAGACGGTGACCAGGAACGAGTAGCCGGCGAACACCGGGTCGCGGGCGAGCGAGGCGATGGTGATGTCCTTCGCCATCCAGACGATGTAGAGCAGCACCGCGCCGTAGGCGAGACAGACAAGCTGAATCAGGCGGATCGCCGCCCGGGCCCAGACCGAGTCGCGCAGGGCGTCCGGCAGGCCGGCCCGGCTCTCGTCGATCGGCTCGAAGACGACGGCGGCGTCCTCCGGCGCCGCCTTCGGCTCGAGCTCGGAGACCGGCCCCGGATCGAGCTCCAGCACCGGATCGAGCTCCGCCGTCGGCTTGATGATTGCCGCCGCGCCGGCGCCGATAGCCGGCCGATCGGGCAGCTCGACCACGGCTGCCGACGGCACGATGGCCCTCCTGGCACGCTGACGGCCGCCCGCCTCGCGCCGGCGCCGGCGGGCGTCCTCGTAGGCCACGGCGAGGCCGTAGGCGAGGCAGCCGACCTGGAACAGACGGCCCGCCGTCGTCATCGGCCGCTTCGTCGTCGCATCGATGCTCACAGGCGGTACACCCCGTCCCGTGACGCGACCACGTTGCGCGTGTCCACGACAGTCGCGGCGGCGTCCCAGTGCGGAGCCGACAGAAACTCGTCATGCGGCGTCAGCACCACGACGACGTCCGCGCTCGACACGCTCGCCTCGCACCAGGGGGCTGCGGTGAAGACGTAGCCGCCGATCGTGACGCTGGACACCTGCGGGTCGGCGAACGCGATCTGGGCGCCGCGACGCTGGAGCTCCTCGAAGATGACAAGGGCCGGCGACTCACGCAGGTCGGCCACGTTGGGCTTGTAGGCGACGCCGCACAACAGGATGCGGGCGCCGCGGACCGCCATGCCGCGATCGTTCAGGGCGCAGGTGACGAGCTCGGTGACGACGCCGGGCATGGCCGTGTTGATCTCGTGGGCGGCGTCGATCATCCGCGTCTGGTAGCCGCATTCGCGCAGCCGGTAGGAGAGGAAATGCGGCACCACCGGGATGCAGTCACCGCCGAGGCCCGGTCCGGGGTAGTGCGGCAAGAACCCGAACGGCTTAGTGGCGGCGGCGTCGATCACGTCCCACGCCGAGACGCCCAGCCGCTGGCACATGAGCGCGAGCTCGTTTGCCAGGGCGATGTTGACCTGCCGGAACGTGTTCTCGTAGAGCTTCGCCAACTCGGCGACGCGAGGCGACTCGCACACGACCACCGTGTCGCATACCTGCCGGAACAGGACCGCGGTGCGGCGGGCGCACTCGGGCGTCACGCCCGAGACCAGCTTGGGCGTCGACCGCAGGTTCCATCCTGCCGTGTTGGCCGGATCGACCCGCTCCGGCGCGTAGCCCGCGAAGAAGTCCTGGCCGACCACGCCGCCGCTGGCGCGCTCGAGCACGGACACGACCAGCTCGTCTGTCGTGCCCGGGACGGTGGTCGACTGCAGGACGACGAGCTGGCCGGGGACGACCCGGGCGGCGACCGCCTCGACGGCGGCGACTACATAGGACAGGTCGGGCGTCCTCGTCTTCGACAGCGGCGTCGGGACGCAGATGATGAGGGCCGAAGCCTCGGCGACGCGATCATAGGTCGTCGCGGCCGACACGCGTCCGTCGAGGCGGGTGAGGTCACCGTCGCGCAGGTCGGTGAGATACGACCGGCCGGCGTTGACCGCGCCGACCCGGTCCGGGTCGAGGTCGATCCCGAGGACGTTGAACCCGGAGCCGGCGAACCCGACGGCCAGTGGCAGGCCGGCGTAGCCGAGGCCGATGATGCCGACCTTCGCGGCACGAGTCGCGACCGCCTCGTCGAACGCGAGCACCG
>DASQXS010000133.1:0-3744 GCA_035639615.1 Gaiellales bacterium | reverse complement strand
GGGTTGTCCGTTGGCGTCGAGGTCCGCGAACCGCTCGTAATGGTGGAAGTGGGCGACGAGCACGAGGTCGACGCCGGCGTTGACCATGTCGGCCCAGAAGGTGCGCGTGTTGGTGACGCCTCCAGAGACACTCGACCACGGTGCTTGGTGCCAGTACGCCAGCGTGCACTGGGCCGGGTGGGCGGCCAGGTCGTTTCGGATCCACGTCTCCTCGGTTGACCCGGATCCGCAGCCGCCGACCCTGCTGCAATTGGCGTTGATCGCGAGGACGTGCCAGCCGCCCAGGTCGTAGCTGTAGTACCCCTTGCCGTTCACACCGGCGGCGTCGGTGACGCCGTGATTGGCGAAATAGGTGAAGTATCCGGTGGCGGTCTTCGAGCAGCCTGTGTCGCCGAAATTGCTCGTGGCCTTGTATTCGTGGTTTCCGGGCACGGGCTCGGTCTTCGAGTCGAATGCGCCCCACGTGGCGTCATAGACGGTGTTGAAGCTGGTCAGGTCACCGCAGTCGTACTGCAAGTCGCCCAGCGGCAAAACTCGATCGTATGTGCCCTGGCTGATCAGGTTCGCGGTCGCCTTCTGGTGGCACTTGCCCGTCAGGAGACTGCCCGTGCCGTCGCCTCCAGCGTAGTTGGGATCAAGAGGGCTGCAGGCAATGTCTCCAGCGGCGGCGATCGTCACGCTGCCGGCCGCCTGCGCAGCGCCCGCACCAGCCGAGATGCCGCAGATAACCGCCGCCGCGACCCCGATCCGCCCAACCAGCCCGATTCGTCCGCGCATCGACCCCGCCTCCTCGTACGCGTATTCCGTAACACCCGAGATTAGCGCCGGTCTGGTAACAGGTCAAGCGGACTGAAAAGGGACCGGCGCGGGCGCACCGGACCGACCCGAGCCGATCACCGCAGGAGCGCCGCCACCCCGTCGGCGTGGGCGAGGGCCTCGCCCGGCCGGCCCTCGAGCGGAGTGATGTCGGCCTCTCCGGCGAGCGCCAGCTCGATCAGGCGCTCGGTGGGATCGACGCCGTAGCCGCACGCCGCACCGGCCGCGGCCTCTCGGGACGCGTCGCCGTCGGTCGCGAACAGGAGATGGCCGGCCCAGCCCCCCTCGAGCGCACGGAGCGTCGCAGGCAGCCCCAGCACCGCGGTCTGGTCGACGAGGGCGCGCTCGACGGCCCTGGCGACAAGTGCAGACTCGTACTCGCGCTGCGCGAGATCGAGCGGCCGGGCGAGCGCGGCGGCCAGGTCGCGGGCCGACCCCCGGTCGTGGCGGCCGGCCGGCGCACGCAGCTGGGCCACCGGCAGATCCAGGCGGCTGCGGAGCGCCCACGCGAGCCTGGGGTCGCCCGCGACGGCCATCCGGCGCCAGCTTCGCGTCTCCGCAACCTCCGCGATGCGGCGCGCGAGGGAGCGCATGAGCGCGTCCCGGTTGGGATCGACGCGCCGGGCGGTGACGAGGGCGACCGGCCGGCTGCGGCGATCGTCATCGCCTCGTTCCGCGCGCGGGAGCTCGAGGCTCTCGACCTCGTCGACCCTGCCCATCGACCACTCGAAGAGCTGCAGTCCCGCCGAGTGCAGCGACGCGACGCCCGCCGGCCGGCCCTCGTCAAAGGCGACCACGAGCGGCCGCACATACGCCGTCTCGTCGAGCGCGACCCCGGTCTCAAGCGGCATGTCGACTCGAAGCTCGCGCACGTCGTCGCGGCTGAGTGCGGTGAAGAGCGCCCGTCCACGGCTGCGGTCGTCATCGAGGAGCCGGCGCAGCCGCGGCTGGATCCGGTGGATGCACTCGACGAGCGCTCGCCCGCCCCCGGCGGGGCCGCCATCGTGCACAGCGGCAGAAAGGACGCGCAGCTTGTGGGCGAAGCACACCGTGCGCACGAGTCGGGCGCGCCGGTCCGGCGTATCGCCGTCGACGTAGATCGAGAGGACGCCGGCCGGGTCGCGCATCTCGTCCAGGCGGCGGATGATCTCCAGCGAGAGGGTCATGTCGTGCTCCTTCGAGGGGTTCCGATTCGTGTGCGCCGCGTCGCCGGCCCGCTGCGCACGACGGACAGGACGATGGTGGTCGCGATGAGGGCGAGGATCGCCGCGAGCGCAGCCCACACCGGCGGCTCGTAGAGTTCGCTGGCCGCCATCTTGACGCCGACCAGGACCAGGATCGCGGCGAGCCCGAGGTCCAGGTAGGCGAAGCGCCGCGTCATGCCCGCGACCAGGTGGTAGAGCGACCTCAGCCCGACCAGAGCAAGCGCGTTCGCGGCCACGACGAGGATCGGCTCGGTCGTGATGGCGAGGATCGAGGGGATCGAGTCGATCGCGAAGACGACGTCTGCAACGACGACCGCTACGAGCGCCACGAGGAGCGGGGTCGCGACCGCCCGCCCGTCCTCGCGGGCGACCAGCCGCCGGCCGCGGTATTCGGTTGCGACCGGGACAAGGCGACGGAGGGTGGCCAGAAGGCGGCTGTGCTCGAGGTCGACGCTCGGGCGGCCGCGGTGGGCCGCCATACGAACGCCGGTGGCGATCAGCACCGCGCCGAACACATAGATCGCCCAGTGGAACGCGGCGAGCACGGCGATCCCGCCGAGGATGAACGCGCCCCGCATGACGAGCGCCGATGCCACGCCCCAGGTCAGAAGCGGCCGTCGTAGCCCGGCGGGCACGGCGAAGTAGCCGAACACGGCGACGAACACGAAGACGTTGTCGATCGACAGGCTGCGCTCGATCAGGTATCCGGCCAGGTAGCGACCCGCGGCATCCCCGCCGTGGAGGGTCCAGACCGCCCCGGCGAACGCCACGCCGGCGAGGAACCACGCGCAGCTCCAGGCGGCGGCCGGCCGGAGGCGCTCGTCGCGCACCGACCAGCGCATGTCGACCGCGATCAGCGTCGCGGTGAGGCCCGCCAGTGCCGCCCATTCCCACGCCTCTACGCGCATTGGACCCTCGGCTCCTTTGTGTCGTGTGCCGAAGGTCTCCCCCGCCGGGCGGGCCCGCATCGCCGAGCGCGTGTGCGCCGTCATGACGACGATGCGGTGATGGGGTACTCCCCTTCGCCGCCCAGGCTAGCCGACGTCGGGCCGTTCGCCAAGGCGGGAGATTGGAGCCGTCAATCCGGCTGGCGCCATGGAGACTCGGCGCGGACGCCGGAGACCTACACGAGCGGCAGGTGGGTCGTGAAGCCCGGGGACCCTCGAGCTCGTCACTGAAGTGGCGTAGCCGCGTACTCAGCCAAGGCACCGCCGGATTTTCCGCGCTCGCGCGTCGACCGTATAGACAGGCGGTTCGGGTGGTCTTCCCCTTTCCGGCGCCGGCCTGACCCGATCGGCCCTGCTCCGCCACCCTTTGTGAGGATGACCGACCTCGCCGCGGCACAGTGTCGATGCCCGACGCGGGCCGCCGTCGAGCTTCTTGAGGCAGACCGGCGGCGGTTCGAGTCCGTCAGCCGGAGAATCCGCGGCCCCACAAATAGACACAGGAGTCCATACCGCCCGGGCTTGACACCGAACGGCTCCATCGGCAAGATCTCGGCGTCGGGTTGAGCAGCCAGCCCGGTCGGAGAGTGGCGTCCGGCCAGGTGTCATGCTGGTTGCGAGCGACCCGACAAGAGGCGCGGGCCTGGTCGGACCCTCCGACCGGTTCGGCCGGGCGTTCTGCCCGCCCAGAACGTCGGGTAACCGGCGCTCTCTCTAGACTTCGGGTGTGGCAAGGCGGTGGCAGCTACGAACGTGGACGAAGGGCACCGGAGCGGCGG
>DASQXS010000132.1:0-10773 GCA_035639615.1 Gaiellales bacterium | reverse complement strand
ATCATCGCGATGGAGCCGCCGCGAACCTCGCGCAGCCGCCGGGGCGGGGCAGCGGCGATGTCCTCGCCCTCGAACAGCACCTCGCCTCCCGTGATGCGGCCGGGACGGGGGAGGAGGCCGAGGATCGCGCGCAGCGTCATGCTCTTGCCGCACCCGGACTCGCCCACGAGCCCGAGCGCCTCGCCGGGGCGGAGCTCCAACGAGACGCCGTCGACGGCGCGCACCGTCCCGCGCGAGAGCGGGAGCTCCACGTGCAGGTCGCGGACGTCGAGTATCGGGGCTGCGCTCATTCGGGCCGCAGCAGGTCGGCGAGGCCGTCGCCCAGGAGCGACAGCCCGAGCCCGGTCACCACCACGGCGACGCCGGGAATCGTGGAGAGCTGCCACTTCGTCGTCAAGAACGCCTGGCCGTCGGCGATCATGCCGCCCCAGTCGGGCGTCGGCGGCTGGACCCCCAGGCCCAGGTACCCCAGTGTGACGATGGCCAGGATGTCGAGCACGATGTCGGACATGGCGAAGACGATCGCCTGGGTGATCACGTTCGGCAGGAGGTGGCGCACGATGATGCGGGCGTCGGAGAGCCCAGCCGCCCGCGCCGCGAGCGTGTACTCCTGCCGCTTCTGGACGAGCACCTCGCCGCGAATGATGCGTGCGTAGGACACCCATCCGACGAGCGTGATGGCGATGTAGATGTTGCGCGTGCCCGCGCCGAGCACGAAGACCATCGCGATGATGAGGACGTAGAAGGGAAACGCGACCACGACGTCGACGAGCCGCATGACGACGGTGTCCAGGAACCGCCCGTAGTAGCCGGCGATACAGCCGAGCGTCGTCCCGAGGACGAACGGGAAGAGGACGGCCAGGAACGCGACGCGCAGGTCGATGCGCGCGCCGTAGAGGAGCCGCGACCAGACGTCACGGCCGAGCTGGTCGGTGCCGAGCCAATGCTGGGACGACGGTCCCTGGAGGATGTGACGGAGATCCTGCTGGTTCGGGTCGTGCGAGGCCAGGACGGGTGCGAGCAGCCCGAGGGCAATCATGCCGCCGACGATGACGAGGCCGGCCACGAAGGCCGGCGTCCGGTACCAGCGCCGGCGGAAGCCGCCGCGGTGCTCGGCGGAAGCATCCGTGATGCCCTCGGCGATCGCGACGGCCATCAGTCGAACCTGACCCGGGGGTCGAGCAGCGAGTGGATGACGTCGGTGGCGAGGTAGACAAGCACCACCATGATCGCGAAGACGAGCGTCACGCCCTGCACGACGGGAAAGTCCCGCTGCAGGATCGAGTTGATCATGAGCTGGCCGATCCCGGGGAGGGCGAACACCTGCTCGATCACGAGCGTTCCGCCGACGAGGAAGCCGATGTTGACGCCGAGCACCGACACCGTCGAGATGACCGCGTTTCGAAGCGCGTGGCGCATGTACACCCGCCGCTCGGGAATCCCCTTCGACCGGGCGGTCGTGATGAAGTCCGACTCGAGCACGTTGAGCAGGCTGGCGCGGAGGCTACGGATCAGGATCGGCGCGATGCCGAGCGCGACCGTGAGGCCGGGCAGGAACATCGACCGGAGGTGGCCTGCGAGCCCCTCCCCGTAGCCGCCCACCGGGAACAAGCGGCCCGCGTGGAGGCCAAACGCGAGGAGCAGCATGATCCCGAGCCAGAACGGCGGGAACCCGAGGCCGACGAGCGGCACCGCGCGTACGGCCTGATCACGCAACCCGTCCTTCTTCGTCGCCGCGATCGTCGCCAGCGGGACGGCGATCAGGATCGCAAGTACGGTCGCGTAGCCGATCAGCCACAGCGTGACCGGCAGGTGATCGAGGATCAGCGACCGGGCCGACACGTGGTAGAAGAGCGAGTCGCCCAGGTCGCCGTGGGCGAGCCGCTTCATGAAGAGCTCGTACTGCACCGGCAGCGACCGGTCGAGCCCCCATTCATGGTGCAGGAGCGCCACCCGCTGCGGGCTCGCGTGCACCCCCAGCATCGTGCGCGCGGGGTCGCCCGGCACCAGGTGGATCATGAAGAACACCAGCACCGTGACGCCGATCACGACCGGCACGGCTTGCACGAGCCTGCGCAGGATGTATGCGAACCGGTCCACGGCCGCCGGACCTTACCGCGGGCCTACTTCTTGAGCCAGACGTCCTCCATGTGATAGTTCCCGGTCGGGTAAACGAAGAAGCCCTGCACCTTGTCCGAGAAGGCGTAGCGGTACGGCGAGTAGTAGAGGAACGCCATGAAGGCGTCGTTCGCCGCCTGCGTCTGGATCTTGTTGTAGAGACCCTGGCGGGCCGACTTGGAGAAGGTGTGCTCGGCGTCGTGCGTCCAGGCGATCACATCCTTGTTCGAGTAGTCGGTGTAGAACGACTTCGCGCCCGAGCCTGGATCGACCGCGAACGTGACAAGCTCGTCCGGATCTGCGATGTCCATCGTCCAGTAGCTCGTGCCGAGCTGGTACTTGAACTCCTGCTCGTCCGTGAACTCGACGCTCGGGTCGACCGGCTTGAAGACAACCTTGATGCCGATCTTGCCCAGCTCGTCCTGCACGATCTGGCCGATCGACTTCTCGTCCGCCACCCCGGCGCCGATCAGCATCTGCACCGTGAAGCCGTTCGGGTACTTGGACTGGGACATCTCCTGCTTGGCCTGGTCGAGGTTGAACTGGAGGCCGGGGGAGTTGGGGTCGTAGTACGGCACCTGCGGCGGCATGAACGAGTTCGCCGGCTGGCCGTGGCCGAACAGCACGGAGCTGATCATCGCCTTACGGTCGAGGGCCAGGCTGATCGCCCTGCGGACGTGGACGTCGGCGAGCGGCGCGTAGCGCTCGTTCATCATCATGTAGTCGGTCCGGGTGGACGGGAAGAGCTTCATCACGACGCCCGGTGTGTGCTCGAGTGTGTTCACCGTCTGCCAGTCGGGAAACTCGTCGATCTGCGCCTGGCCGCCCTCGAGCTGGAGCTGGCGGGTGTTCGTGTTGGTCACGGTGCGCCAGGTGACCTTGTCCAGATAGGGCTTGCCCTTCTGCCAGTAGTTCGGGTTCTTCTTGAGGACGAGCTCGTTCCCGTGGTCCCAGTGGTCCCACATGAACGGGCCCGTGCCGATCGGGTGGGTGTAGAACTGCTTCGCAGTCTCGCCGTTGTAGTCCTTGGGGATGATCCCGTTGGCGAAGAGCGCGATGTCTGCCAGGAGCGGCGACCACTTGAACTTCGTGTGGATGACGACCGTCTCCGGGTCGGGCGTCTCGATGTTCTTGATGGCGGTGTCGAGGAAGCCCCAGCCCTGGGTCGCCGCCCGCGCCCGGTCGATGGAGAACTTGACGTCGGCCGACGTCATGGGCTTGCCGTTCGAGAACTTCACGCCCGGCCGCAGGTGGAACGTGTAGGTCTTCTGGTCGGGTGAGAGGTCGTACGACGTGGCGAGCCACGGCTCGACGCTCTTACCGTCCTTCGAGACGGTGTAGAGCGGCTCCATGATCTGCTCGAAGATCCAGATCGACTCGTTGTCGAAGACCGTCTCCTTGTCCATCGACTCGGATTCCGCCGACCGGTCGATCACGATGCTGCCGCCGTACTGCGGCTTCCCGCCGGAGGCGTTGCCGCCACCGCCCCCTCCCCCACCGCCACCGCCGCAGCCCGCGCCAGCGACAAGGAGCGCGGTGACCGTTGCGACGGCGATTCGAGTGCCGGTGATGTGGATCCTCATGAGCGCTCCTCCCACGGTGCCGCGGCCGACTTCGGATCCCAACCATACCAAGTTAGGCCGTCTGAGGCCGTGTTTTCCGGTAACCTGGATCCGAAATGGCGGGTGTGCGTCCGATCCCGGCGACCGACGGCGCCGACACCACCAAGGCCGACGACATCGGCGCGGCGCTCGAGCGGGCGATCCTCTTCGGCGAGATCGCGCCCGGGACGCTCTTGCGCCAGGAACAGCTGGCCGAGCAGTACGGCGTCAGTCGCACCCCGATCCGCGAGGCGCTGCGCCGGCTCGACGCGCTGGGCCTCGTCGTCTTCCGCCCCAACCGCGGCGTGCTCGTGCGCGCTCCGTCGCGCGACGAGCTGCGCCAGTCGATCGTGGTGCGCGCCGCCCTGGAGGGCGTCGCCGCCGAGCTCGCGGCCGAGCGGATCTCCCCCGACCAGGTGGCCGCGCTCGCCGCGGCCGAGCGCCGCTACGAGGAGCTGACTCGCCGCCTGCAGAGCGCCGGGCTGGAGGCCGCAGAGCGCAGGCAGGTGACCGTCGACTGGCTGCGCGCGAACGACGTCTTCCACGACATCGTGCTCGACGCCGCGGGGATGCCGCTCCTCCACCGCATGGCGCGGAGCGTCCGCCGCGTCCTGGGAACGCCGCGGCTGCTGACGCTCGTCGACGAGCTCGGCCGCATCCACGACGAGAACGTCCGCCAGCACCGGGCCCTGCTCGAGGCGATCCGGGCCGGAAGCGGCCGTGCCGCGCACGAGCTCATGACCGAGCACATTGTCACCACCGGCCGGGCGATCGAGGAGATGCTCGACCGCGTGCCCGCCCCGGACGGCCCGCGCCGGGCGGAGACCGGCGGATGACGTACGTCGTCGTCGGCGGCGGGGCGATCGGCGGCACCGTCGCGGCCGGCCTCGCCCGCGACGGCCACGACGTGCTCGTGTGCGACGCCGACCCCGACCTCGTGGCGGCCGTGAACCGGGATGGGCTCTCGATCGAGGGGCCGGTCGAGGAGTTCACGGTCCATGTGCCTGCGGTCACCCCGGACGCGCTCCCCGACCGGCTCGACGCCGTGCTCCTGGCGGTGAAGGCCCACCACACCGAGGAGGCGATGGCCGCGATCGCGCCGCGGCTCGAGCGGGACGGCTTCGTCGTCTCGCTCCAGAACGGGATGAACGAGCCGGCGATCGCCGCGCGCGTCGGCTGCGAGCGGGTCGTGGGGGCCCTCGTCAACTTCGGCGCCGACGTCGTCGCCCCGGGGCGGATTCTGCGCGGAAATCGGGCCACGTTCCGGATCGGCGAGATGGATGGGTCCGAGTCCGAGCGGGTGCGCCGGCTGGTGGCCGACATCGCCGACGCCGAGCCGACCGCGAACGTGGCCGGGCTCCTGTGGGCCAAAGAGGCCTACGGGGCGATCCTGTTCGCGACGGCCGTCTCCGACCTTTCGATCGCCGACGCGCTCGAGGATCGGGCCTACCGGCCGCTCTACCTGGCGCTGGCGCGGGAGGTGCTCGCCCAGGCGACGGCCCGGCCCGAGCCCTTCGACGGCTTCGACCCGGCCGATCTCGAGGGCTCGCTCGACCGGTTGGTGGCCTTCAACCGCGCGTCCGCGAAGACGCACTCAGGCATCTACCGCGACCTGGCCGTGCGGCACCGAAAGACCGAGGTCGACGTGATGCTCGGAGTCCTCGACGGGCCGCTGGTGCTGCGGACTGCGGCGCTCATCCACGCCATCGAGGACGGTCGCCGGGTCTGCGAGCACGCCAACCTCGACCTCCTGGCCGCCTATGAGCGGCTGGAGCGGCTCGGCCGGCCGCTGAACGCCGTGATCGATGTCGTCGAGGCGCCGGACCGGGCGCCGGCCGGGCCGTTCCATGGCGTTGCCGTCGCGGTCAAGGACAACATGGACCTGCGCGGGCTCGTGACCACGAACGCGTCCACCGTCGGCGTGCCGCCGCCGGCGGCCCGCGACGCCGCCGTCGTCGAGCGGCTGCGCGCGGCCGGCGCCGACCTCTTCTGCAAGACGAATCTGCTCGAGTACGCCGCCGGGAGCGTCAACCCGACCTACGGCATGACCTTCAACCCGCGGGCGCCGGGGCGGACGTCCGGCGGCTCCTCGTCGGGGTCGGCGGCGCTCGTCGGCGCCGGCGTCTGCGACTACGCGCTCGGCACGGACACCGGCGGCTCGATCCGCATCCCCGCGGCCTACTGCGGGATCGTCGGCCTGAAGCCGACCTACGGCCTCGTTCCCGTGGACGGCGTATTCGAGCTCTCGCCCACGCTCGACCACGTGGGGCCGCTCGCACGGACGGCGGCGGGCGCGGCCCGGCTCCTCGAGGTCATCTCCGGCCGTCCCTGCCCGGTCGAGCCTGTCGGCGGCGCGCGCGTCGGCCTTCTTCACCGGCAGCTTGCCGACCCGGAGGTGCGTCCGGGCGTGCGCGCGCGCGTGCGCGCCGCCGCGGATGCGCTCGCGGGGCTTGGGTTCGAGGTGGCCGAGATCGACATCCCGGAGCTCGAGCTCGCCGGCTCGGCGCTCGGCGTGATCGTGATCCGGGAGGCCTGGGAGGCGCACCGCACCCGCTACGAGGCCGAGGCGGACCGGTACGGGCCCGGCACCCGCGCCCTCCTCGAGCTGGGCGTCAAGGTCACCGACGCCGAGTATCGGGCAGCGCTTGCCGACCGCGACCGCGTCGCCGCCGGCTTCGCCCGCGCACTCGCCCAGGCCGACGTCCTCGCCGGCCCCACCGTGGCATATGTCGCCCCGCCCGAGGATCCGCCGTTCGGTACGCCCGAGGGCGACGTCGAGGCGCGCTTCACCGGTCCCTGCAACCTGGCGGGCGTGCCGGCCGTGTCCGTTCCGTGCGGCGCAGCGGAGGACGGCCTCCCTGCCGGGCTCCAGCTGGCGGCGGCATCCGGCCGGGACGGGTTCCTGCTCTCGGTCGCCGCGGCCTACGAGGAGGCCCGCCGTGCGGATGCATGACCTGAACTGGATGCAGGTCGAGCAGTACCTGGGCGAGGACGATCGGGTCGTTCTGCCGCTCGGCTCGACGGAGCAGCACGCCTATCTCTCGCTCGGGGTCGATGCGATCCTCTCCGAGCGGGTATCGGTCGAGGCGGCCGAGCCGCTGGGCGTCCCCGTCCTGCCGGCGCTGCCGTACGGGCTCACGCCGTACTTCGCCGCATACCCCGGAAGCCCCAGCCTCCGCGCCGAGACGTACCTGGCGGTCGTCCGCGACCTGCTCGACTCCCTGCACGGGCAGGGTTTCGGCCGCTTCGTCCTCGTGAACGGCCACGGCGGGAACAGGCCGGCCGCTGGGCTCGCGGCGGAGTTCATGCGCGACCGTCCGGACGCGCAAGTGATCTTCCACAACTGGTGGAACGGCCCGCAGACCTGGGCGGTAGTGCAGGCGATCGACCCGGACGCGAGCCACGCGTCCTGGCTCGAGAGCTTCCCGTGGACGCGGCTCTCCGGCGCGGCCGTCCCCGCCGAGCGAAAGCCGATGGTCGACGCGGGGGCGCTTCGGGCCGCGTCGCCGGAACGGGTGCGCGAGATCCTCGGCGACGGCTCCTACGGCGGGCTCTACGAGCGGCCGGACGAGGACTGGGGCGCCGTCTGGCGCGCCGGCGTCGAGGAGGTGCGGGCGCTGATCGCGGACGGCTGGCGGTGACGCTCGATGCGCTCCAGGAGCTGATCGCCGTCCCGAGCGTCAGCGGCGACCCCGCCCATCGCCGGGACGTGCAGCGGGCGGCGGCGTGGCTCGCGGACCGGCTCCGGCCGTTCGGCGGGCGCGTCGTTCCGACCCCAGGCCATCCGCTGGTGATGGGCGAATGGCTCGGCGCAGAGGGGCGGCCGACGATCCTCGTCTATGCCCACTACGACGTCCAGCCGCCCGGCGACGCATCGGCGTGGCGCACGCCCCCGTTCGAGCCGTCCGTCCGCGACGGGCGCGTCTACGGCCGCGGCGCGAGCGACGACAAGGGGCCGATGCTGGCGGCGCTTGCCGCCGTCGAACGGCTGGCCGGCGAAGGGCGCTCGCCGGTGAACGTGCGCTTCGTCCTCGAGGGCGAGGAGGAGATCGGAAGCCCCAGCCTCGAGGCGGCGCTTCTGTCTCATCGCGACGAGCTCAGCGCCGACCTGGCCGTGTCGGCTGATGGGGCGATGTGGTCCGCGGAGCAGCCGTCGCTCAACCTCGCCGCCCGCGGCATGCTCGCGGCCACGGTCACGGTGCGCGGGCCGGCGTTCGACCTCCACTCCGGCCGGCACGGTGGAGCGGTGGACAACCCGGCGCGGGCGCTGTCGCAGCTCCTCGCCTCGCTCCACGGCTCCGACGGGACCGTCGCCGTCGACGGCTTCCTCGACGACGTCGTCGAGCTGGCCGATAACGACAGGGCGGAGATCGCCCAGATGCCGTTCGACGATGATGCCTACCGGGCGGAGGTGGGCGTCCCCGAGCTCTGGGGCGAGCCAGGGTTCTCGGCACTGGAACGGCTGACTGCCCGGCCGACGCTCGAGGTGAGCATGGTCGAGGCCGGCGGCCGCTATACGGTCATCCCGGCGGTCGCGCGCGCCTACGTCACGTGCCGGCTCGTCCCCGACCAGGACCCCGATCGGGTCGCCGCCGCGCTCGCCCGGCATCTGATCCATCACTGTCCGCCGTCCGTGACGGTGGACGTGGAGCAGGAGCCCGGCGCGATCCCCGCCTACGCCATTCGCCGCGACCACCCGGCGCTCCGGGCCGCCGAGCAGGCGCTGGGCGAGATCTACCCTGGGCGGCAGGTACTGCGGACACGCGCCGGCGGCACGCTTCCGGCGGCCGTGCTCCTGCGCCGGGCGCTCGGGCTCGACACGCTCTTCTTCTCGTTCTCGAGCACCGACGAGGGCTTCCACGGCCCCAACGAGTTCTTCCGGCTCTCCCGGCTCGAGGAGGGGACGAGGGCGTGGATGCGGCTCCTGGAGCTCTTGGGCGAGCGGCTGTAGCGGAACCGCTCGGCCTGCGCCGGCATCGAAGGAGGGATGAGACGCACGACGGTCGCAGGCGTGGTCCTCGTCGCAGTCGCGGCAAGATGTTTCGATGGCGGCCATGCGTGAGCACGTCTCCATACCGCCTCTACCCTGACCGTCAACAGCAACCGAGGGGAGACGGAATGCACGTTCGGAGCAGAAGACGACGCATCGGACCGCCCCGATGGCTGCGATGAAGAAGATCGGCTTGCTCGGCGGCATGAGCTGGGAGTCCTCGATCGAGTACTACCGGCTCGTCAACGAGGAGGTCCGCGATCGCCTCGGCGGCCTGCACTCGGCCGACTGCGTGTTCCGCTCCGTCGACTTCGCTCCGATCGAAGAGCTTCAGCGCACCGGGCGCTGGGACGAAGCCGGCGAGGTCCTCGCCAGGGAGGCGCGGACTCTCGAACGCGCGGGCGCGGAACTGCTCGTCCTCTGCACGAACACCATGCACAAGGTTGCCGATCGAATCGACCAAGCGATCGAGATCCCCCTCCTCCATATCGCAGACACGACCGCCGACGCCGTGACCGCAAACGGCATCAGCACCGTCGGGCTCCTCGCGACGGGCTACACGATGGAGCAGGACTTCTACATCGGCAGGCTCCGCGACCGGCACGGCCTGACCGTGCTCGTGCCCGATGAGTCGGATCGCCGGCTCGTCCACGACATCATCTACGACGAGCTGTGTGTCGGCGTCGTCCGCGAATCGTCGCGGAGGGCATACCGGCGAGTCATCCACACGCTCGCCGATCGAGGCGCGGAATGCATCCTCTTCGGCTGCACCGAGATCGATCTCCTCGTCGGCCCGGAGGATGCTCCCGTGCCCGTGTTCGACACGACGAGGCTTCACGCCCAGAAGGCGGTCGAGCTCGCCCTCGGCGACCGCGGCACCGGCCGACCAGCATGAGCCCGGGGAGCCCGACTGAGCCGTACCGGGTGATCGATCCGACCACCGTCGCCTACGGTGCGGGGCTGTCCTCGAACTTCGAGACGTACATCGCCCATGGGCAGGCGCTCGGGCAGGGATACGCCCACAACGCGCACGACGTGGCGATCGTCCGGGCGGATCTGCGCAGGCTGGCGGGCGAGATCAGCGGCTGACGGACGCTCCGCCTACTACGGGCCGGGCGGCGCCGCAGTCGGTGCCGGCTCGATGAGGACGTGCCGCTCCCACTCGCGCGAGGCGAGGCGGCGCGCGATATCGCCCTCGATGTTCGCCCGGAAGTGGGGGCTCGCGCGGTGGGCCTGAAAGGCCGCCTCGTCGGCGTACTGCTCGTAGAGGACGAACCGGTCGCCGTCCTCGGCGCTGCGGTTGCCGAGGAACGCGAGGCAGCCCGGCTCAGCCCGCGTTTGCGCCGTGTGGCGGGCGAGGATTGCCGCGACCGCGTCCCCCTCGCCGGGCTTCGCCTGGTATCGGGCGATCACGACGAGCACGACCCGGCAGCCTACCCGCCGCCGATTGGCACGCGCGTGACGGCCAAGTGGCCACGGCATCCGCGGCCACGTCCGCGGGACGCCCGCCGCTTTCTGTGCTGGCCAGTCGCCGCAACCCGATCGACGCGGTCGGCCTCTGGTACTGCGATCTCCCATACTGGCGGCGGCTCGCGCTCGCGCTGATCGCCTTCCCGCTCGTCGTCGCACTCTGGCTCGCCTACCAGTTCCGCCGCGGCTGGTTCGGGCCGCCGGACTGACCTCGGCGCCTAGTGATGTGACCGGCAACGTTTGCCGCTCTCGCAGCCTGCTTGCGTAGCAGGCTGCTCGCGAGACCTGTCAAGGCGGGCGCCTTGACAGGCTGGCGGCGGCAAACCGCGTCCGCGATCTGCTGGGTAGCAGATCGCTCCCGAACGTCGCAAGGCAGCGCCTTGCGACTGCTGCGTTGTCCTCGGTCGCACCAATACTTCTCCAGTATTGGCGCTCCCTGCGTCCTAGCATCGCTCGGTTTTCGCTCGCCATCGACACCACCAACGTTGCCGGCCACACCACTAGATCGTTTATTCCGAATTCCCGGGATGTCCTGGGCGGCTGGGAACCAAGCAGCGCAAGGACGCAGGGAGCGGTCAATACTGGATGAACGTA
>DASQXS010000131.1:0-3125 GCA_035639615.1 Gaiellales bacterium | reverse complement strand
TCATGGCCGCGAAGCGGCCGGACTTTCGGCGGCGAGCCGTCGCTCTTCCACTGAGCTACAGGCGCTCGGAGGAAAAGCGTAGCCAGGCCGATTAACGGCTGCGGGCGCCGAAGTCGGCGGTGACGATCGTGACCGGGGAGCCGCGGTACACGCCGGGCGCGCTTGTCGAGTGAACGGCCGAGAGGCCGATGTCGCGCCAGCGCGGCGAGAGCAGAATCGCGCGATGCTCGGGGCTCGAAAGCCACAGGCGGAGGGCGCGCGCCGCGCCGATCTCGGGCGAGGCCCAGAGCAGGTTCTCGCCGACCGACCAGCTGCGGTAGCCGCGGGCCGGGTAGTAGCGCGCGATCCGCCCCGAGAACGATGTGCCGTTCGCAGAGTTGTGGCTGAAGTAGCCGAGCCGCGCCATCTGCACCGAATGGCCGCTCGCCGCCGCGTCGAGCGCCGTGGACAGGCGCACCCGGCTGAGCCCACGCCGTTCTCTGAGCGCGTTCACCTGGCCGAGCAGCGCCGCCTGCAAGCCGCTGGCCGGGCTGAGGGCGCCATGGGGATCCGCCGAGCCCGCCGACGGCAGCAGCAGGACCCCGAGCAGCGCCGCCACCCCGACCGGTCCGCTCCGATGAGCCATGAAGTCACGATCGGCACGAGCCGGCTCACGCTTGAGGGCGGATCACTCTGCTTACAAGGCGGTGTGGCTGCCCGCGCGGCGGTACCGCAGCCAGTCCACGAGCACCACCTGGATCGACCCCGCCACGGGGATCGCCGCCAATGCGCCCAGAATGCCGGCGAGCTCGGCGCCGATCAGGATCGAGATCAGCACCGCGAGCGGCGAGAGCTGGACGGTGCGGCCGTAGATCACCGGCTGGAGGAGGTGGTTCTCGACCTGCTGATAGACGATGAAGAACGCGACCACGACGATCCCAGCCGGGATCGAGTGCAGGAAGGCGACGATCCCGATCAGGATCGCCGCGATCGTCGCCCCGGCCAGCGGGATCAGGTCGAGGATGGCGACGATCAGACCAAGAGCGACCGCGTAGGGAACGCCCATGATCAGGAGGACGACAGTCGTGAGGCCGCCCGCGATCAGGCTGATCAGGAGGTTCCCGGTCACGTAGCCGCCGACCGTGCGGTAGATGTCGTGGCCGACGTTGCGCCAGCGCTGCTGCGAGCGCTCCGGCAGGAGGCGGTAGAAGCGCTCCATCCACGCCGGGCCCTCGAGGAGCATGAAGAAGGTCATGAACGCGATCGTCACGGTCGCGACGACGATCGTGATCACGCCCTTGGCGAGCGAGATCGCCGCGCCGGAGAGACCCAACACCTTCGTCGCTCCGCCCTCTTCGACCGCTTTCCGGATGCGCTCCTGGATGTGGTACTTCGTCTCGAGAAAGCCGAGCCGCCCGCGGCCGTGCGTGATGTCGTGCGCGTAGTCGGGGAGCTTCTGGACGAACTCGTTCACCTGGTCGACGAGCGTCGGCACGAACGCGAAGCCGATCCCGACGAAGCACCCCAGCGTGATCAGGTACGTGACCCCGGTCGCGACGCCGCGCGATCGCAGCCCGCGGCGCTGGAACCACTCCACCGCCGGGTTCAGGGCAAGCGCCAGGAAGAGCGAGATCAGGATCCACGTGATCACGTGGCGGGCGATCCAGATCAGCTCGAGGGCGAGGGCGACCGCGATGATGGTCGCAAGCAGCGAGAGGACGGTCCGCAGCCGGAAGCGGACGAGGCGCTCCGGGATCACTCCGCCAGGATCGCCGAGAGGCCGGACGTTTACGGGCTCGCGCGCGTGAGCACTGTCCGGGCGTGAGCCTACGCGGACGACCGGTGGAGCAGACCGCCTCGCTTCCCGACGGCGGCGAGATCCGCGTGCGGGTGGGCGTTCCCGACGACCCCTACATCGCGCGGCGCGAGCTGGAGACGGTCGAGGTCGAGCTGTTCAACGGCGACCGCGCCATCGCTGCGGTGAGCACCGTGCTCAGCCCGGACCAAGAGAGCGAGGCGCTCGCCCTCGCCCGCGAGATCGTGGCCGGGTTGGAGGCAGGGGAGTTCGAGCCGACGGCCGCCGCGATCGAGCCGCTCGTCGACCGGCCGCGCTAGCACTCGATCCACTGTGGCCGCCGCACTAGCCGCGCCCGTTCTCGCTCCGCTGTTTTCATCCTTGACAACGTAGCGGAGCGGGTCGGACGGAGAGCGGGCGGCGGGAATCGAACCCGCGTTTGAGCCTTGGAAGGGCCCTGCTTTCCCACTAAGCTACGCCCGCGCGGGTTCGATAAGCGTACCGCGGAACGAGAAACGGCCTCCGGGTGAGACGGAGGCCGTCGCTGATCGGACAGGCGACAATCCCGCGCCGTCGAGACGGCGATCCTCGCCCGGCACGCCCGAATTCTCCGTCGCCGGCCGCACGAACGGCGACCCGCGCGTCGCCTTCGGCCTCACCGCGACCGGCCGCACCCAGGCACGCCGCCTCGGCGAGCTGCTCGCGCGACAGCCGCTCGACCTCTGCGTCGTGAGCGAGTTCCAGCGCGCGCGGGAGACGGCCGACCTCGCCCTTGCGGGCCGCGACGTTCCGCGGCTCGTCGTGTCCGAGCTGAACGACATCCGCTTCGGCGAGTTCGAGGGGCTCGCCCTCGCCGACTACCGCGCCTGGGCCCGAGCGCATGCTCCAGAAGAGCCTGCGCCCGGCGGCGGCGAGAGCAGGGCGGGCAGAGTCCGCCGCTACGTCCGCGGCTACCGCATCCGCCTGAGCCGCCCCAAGCGCACGATGCTCGTCGTCGTCCACGGCCTGCCGGTGCGGTATGTGCTCGATGCGCTCGCCGCCCGGGGCCCACCGCCCCCGCCGTCGAGCAGGTGCCGTACGCGGAGCCGTTTCCGCGTGGACGCGCCGCAGCTCGAGCAGGCGGTCGCGCGCCTCGAAGCATGGACTGCAAGCCCTGCCTGGTCGCGGCGACCGCTCCGGTCTCGCATGTTCGTAGCGGCACCAGGTACCTTCATTGGGGGAGAGAAGGGGAACGTGCACCGCACTGTCACTCTTGGCCTCCCGGCCGCCATGGTGCGCAGTCTGGGCCGGCGGTGCGCAGGCCGGCAAGAAGGCTGCCGAGCGTGCGCCGAATCGCGGTCGCGGCGTCGTC
>DASQXS010000130.1:0-6639 GCA_035639615.1 Gaiellales bacterium | reverse complement strand
CCGCCGAAGACCAGCGAGGCCGTGTATCCCCCCATGGCCGCTCCTTGCGCCCTGCCTCGGAAGCGCTCGGTGACGTACGGCACCGCCACCACGAGAAGCCCCGGCATCAGCAGGCCCTGGCAGGCGCGGACGACGAGCAAGGCGGGCAGTGACGGTGCCAGCCCGGCGAGCGCCGTGGGGATGCAGATCAAGCCAGCCGACGCCGCCATCACCCGGGCGCGGCCGTGCCGGTCGGAAAGCGGGCCGGCGACCCAGGCGCCGGCGGCAACCCCGGCCACGACGACTGTGATGGTCAAGCCCGCCGCGGCCGGCGACGCGTCGAGGCCCCGCTCGACCGCCGGCAGGATGGCCTGTGTCGAGTACATGTTGGCGAACATCGCCGAGGCGCCCAGGAAGAGCGCCGCGCCGGCGCGCGTCACGACTCGATCACGTGCGGCGGGCCGGGCAGAACGCGCAGCGAGATCTCGCCGCGCAGGAGGCGCAGGAGGGACTCGCCGGCAAGCTCCCGGCGCCAGCCGTGAAGCAGCGGATGGGCCCGGTCCGACTCGAGCGCCTGATTGGCGATAAGCCCCTCCAGGTCGGCCCTGGTCGCGACCAGCTCGGACGCCACCCCGGCGGCCGCGCAGCGGGCCTGGAGAACGGCGCTCGCAAGCGGCAGCACCACCCGGACGCGGCGGCGCACGTCGGCCGGAAGCTCGGCCTCGGCCTCGGGCGGCGGCCCCGGTGAGGCGATCGCCTGAAGCAGCTCCTCGAGCTGGCGGCCGCGCTTGATCTGGAGGCCGCGGACACGCTCGGCCTCGGCCGGCGTGCGTGGGCGGCGACGGGCGAGCTCCACGAGCGTCGCGTCCTTGATCAGCCAGGCCGCCGGCAGGTCGCGGCGGCGCGCCTCGCGCTCCCGCCAGGCGGCCGCCGCCCGCAGCGCCGCCAGTCCCTCGCCCCGCAGCTTGCCGCGCCCGGCGACCCGCCGCCAGGCGGTGTCCGGGTTCTGCACCAGCGTGGCGTCCGGGCCGTAGCGGGCGGCCATCTCCTCGGCGACCCATGCCTCGCGCCCCTGGCCGGCGAGCCGCCGCCGGAGCGCGTCCGCAGCGGGGAGCAGGTGGCGGACGTCGTCTGCCGCGTACTCCACCTGGATCGGCGAGAGCGGCCGACGCTGCCAGTCGGTGAACCCCTCGTCGTGGCGAAGCCGGGTGCGGATGGCATTGTCGAGCAGCCGCTCGAGCGAGAGCGAGCCGCCGTACCCGGCAAAGCCGGCGGCGACCTGGGTGTCGTAGACGTTCGCGGGCCGAACGTCGTGGGCGAGCACGAACGCCGCCAGGTCGCCCGACGGCGCGTGCATCACCTTCTCCACCCCCGCGTCGGCGAGCAGCTCGGCGACCGGCTCGAGCGGCGCGCCGGCCAGCGGATCGATCACGCCCAGGCGATCGGTCGTTGCGATCTGGACGAGGCAGAGGGCAGGCGCGTAGGTGCGCTCCCACACGAACTCGGTGTCGAGGGCGCAGCGCTCCTCCGCGGCGGCTGAATCGAGCAGCGGCCGCAGCTCGGCGGCCGTCGTGATCTGCTCGATCCGCATGACGCCAACAGTATTGCGCGCAAAATTGGAACCTGAGCCCGTTTTTGCATCCGCAGTCGGTAATCTGATTGCTGCATGCAGTCGTGGGTCGTATGGGTGGTGATCGCCGTGGCATTGCTGGTGGCCGAGGCGACCACGACCGCCTTCGTCGCGATCTACTTCGGCGTTGCGGCGCTCGCGGCCGCGCTCCTCGCCGCAGCCGGGGCCTCCGTCGCCGTCCAGATGCTGGCGTTCGGCGGGCTCGCCGTGGGCTCGCTCGCGCTCACCCGGCCGGCGCTCCGCCGCGCCACCGGGCGTGTGGCCGGCCTGCGCACCGGCGTCGACGCGATGCAGGGCAAGATCGGCCTCGTCACGCTCCCGATCGCCGAGCTCGAGCCGGGCCAGGTCAAGGTGGGCGGCGAGATATGGACCGCCCGCAGCTACTACGACGGCGAGTCGATCCCCGCAGGAACGCGCGTAGAGGTGGTGAAGGTCGAGGGCGTGACCGCGCTCGTGATCGCCGCGCCGTCGCCCCATACCGACGAGATAGGAGACATCCCGGATGGCTGAGCTGATCGCGGTTATCGCCCTGGTGGTGCTGGCGCTCGTAGTCGTGGCGTCGTCCGTGCGCGTCGTCCAGCAGAGCTACATCGGCATCGTGCAGCGGCTGGGCCGCTACCAGCGCACCCTCGACCCCGGCGTCCACCTGCTCGTGCCCATGCTCGATCGGGTGGCGGTCGTCGTCGACATGAAGGAGACCGTGCAGGCGTTCGCCCCGCAGCCGGTGATCACCCACGACAATGTGACGATCGGCATCGACACGGTCGTGTACTACCAGGTGACCGACGCGGTCAAGGCGACCTACGAGGTCGCCAACGTGCTCGTGGCGATGGAGCAGCTCACGATCACGACGCTTCGCAACGTCGTCGGGGCCATGACCCTCGAGGAGACGCTCACGAGCCGCGACTCGATCAACTCCCAGCTCCGCTTGGTGCTCGACGAGGCGACCGAGAAGTGGGGCGTGCGCGTCACCCGCGTCGAGCTCAAGTCGATCGACCCGCCGCGCACGATCCAGGAGGCGATGGAGCAGCAGATGCGCGCCGACCGGGCCAAGCGCGCCGCCGTCCTCGCCGCAGAGGGCGAGAAGCAGTCGGCGATCCTCCGCGCCGAGGGCCTGCGCCAGGCGGCGATCCTGAACGCCGAGGCCGACCAGCAGGCCAACGTGCTTCGGGCCGAGGGCGAAAAGCAGGCCCGGGCGCTTCGCGCCGAGGGCGAGGCGGAGGCGCTGCAGAAGATCTTCAAGACCGTCACGGACGCCGGCATCGACTCGAGCGCCATGCTCGGGTACAAGTACCTCGAGGCGCTGCCGGCGGTGGCGGCGGGCGACGCCAACAAGCTCCTACTCCTGCCCGCCGGCGCCGCCCAGGCGATGGGCGCCATCGCAGGCATGGGCGCCGCCTTCGCCGAGGGGGCCGCCGACCCGACCGCGGACGCGAAGCCCACCTCGCCGACGCAGGCCCCCGGCTCCGCCGACGCCGCCGACAAGTCCCAGTAGAATCCCCCGGCCGTGACCGCTGCCCCCCGACTGCGCACGCTTGTCGCCGCTGTCACAGCCGTCATCGCGGCCCTTGTCACCGCCCCCTCCGCGCTCGCGAGCACCGCCACGCCGGAGAACCCAGCCGGGCCGGGGTCGAACGCGATGGACGACATCTACCGCGCCGTGCTCGGCTCGACGATGGTCATCTTCATCCTCGTCGGCGGGTGGCTGCTCTACTCCGCGATCCGGTTCCGCGCCCGGCCGGGACGGGACATCCAGCCGCCCCAGGTGCACGGGTCAACGCGGCTCGAGCTGGGTTGGACCATCGTGCCGGTGCTCATCCTGATCGGACTCGCCGGCTACACGTTCGCCAAGCTCCCGGACGTCAAGGATGTGCCCGCGAACGCGATGGTCGTGAACGTGCAGGCGCAGCAGTTCACGTTCTCGTACACGTACGGGGCCGATTCGGGCGCCGCCCAGGGCAAGGCGCCGTCGAACCCGGCCACGCTGGTGGTGCCGGTGAATACGCCGGTCAAGCTGGAGGTGCGCTCGAAGGACGTCGACCACGACTGGTGGGTCTCCGAGCTCGGGCCGAAGGTGGACGCCATCCCCGGCCAGACCACCTCGACATGGTTTACGGCCGATCACACCGGCACGTTCCACGGCCAGTGCGCCGAGTTCTGCGGCCTCGGCCACGCCACGATGCTGATCACCGTCAAGGTGGTCTCGGCGCAGGACTGGCAGACGTACGCGGGAGGGCTGAAGTGAGGCCGGCATGGTGAGCGAGGCCATCACCGCCCCCGGCGCCCGGCAGGCTCAGGCGCGCACCGGGTTCTGGTCGTGGGTCACCACCGTCGACCACAAGCGGATCGGCGTGCTCTACCTGGTCGCGACCCTCTTCTTCTTCGTCGCGGGCGGACTGATGGCGCTCGCCATGCGGCTGCAGCTCGAGCATTCGAACAACCAGGTCGTCTCCGCGGACGCGTACAACCGCATCTTCACGATGCACGGCACCACGATGATCTTCCTCTTCGTCGTGCCGGTGATGGCGGCCTTCGGCAACTACCTTGTGCCGCTCATGATCGGCGCGCGCGACATGGCCTTCCCGCGCCTGAACGCCGCCTCCTTCTGGCTCCTCCTCTGCGGCGGCCTCGTCATGTACTCGGGCTTCGTCTGGGGCGGCGGCGCCGCCGACGCCGGCTGGACCGGCTATCCGCCGCTCTCGGTGCAGTCGCCCGGCCACGGCATCGACCTCTGGATCGTCGGCCTGCACATCCTCACGATCAGCTCCGTCTTCGGAGCGATCAACTTCATCTGCACGATCCACAACATGCGCGCGCCGGGCATGCGCCTCACGCGGATGCCGCTCTTCGTGTGGACGATCGACGTCTACGCGTTCATGCTCCTGCTGGCGCTGCCGCTGCTCTCCGGCGCGCTCACCATGCTCCTGCTCGACCGGAACTACGGCACCACCTTCCTCGCGGCCAACCATTACGGCCCGATCCTCTACCAGCACCTGTTCTGGGCGTTCGGCCATCCCGAGGTGTACGTGGTGGCCCTGCCCGGGTTCGGGATGATCTCCGAGATCGTCCCGGTGTTCTCGGGCAAGCCGCTCTTCGGCTACCGGGCGCTCGTCTACGCCACCGTGGCGATCGCCTTCCTCGGCTTCCTGGTCTGGGGCCACCACATGTTCGCCGTCGGCATGTCGACGCCCCTGCAGGTCTGGTTCATGCTGGCCTCGATGGCGATCGCCGTGCCCACCGGCGTCAAGATCTTCAACTGGGTGGGGACGATGTGGATGGGCCAGATCCGGTTCGAGCCGCCGATGCTCTTCGCCACCGGGTTCATCGGCGTCTTCCTGATCGGCGGGCTCTCGGGCATCGCCCTCGCGGTGTTCCCGATCGACCTGGACGTCACCGACAGCTACTTCGTCGTCGCCCACTTCCACTACGTGATGGGAAGCGTGCCGGTGTTCGCCGTCCTCGGCGGCCTCCACTACTGGTTCCCGAAGATGACCGGCCGGATGCTCGACCGCACGCTGGCGGTCAGGAGCTTCTGGGTGATCTTCCTCGGCTTCAACCTGACCTTCTTCCCGATGCACGCGATGGGCCTCTCCGGCATGCCGCGCCGGATCGCCTCGTACACGAACACCGATTGGAACGTGTACAACCAGATCGCCACGCTGGGCGCGTTCATCCTCGCCGTCGGCGTCCTGATGGTGCTCTGGAACTGCCTGCGCTCGCTCCGCGCCGGCCGGATCGCCCCCGCCGACCCGTGGGGCGGATACACGCTGGAGTGGTACACCAGCTCGCCGCCGCCGCCCCACAACTTCGACAGCCTGCCGCCGATCCGCTCCGAGCGGCCGCTCCGCGACCTGCGCCAGGAGCGAGCCGCCGCCGCGGCGACGGCCCGTTAGAATCCCGCCCCGATGCTCGACCGGGACACGGCCACGCGCAACCTGACCCTGGCCCTCAAGCTCGGGCTCGTCGCCGTCGGCATGTTCGCCGGGGCGCTCGTGATCGGAGTCCTCGTCCGGTATGGCTGAGCACGAGGACTTTCACCTGCCGTCGCCATCGGCGCTCCCGATCGTCGTCGCCGTCGGCGTCGCCCTTAGCCTATTCGGGTTCGTGCCCGATTCGCGGCTCTGGCGGCTGGCGCTCGTCTCGATGGGCGCGACGATCGCCCTCGGCGCCGGGTGGCTCTGGCTGCGCGACTCGATGGCCGAGTACCGCGAGCTCGACTGAGCCGGCCGGCGGGATGAGGCCGCCGCGCCTGTCCGACGGCACGGTGACGCTCGACGGGGTTCCGGCTCACAGACTTGGCGGGCGCATCTTGCCGGCGACGACGAGTTCGCGCGCCGCTTCGGTGGGCGGCTGCGAGCTGCGCCTACGGGAGGACTCGATTGCCGAGCTCTCCGACTGGACGCTGGCCGGGCGCCGCGGCATGGGGTACGCAACCCGCGCTGTCCGCCTCGTCAGCTGGCACGCCTTCCGCGACATGCGAATCGCACGGATCGAGCTCTACATCGAGCCGGACAACGCCGCTTCACTGGCCGTCGCCCGCGCGGCCGGATTCACCGCCGAGGGCACCTTCGACATCGCGCCGTGCTGCTCGGGCGGCGCCACGACGTCGCGCTCCTGTCGCGCCTCGCCACGGACGTACCTGCCGGTGAACGAATCCCTGCGGGCGCGTAAAACACGTCCCTGACGGTCGTGGCGACGGCGAAGACCGCGCTCTTCGCCGTCGCGCACCCGACAGCCCGCCACCCCTTAGGGAGGGGGCTCGCGGGGGAACCCCGGGTTCCCCGTGGTTCTAAAGGAGATACACCACCGTATAGAGCAGAATCCACACCACGTCGACGAAATGCCAGTAGAGGCCGGTCACCTCGAGGCCGATGTGCTCGGCGCCGGAGTAGTGGCCGCGGCAGGCGCGCAGGAACGCGATCGTGAGGAGCGTCGCGCCGACGAAGACGTGCATGCCGTGCAGGCCGGTGAGCGAGAAGAAGCCGGACGCGAACGCGTTGTTCGACGGCGTGAAGCCGAGGTTCAGATAC
>DASQXS010000129.1:0-43168 GCA_035639615.1 Gaiellales bacterium | reverse complement strand
GGATCGCCCCAAACACGCTCGGTGAATCGAAACGCGGACAGCAGTACCAGTCGATCGTCCCATCCGTGCCCACAAGCGCGACCGTGTGCCGGTCGCCGATCAGCGCATGCTCAGCGATGGGCAAATACCGCGCCCGCTGCGCTCGCCGATCCGGATCGGGCGCGACCCGCATCGTTCGAGCACTGACATCGAGTGCCATTCGCAACCGTCCTCCGTCGGCTTACGGCACGAGCACCAGCTTGCCCTTCGACGCCGTACTCTCGAGCAGCTCATGAGCACGGCGCGCTTCGGTGAGCGGCAGGCGCTCCGCGACGACGGGATGGATCGTGTCCTCGCGCAGCAGTTGGAGCAGCGCGCCGAAGTCCTCGCGGAACCACTCCGGGTAGCGCGGCACTCCTCCGACTGCTCCAGCCCGCTGTTGAGCGGTGTCACGGAACTTCTGCACCTGGTACTTCAGCACCCGCCGTCGGGGCGACAGCTTGCCCCAGACAAAGACGGTCGCGACCGACGCGTACCACTTGATGACGGCCGGCCAGTCCTTGTGTCCGTCCTTGAGCGTGTCGTAGCGGCCGAAGACGACGAGCCTTCCACCCGGCCGAAGCGCCCGGAACGAGCGAAGCGATATCGGGCCACCGAGCGAGTCGGAGACGACGTCCACACCCTCGCCACCGGTCAGCTCGCGCACCCGACGCCGGAAGTCCTCGTGCCGGTAATCGATCGCCACCGCACCCAACCGCTCGACCTTCTCGCGATCGCGAGCCGAACAGGTCCCGAACAGGCGCAGACCGGCCAACGCTCCCAGTTCAAGGGTCGCGATACCCACTCGGCCGGCCGCGCCGTGCACCAGCACCGTCTCCCCGCGCTTCACCATCGCCGTGCGGTGAAGCACCTGATAGGCGGTCATATACGTGAACACGAGGCTCAACACCTCCGCCGGGTCAAGATCCTCGGGCACCTCCACCGCGCTCGCCTCGGGTACACAGACGCGGTCCGCGTCGGCGCCCCACACCGTCAGCGCACCGATCCGGTCTCCCACCCGCAGCCTCGAGCAGCCTGCGCCCAACTCCTCGACCACACCGACGAGCTCATAGCCCGGCGTGAACGGTGGCTTCGGCCCGCCGGGGATATACGTCCCAGCCCGCAGCTGCGAATCGGTGAACGACACGCCCGCCGCGAGCACTCTGACGCGCACCTCACCCGGACCAGGTCGAGGGTCATCGGCGTCCTCCACCACCCGCAATACCTCGGGCCCACCATAGTGATCGACAACGACGCGCTTCATCTCAACCACCTCCCTGGTCTATGGGATGCACCATCCCACCGTCCAGCAGACTGCGCATCAGGGTTCTTGCGCACACACATCACGGGCTACTACGCATAGTGCGGTCAGCTAGATAAACCGATCGCCAGCGCCGTCATCGCTGGCGGGGGCGGAGGCGCGCGACAAAAGGTCGACCTGCACGACATGACCGATGTCCCTGTGCCGCCTCGACGCGCCTCCCCGAACCTGCGGGCCCCGCACGACGACCTGGGAGGAAAATGCGTCGCACCACGCTCGTCTCGACTCTCGTCGCCGGCCTGGCAAAACTGGCGACTGTCCCCCGCCGCGTCCGCCAAGGGAGGCGGCACCACTCGGACCGCCCTCCTCCGCGGCAGCGTCTCGTCCCCCAACGCCACTGGCAGGGCCGTCTCGAATGTGAGCTGGAGCGAGCGCGAGCGCGAGATCGAGGTCCAGCACATCAAGTCGCTGGCCGGAGAGCGCGTGAATGTGTTCGCAAATGGCCGGAAGCTCGTGCACCCGCGAGTCGGGAACCTGGGCCGGATCGACGTCCAGCGCAACACCGAGCTCGGCCAGCTCGTGCCCAAGGTCCGGTCCGCACGCTTGGGGGCAAGCTGATCGCGCGCGGACGCTTCTGATCGGAGGACCCACGATGGGCGGGTGGCAATCGACATGCCGCCCGCCCATCGCCGCGATCTAGGAGACGATCACCGTCAGCCGGAGCGTGTTGTCGGGGCCGATGGTCTCGATCCCAGACGTGTAGTCCTCACCGGCCTTCGTCGTGAACGTGTAGCGTCCGGCGACCGGGAAGACGAGTGTCGCTTTGGCGCCGGGGTGGTTCATGGCCGCGCCCGCGATCCTGACGGCCGTGCCGCCGGTCTGCACGAGCTTCTGCGGCATGACGTCGTTGTTGGTCACGGTGATGCCGTTCCCGTGCTCGAGGTTGGCCGTCTGGCCGGCCGCGTAGGGGAGGCCGTTCAACGACCACGCGTGGCAGCCGCGGGTCTGATGCTGGATGACGAGCGAGGCTGTGGAGGCACCGTCCGTGCCCCCCGCGGCCGGCGCCGCTGCCGGCGTCGAGCCGCCGCCGCACCCCGCTGTGCCCAGCGCGAGGAGCGGCGCCAAAGCCGAGATGATGGCGGTGCGCGTCATGGTGTCCTCCGATCGTCAATGGTCTGCTCGGAGTGTCCTGTCGACCAGCTTGTGCGGCATCGGGGAACGCGCGGTCCGTGCACACGTAGTTGTCACGGGTCCGGATACGGGCAACCACCTGCTCATGCGGCAGAATCGAGCGAGATCGCCCCGACGGGGCAGGCCGCGCAGATCCGCGAGGCGCGGCCGGCGGCCAGGAGGGTCGTACCCGCATGAAGTCTCCCTTCGGTCAGGCCGCCAGCAGGCGGCGGGCGTCGTTTCGTCGATGAGGGACGTTCCGAAGGAGCACGCACGCCGGCACCCCGTCGTCCGTCCAGCCGACGTGGGCGCCGTCGGGCTCCGACGACTCGAATGCAGCTCGGGCGAATGCGATCTGCCGGCTCCGGAGCGGGCCGATGTCCGAAAGCCAGTACGAATCGGGCCGGTACGGCTGCACCCGCCGAGGATCGCGTCTGCGACATGGCGCCGCCGGCGCGCGCAATGTCGCGGTCGGGCGCAGCCTGTCATCGGGGCGGCGCCCGATCTGGCGATGCGGCGAACCCGCAGGCCGCTCCTGATCTCAGTAGAGGAGGTCGGGATCGAGCACGTTGCGCAGCGCCCGGCCCGACAGGTAGCGACCGAGGTTGTCGCAGAAGAGCTCCACGATGCGGTCGTTCTCGGCCGCCACGGTGGCGGCGGAGTGCGGGCACACGAGCACGTTGGGCATGTCCCAGAGCGGGCTCTCGGGCGGAAGCGGCTCGGTCTGGAACACGTCCAGGGCGGCGCCCCGCAGGCGTCCGCCGGCCAGCGCCTCGATGAGCGCCGGCTCGTCGACGACGTCTCCGCGGCCGATGTTGACGACGATCGCCCGGCGCGGCAGGAGCCCGATCCGGCGCGCGTCGATGAGCCTGTGCGTCTCCGCCGTGAGCGGGGTCACGATCACGAGCGCATCCAGCCGGGGAAGCATGCCGTCGAGGTCGGCGATGCCGAGGAGCTCGTCCGCGCTTATGTCCGCGGCCGTGCGACCACCCGGCGAGCGGACGACGGCGATCACGTGGGCGTCGAGCTGGCGCAGGAGCCGGGCGGCCTCGCGGCCGATGCGGCCGGCGCCGACGATCCCGACCACCTTGGCCCGCACCTCGTCGGACGCGTGCCGGCGCCACCGGTGCTCGCGCTGGTCATCCTGCAGGCGCCAGACGTCCTTCGTGAACATGAGAACGGCGAGGAGGACGAATTCAGCGAGCGGCCGGGCGTGCACGCCGCTCGCCGTGGTCACCACCAGGTCGCGCCGGGCCGGGATGCCGAGCCTGCGGACGAGCTCTCCCACCCCGGCGCTCGTCGCCTGGATCCAGCGCAGGCGCGGCAGCGCCGTCAGCCGGTCGGCGAGGACGAGCGGCCCGACATCGAGCATCACCTCGGCGCCCGCGAGCAGCTCCTCCCAGCCGGCGCGGGCGGCGGGGTCGTCCGCATCCGGGAGCGGGTGGGCGCTCGGAAACCCGGGCCGGGCGATGAGCGCATCCTCGTAGACGACGTCGAGGCGCGGGTCGACCCCGGCGATCGCCTCGACGTGGGCGGGATCGAGGGGGGTCGTGATGAGGACGCGGATGCGGTCCACGGGTGCGCGCGATGGTAGATGAGCCGGAGCCGTAGTTTCCCGCCCGGAGGTTCAGCGTCGACCCCGACGCCGGCGCCGCCAACTGCGGCGATCCTGTGACCATGGCATTCCAGGATTCGATGGGGACGGTCGAGTATCCGGTCGCGTGGGTGGATCGCACGCATGCCCGCCACGTGGGCAAGGCGTCGTTCGACGGCGACGGCCTGGTGCTCGACGGCGCCGCGCCCGGAAGCCCGCGGCGCAGGATCCGGATACCGGGCAGCGCAATCACGCACGTCGATCTTCACCGATGGGCGCCCGCGCCGGCGGTGGCCGTCACCGGCCGAGACGGCGAGGTGGTCGTCGAGCTCCTGCTCGGCGGCTGGGGCGCGGCCCATCAGTTCGCGGATGCCGTCTACGGTGTCGCGCACGCGACCCGTGAGGAAGGAGAAGCCATGACAGACCAGATCGCCATCCTGGCTGAGATCCGGCCCGGGAAGCGGGCGGATCTCGAGCGCGCGCTGGCCGAAGGCCCGCCGTTCGACCTGACGAAGGAGGGGTTCGAGCACCACGAGGTGTTCCTCGGGGACAGCGATGCGGTGTTCGTGTTCACCGGCCCCGGCGTGGCGTCGCAGCTGCGGCGCATGGCCGGCACGCCCGACCTTTTCCGCCACGTCGTCAAGATGACCGACCTGCTCGCGGCGCCTCGGCTCCTGCAGCAGACGTTCCGGTGGGACCGGAGCAGCTCGAACGGAAACGGTCGCCAGGTTGCGACGTCGTAGGTGCCGGCCGGGCCGGCGTGCGGGTCTGTCGCCGGCCCCGCACGCTCGCGTCGCCCGACCGAGCCCTCGCCTAGAGGACCGCGATGACGTTGTTCAGCAGGTTCTGGATGGCCGTGCTGAGTAGGCCCAGCGTTACCACGACCGCGATCGTGATGACGCCCAGGACGACGGCGTACTCAGCCATCGTCTGTCCGGATTCCGAAGCGACGACGTCGCGAATCTCGTCCAACACCTTGGAGACCCCTTCTCCTCGCGTACTCGCACGGATGCCCGTGCCTCGCTTGCATCGACGCCGGGCGTCCGCGGCACGATCACCTGGTGGGGTGAATCAGCGGACCGTCGACAAGCGCCCGGTAGAGCCGCAGCTCGTCGGCGAGGAGGCGGGTGATGAGGAATCGCTCCCGGACGACCTCGCGACCCTGATCGCCGAGCGCGCGGGCCTCGCTCGGATCGTCGAGCAGGCGGCCCATCGCCTCGGCACAGGCCTCGACGGAGTCGACCAGGACGCCGCCGGTGCCCGCCGGCATCTGCAGCGGGATCCCGCCTGCCCGGCCCGCCACCACCGGCGTGCCCTTCCAGAGAGCCTCGGAGACCACGAGCCCGAAGCCCTCGCGCACGGACTTCTGGACGATCACGTGGCTCAGCCGCTGGAAGGCGTTCACCTCGATGTTGCCGACGCCGGTCAGGTTGGTGAACAGATGCACGGCCCGCTCGGCCCTCGCCTCGCGCTGGAGCTCGCGGTAGACCCGCCACCCCTCCGGGTCGTCGAGCGCCATCGAGCCAACCAAGGCGAGCTGAAGTTCGGGAACCTGCCGGCGGACGAGGCGGAAGGCGGCCAGCACGCCCAGCGGGTCCTTCCAGCGGTCGAACCTGGACACCTGGGTGACGAGCGGCCGCGTCGTATCGACGCCGATCCAGCGTAGGACCCGCACCGCGAGCCGCCTTCCAAGCTCCGTGTTCTTCGGGCTCAGGGGATCGATGGCGGGCGGGACGATGCGAAGCATGGGCACGGTCAGGCCCGCAGGCACGAACTCGCGCATGGTGAAGACGGCCGCGTCGTACGCCTCGACGAACGGGCGGACGAACGCCCACACGTCCGCGTCCGGCTGCGACGTGTCGATGTGGCAACGCCACACCCAGCGCGTGGCGCCGCCCCCGCCGTGGATCGCACGCAGCGGCAGCGGCTGGGGGTCGTGGACGACGATCACGTCGTAGTCGTCGTCGATTCCGGCCTCGACCGTCCGCCGGGTATGGCCCAGGTACTCGTCACGCTCCCGGCTCGCAAGCCCCACGATCGCGCCCTGCATCCCGTTGTGGAGCCGCTTGGTGACGTCGAAGAAACGCCGGTCGCCGGTGATGAGCTTCCAGTCGGCGGCGATGCCGAGATCGCGCAGGAGCGGAACCTCGGACCGGAGCATCTCGGCGACGCCGCCGCCGTACGGCGTCGCGTTGATGTGGAGCACACGCAGGCCGCGAAGCGGCGATGCGAGCTCGCGTAGGAGGCGTACGGCGTCGGCGCCGGCGCTCGCTCGGTGCGACGCGACCGACTGGGCTCCGACGTAGACCGGTTGCAACACGTCGCCCAGTCTCGCCGATGGCGGGATGCTTCGCAGGGACGCCGGCCGGGCCGCCCTTCGGGCGATCCTCGAGGGCGGCCGGACGCGGGACCGTCAGCTGCCCGCGATCTCGATCCGCTGCGGCCGCGTCTCCGCGGGTCTCGGCACGTGGACGCTGAGGACGCCGTCGGCGAACTCCGCCCGGATCTCACCCGGCTTCACCGCGTGCGGGAGCGTGAAGCTGCGGGCGAACTGCCCATACACGCGCTCGCGGGCGTGATACCCCTCGTGCTTCTCGTCCCGCTTCTGCTCGCGCGACCCGGAGACGGTGAGCGTCCGCTCGTGCAGCTCGATGCCGATGTCGTCACGCGGCATCCCCGGAAGGTCGAACGTGAACACGAGCTCGGTCGGCGTCTGCTCGACGTCGACGGCGGGTGTCCACGCCCCGGCGGCGGGGCGGCCAAACATCCGTGCGAACTCGCTCTCCCACCGCTCCATCTGCTGGAAGGAATCCCATTTCGTCACTGTTGCCATCGCGATCACCTCCTCTCGTTTCGTAGTGTCGATCGCCTCGGCCGCCGCCGCATCCGGGTCGCCACGCAAGGACGCGGCTGCGCATGTGCGGGTTTCCCGAAGCCGGGACGCGGGTCGCTACCGATGCGGAATTCGAAGCGCGGGCGCATGCTGTTCGGATGGCGTTCAAAGCCGTCATCGCCGGAGGAGGGGTGGCGGGGCTCGAGGCCACGATCGCGCTGCGCGCGCTAGCGCAAGACGCGGTCTCAATCGAGCTCGTCTCGCCCGTTCCCGAGTTCACCTACCGTCCCATGGCGGTGGCCGAGCCGTTCGGTCGCGGCCGCGTCCACCGGTTCGACCTGGCGGCGGTCGCCCGCGAGTGTGGCGCGACGCTGCGGCTTGCCGGGCTCGAACGTGTCGACGCCAGCTCTGCCCAGGCGATCCTCGACGTTGGCGCGACTCTCGGGTACGACGCACTGCTGATCGCGTGCGGGACGACGCATGCTCCGGCGGTGCCGGGCGCCGACACCTTCCGCGGCCCCGCCGACGTCGAGATGTTCCGGAAGCTCCTAGTCGATGCCGACACCACGAAGGTGCGCTCGCTCGTGTTCATCGTCCCGCACGGCACCGTGTGGCCGCTGCCGCTCTACGAACTCGCGCTGATGACCGCGGTCCGGGTGAGCCGCCGGCCGCCGTCGCTCACGATCGTCACCTCGGAGGAGGGGCCGCTGGACGTGCTCGGGCCCGCGGCCAGCCGCGCCGTCAGCGACCTCCTGGCGGAGCACGGCATCGCGGTCCAGTGCGGTGCCTACCCGATCGCTGTCAAGCACGGCCGTCTCTCTCTGGCGCCCACCGGCTCGGTACAGGCTGACCGCTTCGTCGCGCTACCCCTCCAGCGCGGTATCACCGTCCCCGGCGCGCCGCGCACACCGACCGGGTTCATCCCCGTCGATGAGCACGCCCGCGTCGTCGGGCTCGAGTGCGTGTTCGCGGCCGGCGACATCACGGACTACCCAGTGAAGCAGGGCGGCGTGGCAGCCCAGCAGGCCGACGCCGCCGCCGAGTGCATCGCCGCGGAGGCAGGGGCGGCGATCCTACCCACGCCGTTTCGACCGGTGCTCCGGACCGTGCTTCTGACGGGCGACGGGCCGCGATACCTGTCGAGCCGCCTGCGTGACGGCGCCGTCTCGTCGGTGGCGACCAGTCAGCCGTTCTGGTCGCCGGCGGACAAGATCGCGGCCCCGTTCCTCGCCCCGTTCCTGGCCCGGGCCGTCAGTGAAAAAGGTGCTCGAACGCAGCTCCCCGGCGCCGGCAATCGATCAGTACACTGAGTCGCGTGGCCGACACGGTTTACGTGACTGGCCGGGGCAGCGACAAGGTCTACCACCAGCCGGCGAAGGAGATGCCGGGCGCCGCTCCGAGAACGAGCTGCGGCCTGGTCGTGGGCGGGGTCACGCCGATGATGAGCCGCGACCTGGCGGCGCAGACGGCCCGCGCCTGCCCGACCTGCTACTGGATTCCGGACGCATCCGTCGGCGACCGGGCCGGCGGCGGCGCAGCAGTCGCGCATGGGTTGTCCGGCGCGCCGCCGAGGAATAGTGTGGCCGCCGAACCCGGATCTCGGATGACCGAGCAGTACCTCGTCGGCCAGTTCTCGTCGTTGCTCTCCGACCTCGAGCCCGCCCCGAGCGAGTGGCGGACGGCCGTCAACGACCTGCGGCGCGAGGTCGAGCGCTCGCAGAGTCGGGAGCTCCCCCGGCTGGTGCGTGACGCGCTCGGCCTGGCCGACGCGATCTGCCTGGCCGCCCTGGAGCACGGGGATGCGCCCGGCTTCCGCAGGTATGCGGCGGCGGCTGCGGCGCTCGTGGAGTTCGCCGAGAACGCCGGGCTTATCTCCCGGTAGCCGCCGGCGGCGCCACCGAGCTACTCGGCCTGGCCGAATGCCGCGATCTCGTCGCGCTCCTTGTCCGAGAGCTCGCGCGGCACCTCGCCGCGCGCCAGCTTCTCGCTCTGGATCTGGTGGCGGATGTCGTCCACGATCTCGGGGTTCGCCAGCGTGGTCACATCGCCGACGTCGGCGAAGTTGGAGATGGCGGCGATGACCCGGCGCATGATCTTGCCCGACCGCGTCTTCGGCATGTCCGGGACGATCCAGACATGCTTCGGCCGCGCGATCTTCCCGATCTCCGTGTCGATCGCCTTCGCGACCTTCTCCTCGATCTCGGTGCTCGGCGCGACGCCGGGCTTCAGCGCGACGTACATCTCGACCACGCGGCCGCGCAGCTCGTCGACGACGGGGACGGCGGCCGCCTCGGCGACCTCGTCGACGGTGATCGTCGCCGACTCGAGTTCCTTCGTCCCGAGGCGGTGGCCGGCGACGTTGATCACGTCGTCGACGCGACCGAGGATGCGGAAGTACCCGTCGGAGGCCTGGACGGCGCCGTCGCCGGCGAAGTAGGGCCAGTCGTGCCAGTCCGTGCTGTCCGGGTTCCGGTTGTACTTCGCGTAGTACGTCTCGACGAACCGTTCCGGCTGGCCCCAGATCGTCTGGAAGATCCCCGGCCATGGGTTGCGGATGCAGATGTTGCCCGCCCGGCCGCTCCCCGCTTCGACGACCTCGCCGTGCTCGTCGTAGATCACCGGGTAGATGCCGAGCACGCCCGGGCCGCAGCTCCCCGGCTTCATCGGCTGGATCGCGGGGAGCGTGCTGCCGAGGAAGCCGCCGTTCTCGGTCTGCCACCACGTGTCGACGATCGCGGCCTCGCCCTTGCCGACGACGTCGTGGTACCAGCGCCAGACGTCCGGCTCGATCGGCTCGCCGACGGTGGTCATGTGCTTGAAGTGGTAGTCGTACGTCCCCGGCTCGTCCGGCCCCAGCTTGCGCAGCATCCGGATCGTGGTGGGCGCGGTGTGAAAGATGTTCACGCCCAGCCGCTCGGCGATCCTCCAGGCCCGGCCGGCGTCCGGGTAGGTCGGCACACCCTCGTAGAGGACGCTGGTCGTCCCGAGTGACAGCGGCCCGTAGACGATGTAGGAGTGGCCGGTGATCCAGCCGATGTCGGCGAGGCACCAGTAGACGTCGTCCGGGTGGATGTCCTGGTAGTACTTGGACGTGCCGGCGACGTAGGCGAGGTACCCGCCCGTGCTGTGCTGGCATCCCTTCGGCTGGCCGGTGGTGCCGCTCGTGTACATGAGGAACAGCGGCGCCTCGGCCGGCATCGAGACGGGATTGACGCGCTTCCCGCGGTACTCGTCCATGAGCTCGTCGACGAAGACGTCACGGCCTTCCACCATCGGGCTCTGCGACCCGTACTCGCCGGGGTGCCGCCGCCACACCAGCACCTTGTCGACCTCGACGCCCTGCTCGCGTGCGACCTCGACCGCCTCGTCCGCCTTCGCCTTGTGGTCGATCAGCTCCCCGTTTCGGTAGTAGGCGTCCATCGTCACCAGGATCCGGCTCCCCGAGTCGGCGATCCGGTGGCCGCAGGCGGCGCCGCTGAACCCGCCGAACACCTCGGAGTGGATGACGCCCAGGCGAGCGCAGGCGAACATCGACACCGGGAGCTCGGGCACCATGGGCAGGTGAAACGTCACGCGGTCGCCGGTCTGGACGCCGCCGAAGTCGCGCAGGAGCGCCGCGAACTCGTTGACGCGGCGGTGGAGCTTGTCGTAGGTGATCTCCTGGGTCTCCTCCGCCTCTGGCTCGGGCACCCAGATGAACGCGTTCTTGGCGGCGCTCGACGCCAGATGCCTGTCGACGCAGTTCACGCACGCGTTCAGGCGGCCCCCGACGAACCAGCGCCAGAACGGCGGGTTGCTCGTGTCCAGCGTCGTCTGCCACTCCGCATCCCATGTGAGCAGCTCCGCGTATTCGCGGAAGCACTCGGGGAAGCGGTCCTCGGCGAACCGCTCGAGGATGGCCGGGTCGGACGCGTTTGCCTGGGCCACGAAGGCCGCGGGCGGCGGGTAGTACTCCTCCTCCCGCCAGTGAACCGCGATCTGGGCCTCCGACAACGCTCCTTCCGCCGCGGACACTCGTGCCTCGTCGCCTACTCCCATCGCTCAACCTCCACGGATGACAGCCTCGGATGGACCAGCGACCGGAATCTACCCCGCCACAGGGCGCCGGCACGCTCGTCCGCCCGCCGGCCTCGGGTCAGACGAGGCGAACGCGGAGAAGACCTCGGCGCCGGCGCGGCCGCGCCGGCGGGCCGTGCGGGGTAACGCGCACGTAGACCCGCGTCCTCCGAGGGTCGATGGACGCGACGTCCCCGACCGGAACGATCTCCCGCCGGATGAAGAACAGCCCGGTCGCGACCGAGAGATACCTGACCTCTCCGCCCGCAGCGCTCCGGATCGTGTCGGCGACGACGCCGATCCTCCCGTCCGGGCCGATCACTTGGAACCCCTCGCACCGGCCGATCCACTCCCGCACCATCCGCTCACGCCCGGCGGGCTCGTCCGTCCGGCCCGCCGGCACGATCTCTGGGGAAAGCCGGGACGGGACCGTCACCGGAGCGGTGAGGCTCAGAAGCATCGTCTTCGGAAGCATCGCCCGCTCCTTTCTCGCGGTGAGCGTCAGGTTCCCTCACACCGGACCGGGGCGCATCGGGGGGAACGCGGATCTTCGCCGGAATCCGGCGCGGTTAATCCGCAACGCCGGGCCGCCGGGCCTCAGGCGACGACGTGCTGACGGCGGCGGGCGACCCGATCGGCCACCCACCGAACTGATCCGCACATCGGGCAGCGCGGCAGCTCACGCCTGACCGACACGCCGTACCCGCAGTCGATGCAGCGGAAGTCGCCGTGAACCGGCCGCCCGGCGCGCCACACGTATTCCTCCTCGGGAGCTGCGGCAGCCTCGGGCGAGGCCGGCTTCGGAGTCGAGACCATCGGCGCGATCATGATGCTCCTCGAAGATGTGAGAACGACATGATCGCGATCACGCGGGCTTCTCACATCGAGGCAAGCCCGCATCGCCTGACCGTAGTTTCCCGCGATGAAAACGGCGGCGCCCCCGATGCGGCGGGCCATGCCCGGTGCGGATAGTGCATGCGAGTCATCCATCCGTCTCGAGGAAGGAGGGACGATCATGTCAACGGTCTCCGAAGTCCAGTCCGCCGTGCCCGACGTGGCACGGCCAAAGCTCAAGCGATCACTGGGCCTGTCGATGGCGACGGCACTCGTGATCGGCAACATGGTCGGCTCGGGCGTGTTCGGGCTGCCATCGTCGCTGGCGTCGACCGGCCCGATCTCGCTGCTCTCGTGGATCTTCACAGGGGCCGGCGCCATCCTGCTGGCACTCGTCTTCGCGAACCTGGGCCGGGCCTATCCCCAGACGGGCGGCCCCTACGCGTACGCGCGGCGGGCGTTCGGCGACTTCGCCGGGTTCTGGACCGCGTGGGGCTACTGGATCGCGGCGTGGGCCGGAAACGCGGCCATCGCCACGATCTTCGTGAGCTACGCCAGCGTCTTCTGGCCGAGCCTCGGCACCGACAACGCGCTCGCGTTCACCGTCGGGCTCTCGGTCATCTGGGTGCTGACGCTCGCGAACATCGCCGGGGTGCGCGAATCGGGACTCATCCAGCTCGTCACGACCGTGCTCAAGTTCGTGCCGCTGCTCCTGATCGGGCTCATCGGCCTCTTCTACATGAAGAGCGGCAACTTCACCCCATTCGACCCGAACCACGCCAGCCTCGCCGGACACTGGCACGCGATCTCGTTCGCGGCCACGCTGACCCTGTGGGCCTTCCTGGGCCTCGAGTCGGCCACCATCCCGGCTGAGGAGGTGAAGGACCCCACCCGGACGCTGCCGCGGGCGACGATCCTCGGGACGACGATCACGACGGCGATGTACGTACTGGCGACCGTCGCGATCATGGGCGTCATCCCGGCCGCGACCCTGGCCAACTCGAACGCGCCGTTCGCCGACGCGGCCCGGCACATCTTCGGCTCGTCCGTGGTCGGCGTGTCCCCGGAGAAGTTCGTAGCCGCGGTGGCCATGATCTCGACCTTCGGGGCCCTGAACGGCTGGATCCTGATCCAGGGACGCGTGCCTCTGGCGGCCGCCCAGGACGGGCTCTTCCCGCGCCAGTTCGCCCAGGTGAGCGGGTCGCGCAAGACCCCGGTCGTCGGCCTCGTCGTCTCGTCGGTGCTCCTCACCGGGCTGATGGGGATGAACTACCAGTCCTCGCTCACCGACACGTTCACCAAGATCGTCATCCTGGCGACGCTGACCACGCTCGTGCCGTACGCCTTCGCGGCCGCGGCGCAGCTCATGCTGATGTTCTCCGATCGGGAGCGCTTCAGCGGCCGGCGGCTCGCGCTCGACGCGGGCATCGCGGTGCTCGCGTTCGGCTACTCGTTCTGGATGATCTACGGGGCGGGCGAGGAGTACATCGCCCAGGGCTTCCTGCTCCTGATGGCGGGGATCCCGGTGTACGTCTTCATGAGGTGGCGGCAGTCGCTGCACGAGCCCGCGGCGCCGGCGCCGGCGCCGATGCTCGCACCGGCGCGCGTCGACGTCGACCGCCCCATGGTTCCGGTCGAGAGGTAATCCGAAACGACCGGTTGACACCCGGCCGGGGCGGAGTGGCACCACTCCGCCCCGGCCTGCAATGGTGCGAGACCGGGCCGCCCGTTGCGGCCGTGCCGCACCGCACGTTCGTGCTCGAGCGTGGCCTGAGCGTGCCCGGCGCTTCGAACCGCTCGCGCGCATAGACGGAGTCGGGTGCATAAAGGGAGCCAGGCTCATCTCATGGCACGCCATGACGAAGAGGCGCCCCAAGCCTCGCTCGTGCATGAGATGAGCCTGGCTCCTTTTATGCACGGCATTGCCCCGTTACGGCGAGCGGCGCGTACGTGGTTTCCCGGGTGGCGGTTCCGTGGGAATCCCGATGCCGGCCGACGTGCCCTCCGCGACCCTGCGTGTAAACCCACGCGACACGGAGGCGCTCATGTCCACCCACATCCCGACGTATCCCGTGCACGTCGAGGGCCGCCTGGATTCGCAGCTCTCACGCGGCCTCTGGCTCGTGAAGTGGCTGCTCGTGATCCCACACGCGATCGTCCTCGCCTTCCTGTGGATCGCGTACTTCCTCGTGAGCGCGGTCGCCTTCTTCGCGATCCTCTTCACGGGGCGGTATCCACGGGGACTCTTCGACTTCAACGTGGGCGTCCTTCGCTGGAGCTGGCGGGTGGGGTTCTACGCGTTCAACGCCAACGGGACGGATCGCTACCCGCCCTTCACCCTCGCCGACGTCGACTACCCGGCGAGGCTCATGGTCGACTACCCCGAACGACTCTCCCGCGGCCTCGTGCTCGTCAAGTGGTGGCTCCTGGCGATCCCCCACTACCTCATCGTCGTGCTCTTCATCGGCGGGATCTGGTACGGGACGCACTTCGGCGGCCTGATCGCGCTGCTCGTGCTGATCGCCGTCGTCGCACTCCTCTTCACCGGCCGCTACCCGCCGGGCGTCTTCGATTTCGTGCTGGGCATGAACCGCTGGGCCCTGCGCGTGGCCGCCTATGCAGGGCTCATGACCGACGTGTATCCGCCGTTCCGGCTCGACCCCGGGCCGACGGACCCGGGGGTGACCATCGAGGCCGCGCCGCCCCGGGCTCACGGCGGCTCCTCCCCCGCTGGCGTCCTGATGACGATCTTCGGCTCCCTGGGAGCGCTCGTGGGACTGGGGCTCGTCGCCGCAGGCGTGGGCGTGCTGTGGGTCGACCAGACCCAGCGCGACGGCCACGGTTTCGTCATGTCGCCGAGCCGCCACCTGAGCACGGCCGGCTACGCGATCACGGCCGACTACCGGCGCACGTCGGACGCCCTGTCGTCGAACGCGCTCGCGCTCGACGTCGGCGCCCCGAGCTGGCTCTTCGCCAAGGATCGCCTCGGCACGCTGCGGCTCCATGCCCGCGGCACCGCGGGCCCCGTGTTCATCGGAATCGCGCCGACCCGAGCCGCGGACGCGTACCTGCGCGGCGTCGCCTCGTCGTCGCTTACGGGATTCTCCGGCGACGCACCGACGTATGCCGTGCACCCGGGCAGCCGAGCGCCGGCCGCGCCGGACACAGAGCATCTGTGGCGCGCGAGCGCTCGCGGCCGTGGCGAGGTGACGCTGGCATGGCCTGTGAGGCGCGGCGCGTGGACGGTCGTCCTCATGAACGCCGACGGGTCGCAGCGCGTCTCGCTGGACGCCGAGCTGGGCGCTCGGCTCGCGTTCCTCGGCGAGCTGGCCGCCGCCCTGATCGCCGCCGGGCTCATCTCGGGCGCGGCGGCGACGGTCCTCGCGGTGTTCGGCATCCGCCGCCTCAGCCGCACCGAGCCCGCCCCCGCGGACGGATGACCGGTCTGCGCGCACCGCGGACGCCGGCGCTGGTGCGCGACGGCGATCCGTACGATGTCGCGAGATCGCAGAAGGCGGTGGGCATGACCATGAACGCGGCGCCCGAGGTGCTAGCCGCCCGTGGCTTGACGAAGCGCTACGGACGGACGCTGGCCCTCGACAACCTCGACCTGTCGGTGCACCAGGGGGAGATCTACGGGTTCCTCGGCCCCAACGGTGCCGGCAAGACCACGACGATCCGGCTCGTGCTGGGCCTCCACCGGCCCACCGCCGGGCGGGTCTCGATCTTTGGAGTCGACGCCTGGGAGGATCCGGTGACCGCCCATCACCGCGTCGCCTACGTCGCCGGAGAACCGTACCTGTGGCCGCATCTCACGGTCGCCGAGACGCTCGTGTTCCTCGGGCACGTGCGCGGCGCCCGTGATCACGAGTACGAGCGGGAGCTCCTCGCCCGGTTCCGGCTCGAGACGGACAAGAAGGTGCGGGCCCTCTCGAAGGGCAACCGGCAGAAGATCCAGCTGGTCGCGGCGCTCTCGGCGCGGGCGGAGCTGCTCGTGCTGGACGAACCGACGAGCGGTCTCGATCCGCTCATGGAGGCGGCGTTCCGCGAGAGCATCGCCGAGGCGAAGGCGCGCGGCCAGACGGTGTTTCTGTCGTCGCACATCATGAGCGAGGTCGAGGCGCTGTGCGACCGTGTCGGCATCCTCCGTCAGGGTCGCCTGGTCGACGAGGGCACGCTCGACGATCTCCGCCACCTGAGCGCGCAGACGATCGAGGCGACCTTCCGCGACGGCGTCCCGCAGGTGCCGGCGATCGAGGGCGTGCACGCCTCCCGCTCCGGCGAACACACGCTGCGGTTCGAGGTGACGGGAAGCGTGGGGCCGCTTCTACGGTCGCTCTCCGCGTTCGACGTCGTCGGGATCGAGACCCGCGAGCCGTCTCTCGAGGAGATCTTCCTCCACCACTACGCAGGCGACAGCGCATGAACGCCCCGCTTGCCGTCGCCCGACGCGCGTTCGCGCAGGCGCGGGTCATGACGGCCGCCTTCGGGGTCCTGTTCGGCGCCTATGCCGCCGCGAACGTCGTCGGGTACCGCACCAGCTACCCGCACCTGGCCGACCGGATCGACCTGGCCCGAAGCTTCGGCGCGAACAGCAGCCTGCGGCTCCTCTACGGCACGCCGCGAACGCTCCTCACCGTCGACGGGTATGTGGGCTGGCGCGTCGGCGGCTTCCTCGCCGTGGTCGCCGCCATCTTGGGCATGGTCCTCGCCGTCCGCGCCCTCCGCTCCGAGGAGGAGGCGGGCCGGCTCGAGCTCGTGCTCGCCGGCCGGATCACGAGGGGCGGCGCGTTCGCCGCGGCCTGCGCCGCGATCGCAGCCGCCATCGCGGCCGTCGCGCTCGCGACGCTGGCCGGGCTGGTCGCCGCGGGCGTGGGCGGGGGCGGATCGGCCTACCTCGCGGTCGTGATCGCATCCTCCGCGCTGGTCTTCGCCGGGGTGGGCGCGGTCGCCAGCCAGACGGCGCCGACGCGCCGGGGCGCCTACACCGTTGCCACGCTCGCCCTCGGCACCGCCTTCCTGCTCCGCGTCGCGGCCGATACGGGAAGCGGGCTGGGCTGGATGCGGTGGCTCACGCCGCTCGGCTGGTCGGAGGAGGCGCGGCCGCTCACCGATCCCCGCCCGGCGGTCATGATCCTGCCCGCGGCGGCGACGGTGCTCCTCGTCGGCGCTGCGGCGGTCATCGCGGAGCGGCGGGACGTCGGCACGGCCCTGTTCGCTCCCCGCGACGCGGCCCCGCCGCGATACCGGCTGCTCGGATCCGTCGCGGCCGCGGCGCTGCGCGACGAGGCCGGCAGCCTGATCGCGTGGTTCGGCGGGATGGGGATCTTCGCGTTCGTGGTCGGCTCGCTCTCGGGCAGCATCGAGGGGGCGCTGTCGCAGGAGATGCGGCGCCGGCTGAACCAGATCGGAGGCGGCAGGATCGCCACGCCGTCCGGGTTCCTGGCCCTCTACTTCGTGTTCTTCGTGCTCGCGGTCAGCATCTTCTTCTGCGCGCAGCTCGCCGCCGCCCGACGCGAGGAGGCCGATCAGCGGCTGGAGACGCTTCTCGCGCTGCCCGTGAGCCGGATCCGCTGGCTCGGCTCGCGCCTTGCGCTCGCGCTCCTCGCGGGGCTCGCCCTCGCGCTCGAGGCCGGCGTGCTGGCATGGGCTGGGGCGCGCGCGAACGGCGTGGACGTCGCCCTCACCGGCACGGTGAAAGCCGGGCTCAACATCATGCCCACGAGCATGCTCTTCCTCGGCGTGGCCACCCTGCTCGTCGGCCTCCTGCCGCGGGCGAGCACCGGGGTCGCTTACGGGCTCGTCGGTGCTGCATTCACCTGGGAGCTGGTCGGCGCCGTGCTGGGCGCGCCGGCGTGGACGCTCGACGCCTCGCCGTTCCACCACGTCGGGCTCGTCCCGATCAGACCGTACCCGGCCGCCGCTGCGGCGGTGATGCTCGCGATCGGCCTCGCCGCCGCTGCGGTCGGAGTCCGGGCGTTCGTCCGGCGCGACCTCACGAGCGCCTGAGCCGGGCCGGCGACCGGTCAGCTCCGGGGGCGCAACTCGAGCGCCGCGGCGATCGCGGTGTCCCGTAGCCGTCGCCTCTCAGACGGGGCGGCCGACCGCGAGCGCCCGGGCCAGGTCGGTGATGGAGATGATGCCCGTCAGCCGGCCATCCTTGAGCACGAGCCCCCGCCCGACGCCGCTGGCGTTGAGCTCGTCGAGCGCCGTCATGGCCGGCGTGTCGGGGGCGAGCTGCGGCACCCGCTCGGCGGGGATCATCAGGTCGGCGGCGGTGCGCGCCCACCACTCCGGCTCGGCGAGCCCGGCAAAGGCGCGTAGGGGCAGGAGGCCCACGACCGTGTGATCCGACATCACCGGGTACGAGGTGTGGCGGGAAGTGCCGGCGATCTGGCGGGCGACGGCGGCGAGCGTGTCGTCGGCATCGACCGCGACTGGCCGGCGCGTCATCAGCGCCCCTACGGTGGCCGACGCGAGCGCGTGGCGGGTGACCACCTGCTGCTCCTCCGCGCGGCCGGCCTCGAGGATGAACCAGCCGATCACCGCGAGCCAGATCCCGCCGAGCGCGCCGGCCAGGGTCTCGACCAGGCCGAGCACGATGATCGCCGCCGCCAGGAACGTGCCGATCCGCGCCGCCCGGTGGGTCGCGTCCGACAGGTCGTGGCCCCGGGCCCAGAGCGCGGCCCGGAGCACGCGGCCGCCGTCGAGCGGCATCGCCGGGAGGAAGTTGAAGACGAGCAGCGCGAGGTTGATGTAGCCGAGCCAGGCGGCGACGGTTTCCACGGCGCCGGTGATCGGCGAGGCGACGGCCAGCGCGACGAACGCGACGCCGAGCGCCAGGCTCACGAGCGGGCCGGCGACGGCGATCCGAAACTCCGCCCCGGCCGACGGGAACTCCCCGGCGATCTTGGCGACCCCGCCGAAGAGCCAGAGCGTGATGCCCTGGATGCTCACGCCCTCCCGGCGGGCCCGGAGCGCATGGCCCAGTTCGTGCAGGATGAGCGAGCCAAACAGGCCGAGTGCGGCCGTCGCGCCCATGCCGGCGTACACCGCGGCGCTCCGGCCGGGGAGGGTATCGGGAAACTCGACGCCTGCCAGCGACCAGACCATGAGCGCGAAGATCAGAAGCCACGTCCAGTTGACCCCGACGTCGATCCCCGCCACCCGGCCAAGCGTCACCGTCGAGGTGAAGATGCCGGCCCGGCGGGGCGAGGCGCCCGCATCTGCCCGATCAGCGCTCATGTGTCATTCATTGCCCCTCCGCGGTCGAGCTCACACCGACGGCGCGCCGGTCGTCCGCGGGGCGCGGTCGCCGCCGGCGAGCACCGCCCCGACCTCGTCGGCCCACGTGCGGATCGCGTCCCAGTCGCGGGCGTCGCTCGCGGGGATGCGGTTGAGCGGGAAGGGAAACATGCTCGGGTCGACGACACCGCCGAAGATGGCCACCGAGATGGGCTCGATCTCGGGCACCTTGGCGAGGGCTCGATCCAGCTGCGCCCGCGAGCCGGCAACCTTCTCGGCATCCATCTTGTCGGGGCCCATCGCGAACACCGCGACCGGCATGTCCCGGAGCGCCTTGCGGTACTGGGCGATGAAGCGGCGCGCGTCCTTGTGCCACCTCCCCATGTAGAGCCCGCCTCCGAGCACGACCCCCGCGTACGGCGTCAGATCATCGACCTCGTCCGCGGCCCGCGTCTCGACGTCCAGCCCATCTTCGGCCAGCGCGCCGGCGACGGCCTCGGCCACCTCTCTCGTCGACCCCCGCTTGGATGCATATGCGACGAGCACTCGCATGAATTCCCTCCTTCCGGCCCTCAATGCCTGATTCACTCCTCACTGAAGCTCAGCCGCACGAGCCGCGGGCGGCATCGGTGACGACCCGGATCTGGCATGCGCACACGGTTCGGGAAACTACGGCCCCCGGCCCAGCGACGAGCGCAGGGGGCCACGACGGCGGTAACGACGGTCGTGAGGCCTGCCATCACGTGCCCGCGCGCCGGTCGTCGCATTGGCACCACACGTGGCAGTACCCGCAGTCGTCGCATCGTGACGCGCACTGCATGTGCACCCACCAGCACAGGAGGACGACACAACACACCGTTGCCCCGAGCGCCCAGACATCGACCGTGAACGGCACGACGGCGTCGCCGGCCGGATGGATCGCTTGATGAAACGTGACCATGAGGCGGCAGTGTCGGTCCCCGGATCGAGCCCTGCATCGGCGGCCACCCGGATTCGCACGTGCAGAATCCGAAGCCGCCGCTGCGGGAAATCGCGGAGTCGAGATCGGCGCGGCGCCGAGCCGATCTACTGCTCGTCGCTCTCCGGCGCACGGCGGACGCCGATGACGCCCGGGTGGCGCGAGAGCTGCGCGACGGCGTCGTCAATCGCGCCTCGGGGCGCCCGGAGCTGCAGGGAGATCTCGCGCTCGTCTCCGCGAAGCCGGTGCGCCAGCCGGTGCGGCCCGTGCGGTGCGAGCGCCTGCAGCAGCTCGTCCACGTCGAGTCCCGCCGCGGCAGCGATGAACAGGGTGCTGTCGCGATGGAGCCAGCGAAGCTCGACGAGCCGGAGCGGGCCGAGCACTGCCAGCCCGACGGCGACGGCCGCCGCGAGCGCGACGTACGCCCCCAGACCGGCGGCGAGGCCGATAGCCGCCGTCAGCCACAGGCTGGCCGCCGTCGTCAGTCCGCGCACCGATCCGCGCTGAGTGAAGATCACCCCGGCGCCGAGGAAGCCGATGCCTGTCACGACCTGGGCAGCGACCCTGGTGGGATCCGTGGGCACCTCGTAGGCACCGGCGACCGTGAACAGCGCCGCGCCCACGCCCACCAGCATATGCGTCCGTAGGCCGGCGGCCGACCCGCGCAGCTCGCGCTCCAAGCCGACGGCGCCGCACATGACCGCCGCCAACCCCAGCCGGCCGGCCACCTCCCACCAGGCCACATGCTGCACCTGGAGCGCTGCCAGCGCCGTCACGGCGCGAGTCTACCCACGGACCGCAACAGGCGTAATTCACCGAACCCACAATCCGCGGGGCCACCGATGCGTGCCGGCCCGCCCGCCCACAGACTGCATCGCGACCGACGCCGAGGAGTGACGAAATGGGAACCATCGGATTGAAGCTCAGACATCGCCCGGCCCCGCGGATCGAGGCCGTCCCGGCCGTGGTCGCGGATGCCATCGTCGAGGCGCGGGCCGTCGAGAAGCGGTACGACACCGGCGAGGTCGTGGTCGAGGCCCTGCGCGGCGTCAGCTTCACGGTCCGCCGTGGTGAGATGGTCGGCGTCATGGGCCCCAGTGGCTCTGGCAAGACGACCCTTCTCAACTGCATCTCGGGGCTCGACGCGATCGATGCCGGCGACGTGCTCATCGAGGGCGTCTCGCTCGGGTCGATGTCAGACGACGAGCGCACCGACTACCGGGCCCGGCGGATGGGATTCGTGTTCCAGTTCTACAACCTGATGCCGGTGCTGAGCGCGGTCGAGAACGTCGAGCTGCCGCTGCTCGTGAGCCATGTCCCCGCCGCCGAGGCGCGCGCGCGGGCGATGGCGGCGCTCGACATGGTCGGGCTGGGCGAGCGGGCGGCGCACGTGCCGGATGAGCTCTCCGGCGGCCAGCGTCAGCGCTGCACCATCGCCCGCGCCCTGGTGAACGACCCGGCCATCGTCTGGGCGGACGAGCCGACCGGCGACCTGGACAGCGAAAACGCCCAGGAGATCGTCGCGCTCATGCGGCAGCTGAACCGGGAGCGCGGGCTGACGTTTCTGATCGTGACCCACGACATCTCCGTCGGCCGGGCGACCGACCGGATCGTTCGCATGGTGGACGGGCAGATCGTCGACGAGGAGATCCTGGAGGTGGCCGGATGGTCGCGCGCGTGACACTGGCAGAGATCGATGCCGTTCGGATGAGCGTCGAGAAGGCGGTCGCCCTCTTCCGTGAGTCGGTCGTCCCGGCCCTGCGCCAGCAGGAGGGGTACGAGGGCGTGTACGTGCTCCTCTCCGACGAGGGCAAGGTGCTGGCCGTGACGTTCTGGGAGAACGAGGAGGCGGCCGACGCGGGGATCGCCGGCAGCCGCAGCTTCTACGACGAGCAGGTGAGCAAGTTCGTGACCCTCTACCGGTCGACGCCGGGGCGTGAGATGTACGACGTCGTGGTCGCCGACGCGCCCACCCTCGCGCTGGATTGAGAAGGGTTGTGCTGTGAACACGCTCTTCGGCATCCCCATGGACGCGCTCGAGGTCGCGCTCCTCGCCACCCTGGCCGCGGCCCTCGCCGCCGTGGTAGCCCTCGCGCTGCGAAACCGGATCTTCTTCCGCCTCGGCGTCCGTAACGCCCGCCGCCGGCCCGGCCGAAGCGCGCTGATCGTCGTCGGGCTGATGCTCGGCACGGCGATCATCACCGCCGCGCTCGCGACGGGCGACACCATGACGCGCACCATCCGCTCCTCGGCCGTGTCGTCGCTCGGCCAGACGGACGAGCTCGTCTCGGCCAGAGGTGCGACCCCCAACCTCGAGGCCGCGACGGGTGCGGTGACCGGCGTGCGTTACTTCCCCCAGGCGGATGTCGCCGCGGTCAGGCGGGCCCTGGCCGGATCGACGCTGGTCGACGGCGTCGCGCCGGCGATCATCGAGCCGGCCGGCGTCCAGGACGTGACGAGCCGCCAGAACGAGCCGGCGGTGACGATCTTCGCGAGCGACGCCCGCGACATGCGCGGGTTCGGCCCGATCACGCGCGTCGGCGGCGGCGACACGTCGTTGTCGGCGCTCGCGCCCGGGTGGGTCTACCTAAACCGCGACGCGGCCGACTCTCTCGGCGCCTCGCCCGGCGACACCATCCGCGTCTTCGCGGGCCGCACGCCGACCGCGATGCAGGTCAAGGCGATCGTCACCTACGACGGCACCGGGACGGACGCGGCCGCGCTGCTCTTGCCGCTCGACCGCGCCCAGCAGCTCTTCGACCAGCCCGGCCGGGTCAAGTACGTGCTCGTCTCCAACCGCGGCGGTGACATCTCCGGCGCAGCCCTGACCGACAGGGTGGTGAAGCTGCTGCGTCCGGGCCTCGCTCCCCTCGGCCTTCAGGCCCACCCGACCAAGCGCGATGCGCTCGAGACGGCGGACGCCACCGGCGCCGCGTTCGTGTCCATGTTCACCACGTTCGGCTCGTTCTCGATCGCCGCCGGGATCCTGCTCATCTTCCTGATCTTCATCATGCTCGCGGCCGAGCGCCGCGGCGAACTCGGGATCGCCCGCGCCGTCGGCACGCGGCAGCGAAACCTGGTGCAGATGTTCCTCTTCGAGGGCGTCGCCTATGACGTGCTTGCCGCGGCCGTTGGAGCACTGATCGGGATCGTGATCGCCTACGTGATGGTGCTGGTCCTGGCCGGCGCCTTCAACCAGACGAACGGCCTGCACATCACCTACTCCGTCACCGTGCGCACGGTGGTGGTCGCCTACGCGCTGGGCGTGCTCCTGACCTTCGCGGTCGTGAGCGCCTCGGCCTGGCGCGTGAGCCGCATGAACATCGTGACCGCGATCCGCAATCTGCCGGAGCCGCCGACGAGAACGCAGCCGCGCCGGCGCTGGCTGCTCGGGCTCGTCGGCATCCTGCTCGGCGCCGTCCTGGCCGCGGCCGGAATCAGCGGCCAAAATGCGATCACGCTCGGCTTCGGCGTCTCGCTCCTCCTCGTCGGGCTCGTGCCCGTGTCCGAGCGGCTGGGCGCACCCGGGCGCGCGGCGCGGACTGCCGGAGGGCTGGCGCTGGTGGCCTGGTTCGTGCTTCCGATCAGCCGGTGGCTCTTCGGCGACCTGAGCCTGAACTTCTCCATCTTCATCCTGTCCGGGCTCATGATCGTCGTCGGCGCCAGCTGGACGATCATGTACAACGCCGACCTCCTCCTGACGGCGCTCTCGCGGTCGCTGGGCCGCGTCCGCCGCATCGCGCCAGTCCTGCGGATGTCCGTGGCCTACCCGCTGCGAAGCCGCTTCCGCACCGGGGTCACACTGGCGATGTTCACGCTCGTCGTCTTCACCCTCGTTACCGGGGCCACGACGACGACGTCGTTCGTGAACGGCATGAACGACCTCGGCACGTACGGGGGCGGGTTCGACATCCGCGCCACCGTCGCGCCGACGAGCCCGATCCCGGACATGCGGACCGCGTTGCGGCACGCCCCTGGAATCGATCCGGCGGACTTCCGGGTGGTCTCGGCGCAGTCGTTCCTGCCGGTGAAGGCGCGCCAGGTCGGAGTCTCCGGCGACGCGAAGGAATACGCCGTCCGCGGGCTCGACTCGGCGTTCCTGACGCACACCACATACAGCCTGGCCGCACGCGCGTACGGCTACGGCTCCGACTCGCAGGTGTGGCGGGCGATGAACGCGCGCGAGGGCCTCGCGGTCGTCGATGGCACCGTTGCGCCGCGGAGAAGCAACTTCAACTTCGGCGCCATGCCCCCGTTCCAGCTGAAGGGCTTCTACGTCGAGGACAGGCGCTTCACGCCGGTGCGCGTCGACGTCCGCGACCCCCAGACCGGCCGGCACGTGCGCCTGACGGTGATCGGCGTCCTGTCGGACACCGCGCCGCTCGAGATGGCCGGCATCTCGACGTCGCAACGCACTCTGGCCTCCACGTTCGGCGACCGGGCCGTCCCGACGGTGTACCTGTTCGGGCTGCGCGGCGGGGTCGATGCCTCCGCCACCGCGCGCCGGATCGAGTCCGCCTTCCTCGCCAACGGCATGCAGGCCGACGCGATGTCGAAGCTGCTCGGCGACACGGTCAACGCCTCGCTCACGTTCGACCGGCTGATCATGGCATTCATGGGCCTCGGCTTGATCGTGGGCGTGACGGCGCTCGGCGTCATCACCGCCCGGGCCGTCGTGGAGCGGCGCCAGCAGATCGGCGTCCTGCGCGCCATCGGCTTCCGCAGGCGCATGGTGCAGTGGGCCTTCCTGCTCGAATCGTCGTTCATCGCGCTCACCTCGATCGTGCTCGGCACAGCGCTCGGGCTCGCGGTCGCCTTCAACGTCATCCACGACTCGCAGCAGCAGCCGAGCTGGAGCAACCTCAGCTTCGATCCCCCATGGCTGACGCTCGGCCTGATCTATGTCCTCGTCTACGCGGTCGCGCTCGCCACCACCTACCTTCCGGCGGTGCGGGCCTCGCGCGTGTATCCGGCAGAAGCGCTGCGGTACCAGTAGCGGTTGCGGCTTTTCCGCGCCCGCTTCGGTGATGACCCCGATGCGCGACCCACGCCCGGTTGGGCACCCTTGGACCATGTACTGGGATCACATGAACGGCTGGGGCTGGACGATGATGACCGTCTGGTCGCTGGTCTGGGTCGGGTTCCTCGGCGTGATCGTCTGGGCAACGGTCCACTGGGTGCGGACCGGGTCGGCGGACGCCGCGGTCGAGTCGCGGTCAGGCCGCTCGCCCGCGGAGCTGCTCGACGAGCGGCTCGCCCGCGGCGAGATCGACGTCGACGAGTACGAGCGCCGGCGGGCGGCCCTGAGCCACGGCACGAACCGACCGCCCGATGACACGTAGGAGGGTCCGCTTCATGACGAGCGCCACACTTCGGCGTCCGAGCGCGCCGCGCTATGCGGCTCCCTGCTGCGCATGCCGGCCGGCTGGCTGGCCGACCGCTACGGCGGCCGCCTGATCTTCACCGTCATCATGCTGCTCACGATCCCGCCTGCGATCCTGCTCGGGTATCTCACGAGTTACACGGGACTCCTGCTCGGCGGCTTCTTCCTCGGAGCCGCCGGCTCGGCGTTCGCGGTCGGCGTCCCGTTCGTGGTCGGCTGGTACGACCGCAGCCGGCAGGGGTTCGCCGTCGGGGTGTACGCGATCGGAACGATCGGCCCGGCGATCGCGCTGCTTGCAGTCCCGCGCACCCTCGACCGCTACGGACAGGCATATCTCGGCTGGGGGATGGCGGTCACCCTCGCCGCCGGCGCGGCCATGACGTGGCTCCTGAGCCGCGACGCGCCGAACCCACCAGCGCCGACGCGCTACCGCGAGGTCGCCGGAGCCGGGTGGCGGCTGTACCGGCTCGCGCTCCTCTACTTCGTCACCTTCGGCGGCTTCGTCGCGATGTTCACGTTACTGCAGAAGCTGCTCACGAAGTGGTTCGACCTCTCCGACGTGGACGCCGGCGCCCCGGACCGCCGCTTCGCCGCGCTCGCGGTGGCGGCGCGACCCGTCGGCGGGTGGCTGGCCGACCGGTACGGGGGTGCCGCCGTGCTCACTGCGGCCTTCGCCGGCGTCGCGGTCGACGGGGCCGCGCTCGCGGTCGTCGCCGCGCACCCGACCATGCTGACGGTCTCGATCGCGTGCCTGACGATGGGCGTCTTCCTCGGCATTGGCAGCGGCGCCGTATTCAAGCTCGTGCCACATGAGTTCCCCGGGAACCCCGGGGCGGCCACCGGGATCGTCGGCGCCGTCGGCGGCTTCGGCGGCTTATTCCCCGCCCGTCGCCATGGGCCTGATCAAGGGCTGGACGGGCCGACGAGATCGTCGCGCTCACCTACACGATCGTCTCGATCAACGGGTTCAACCGGCTCTCGGTGGCGTTCCGGCAGCCTGTGGCCGAACGGCACCCTTCCTCGCACGCGGCCCAACCCGCGGCTAGGGCCGCGGCGCGCTGAGACGCCGCCTACCGCCGGGCGAGGGCCGCGGACATTACCTTGAGCCCGGCCTCCATCGCCTGCCACGGCACGCCGGCGTGGAACGGCTTGCCCGACCTGAATCGGATCGGCAGGTAGAGGCCGAGCATCTTCTTTCCGATCCGCCAGGCCGGCGACACGCCCACGCGGTAGGCGCCGTTCGCATCGGCCCGCACAGCGACCGGGTGATTCGGGTCGCCGGTGACGCGGAGCGGCACCTGGGCGAAGGTCGCCTTGTCGAACTCCTCCATGACGCACATGCTGGTAGGCTCGAAGTCGATCCCCGGCTCGCGGCCGCGCACGTCCGCGGCGATGTGGTCGGCAACGGCGTCGGCCTGGAGGAACGCGAGGAACGCCTGCTTCACGGGGAAGTCGCCGGCGTCGCCGGGAGCGAACACGCGGTCGTGGCCGCTCACCCGCCGCGAGGCAGGCTCGGTGAGGAGAAAGCCGCGCTCGTCGCGCGGGAAGTGCGGGTACTCGACAGCGGCCACGTACGGCGGGAAGGTGACGTGCAGGTCGCATTCGAGCGTATCGCCGTCGGCCAGCCGGACCCGCCCGGCATCGACGGACTCCACCCGGCGCCCGCGGAGCCCGGCGATCTCGCGCCGCTCGAACTCGGCCGAGACGACCTCGTCGAGCTTCGGGCCGAACGCCTGGATGTAGCCGTCCTCGTAAGTGGCGAAGGTGACGTCGACGGCGCTCCGCAGCGACCGGCGGCGGAGCCAGGTGTCGACCATGAGCACGATCTCGTAGAGCGGCCCGGCGCACTTGTTCCCGTGCGGGACGCTGAAGAGGATGCGCTGCCGGCGGCCGCGCCGCGCCTCGGCATCGACGGACGCCAGCCGCGCGCCGAGCGACGACATCTGCTCCGGCGTCCAGATGGTCTCCGCGTGCTCGCGAAGGCCGGGGATCTCCTCGGGCCGCATCCCCGAGCCGGTGGCGATCACGAGGTGATCCCAGGCCAGCTCGTCGCCGCCCGCGCGGACGCGGCGCCGGTCCGGGTCGACGTCCTCCACCCGCCCGATCACGAGCTCGATGTCGCGCTTCCGCGCCGGCTTCGCGAGCGGGATGAGCAGCGAGTCGACGTCGGCGCCGAACGGGATGTAGATCGTGTTCGGCTTGAACAGGAACTCGCGCCGGTCGGAGACGATCGTGATGCGGGCGTCCGCGCCGAGGCGCGACCGCAGCACGAACGCCGACTCGAGGCCGGCGAAGCCTCCACCGAGGATGACGATCCGCGGCGCGCCCGGCATGCTAGGCCACCTCCTCGAGCGCCTCGCGGAACGCCTCGAGGTGTCGGATCTCGTCCCGGCGCACCTCCTCGAAGCGATCCGCGGCGGCCGTGTCGCCGGCCGCCCGGGCATGCTCGGCGTACGAGGGGTACATCGCCTCGATCTCGTACGACTCGGCCTCGATCGCGGTGCGGAGGTTGTCGGCGTCGGTTCCGACCAGGCCGGCGAGGGCCGCCTGCTGGGCGAAGTGCTCCATGAGCTCCGTCCCCGCGGTCTCCTCGAACAGCCGGGCGACCTCCGGCCGGCCGTTTCGGCGCGCGGCCTCGGCGAACAGCATGTAGCTCGCGTACGCGAACGCCTCGCCGCGCATCGCAGCAAGCAGATCGTCGCGGGTGGCCCGGTGGACATGCGGTTCGATGCTCACGGCGTCTCCTTTGGTCATCTATGGCCGTATCCCGAGCATCGCGCGGACCGCCGCGCCCCGCATCGGTGCAGACACCGATACCCGGCCCGCCCGGCTGCGGCTTTTCCGGGAGATCCGTGCGGAGTCCCCGCGCCTCCAGGGCGCGGTTATCGCTCGGAAGCGCCGTCCCCGGCGTCGACGATGCCGTCCGCCGGGCGCGGCGGGAGCTGATCGCCGGCCTCGAACCAGTAGGTCTGCTCCAACACCTCGAGCGCGCGCAGCGGCACGATCGGCGCCACCTCGGCGATCGCGTCCAGCGGGAGCGCCGCGCCGGCGGGCGCGTCCTCGCTCCGCTCGAACACGAAGAGGGCGACGCCGTCGCCAGCGAAGAGGCGCTGGCGTTCGAGGAGGGCGCCCAGGCCGGCCGCGAGCGCCTGCGCCCGGCCGGCAGTATCAGGGCGGGCGTCGGCGCCGCGCGCGATCACGGCGACGGCGCAGCCGGCGGGTGAGACGTGCCCCATATCTCCCGAGTCGAACACCGGCTCGAGCATGCGCGGGGCGCGGAGGCCGTCCGCCGCCTGTGCCACCCGCTCTCGTACGTCGGACTGGCCGGAGACGCGGACGAGCGCGCCTTCGGGATCGCCGCCCCAGAAGACAAACGCGGCGTGCTCGGCGCCGAGGAACACCTGATGGCCGTCGATCCCCTCGAGCGGGAGCTCGAATGGCGGCACCGTGCGCAGGCGCATGGCGACGTCGTCCCTTGCGCCCTCGTCCACCGTTGCGACCAGCGCGAAGCTCGCCATCGCGCCCGATGGTACCCCTCAGCGCGGCCCGGCGACGCGCCGGAACGAGCGCCGGCCGGCCTCGCGGGCGGCCCAGCCCCAAGCCAGGAAGAACGCCACCCAGGCGACGACCCAGAGATAGAGGAAGGCGAGGATGACGAGCCCTCGCGCGCCCGCTCCGATGCCCACGACGATCGCGAGGAGCACATATCCCGCGGTCACGACTGCCGGCCAGAACCTCACCACCGGAGAGTATCCCCGCGCACGCGCCCGCTCACATGCTCGACATGTCGAAGCCCGCCGATCCATGCCGGATCACCCCGCCGGCGAAGACCCCGAGCGCGTAGGGGTTTCGGGCGACCGCGTTGTCCTCGAGGAAGGCGGTCGCGGCGGAGTGGGCGACGATGCCGTAGCCGCGCCGGGAGAGGTCGGCGGAGCCGAGGTCGGGCCGGGTGCGTGCGACCACGTTGCGGGCGATCATGCACTCGGACTGATCGGCGCAGAAGATGCCGATGCCGAGCGTCCCCTCCACGTCGTTCTCCTCCACGGTGCCCATCGACATCTCCGTGACCGTGATCCCGCGCATCGTCGATCCGGTGACCGAGTTCTCGCGCAGCTCCACCCGCGAGGAGTCGGCCACGATCCCCTCCTGGCCGCCGCGGACGGTGCACCCCTCGACCATGCTCATCGGCATGTCGAACGTGAAGGAGATGTCGATGCCCTGGCCGTAGCGGCTCCGCAGCCCCGCGACGGAGCAGTCGGAGATCATCACCTGGGCCCGGCGGACGTGGAAGCCGTCGAGCGTCGCACCGCGCACGCGGACGTCGTCGAGCTGGACGTTGGTCGCGCCCTCGACGGTGACCCCGTCCTCGCCGCCGACGACTGTGAGGTCGCGCACGGTCACGTCATCGGCCTTCACGACGAGCCCGCCCTGGACGACGGCGCCGGGGCGGCCGACGAGCGTCTCGGTGCGGTCGATGACGATGGGCCCGCGGTGGATGCCCGCCGCCAGGTACACGGTCGGCGGCTGGGTCACCCACGCCGCGGCCACGGCACCGGCCGCGACCGCCGCGAACCCCGTCGTCACGAGCCGCCCGGCGACGCCCAGCTCGCCCCCGTCCTCGGCGTACGAGAGCCGCCGCAGCGGCAGGACGGCGTGGCCAAGGACCTGCGCGGCGAGCCAGCCCACCGCGAAGAGCGCGAGCGCCGGGCGGATCGGCGCCATGATCTCGAGCTGCTCCGCGGCGACCACCACGGCGGCCAGCTCGAACAGGCCGAGCGGCACCGCGGCCCAGCCGGGCTGGTAGGGGATCAGCCGGTCGTAGAGGACGACGTCGCACGTGACGCCGACGGCCACCATCGTCCCGGCCAGCTCGACTGGCCACCAGTCGTGGATGGCCGCAGTCGCAGCGGCGGCGACGAGAAGCGCGACGAGCCCCGCCGCGAACCGCAGCTCGAGCCGGCCTCTCAGCGTGTACGACACCGGGCCACCCGTCGCAGGAAGCGGCGCGCCGCGTACTTCGCCCCCATCAGCGTGTCCGCCCCCGGGTACGCCCACTGGGCGGGCACACCGGCCAGCGCCAGCGTGCGGCGGGCGTCGGTGAGCGCGGGCACGGTCGAGTCCGGGTCGAGCACGATCAGATGCCCGGCCGTCTCGACGCCGTGGTCCTCCACGAGCGCGCGCAGCAGGGGATCGTGCTGGAACCCGCGCACGAAGCCGGTGGCGCAGATCACCTGGTCGACCCCGTCCACGTCCTCGGCGACCCGGAACCTGCCCTCGCGCTCGGCGTAGGCGAGCAGCTCGTCGAGCGCTCGGTCGGGCGGGTAGGACGGCGCCAGGAGCCGCCCGAGGAGCTCGAGCCGCTCGGGGGCGGGCGTCGCGTGGAAGCGGCGGAGGCCGCGTCGGGACAGGAGTGGCCGAGGCACGTTGAGCGGCCGCCGCAGCGGCTCCCGGCGGCGCACGGAGAGGACGGTCGAGCCGGCGTCGAGCGCGTTCACCCACTCGGTGGCGGCTGCCTGGCCGGCGCCGACGACGGCGACGGACGGCGCGTAGTCGTGCGGCTCGTAGGCGTGAACCGAGCGGCGGTCTTCGGCCAGCTCGGCCGGCCGTGCCAGCCCGGGATGGCCGGGCGCGACAAGGACGTGGGCGAACGGGCCGCTGCCGTCGAGCTCGAACCCGCCGGCCGTGACGGCGATCCGCTCGACCCGCCTCCGCTCGAGGCTCGCGTCCCAGCCGGATCGGTCACGGAGCGCGGCGACGTGGTCGAGGAACTCCGCGACGGTCGGGTGGTAGCGATCGACCACCGTCTGCACCAGCGGGCGCAGGCTCCGCCGCCGGCGCACCGTGCGCACGGCAAGTCCGGGGAAGCTCGTCGGGTAGCAGTGGCCGTCGCTCTCCGAGCGCATGCTTCGCTGGCGGATGGCGGCGGCCCGGGAGCGCCACGCGTGGGCGGGATCGTCGGTCGGGCCGAAGACGACGATCTCGGACGGGTCGAGGCCGCCGTGGCGGAGGGTCGCGTACGCGCAGAACGCCGCCAGGCCGGAGCCGACGATGGCGACCGGCCGTGCCGCCACGGCTACTTCACCGATCCCGCCAGGAGGCCCTGCACGAAGTAGCGCTGGAACGCGAAGAAGACCACGAGCGGGATGGCCAGCGAGATGAAGCTGGCCGGGGCGATGATGTCGACGTTGGTGCCGAACTCGCGCATCTGGGAGAAGATCGCAACCGTGATCGGCTGCGTGTTTCGGGCCAGGGTCAGCGCGACGATCAGGTCGTTCCATGTCCACAGGAACTGGAAGATGGCGAGCGAGGCGATCGCCGGCAGGCCCAGCGGCAGGATCAGGCGCAGGAAGATGCGGATCTCCGAGGCGCCGTCGATGCGGGCGGATTCGAGGATGTCGCGCGGGATCCCGATGAAGAAGTTGCGGAGCAGGAAGATCGCAAAGGGCAGCCCGAACGCGGTGTGGAACAGCACCAGGCCGAGCACGGTATCGAAGAGGCCCAGGTTGTCGTAGATGCTGAACATCGGGATGAGCGCCATCTGGATCGGCACCACGAGGAGCCCGATCACGACGACGAACGCCAGGTCGCGGCCGGGGAACTCGAGCCAGGCGAAGGCGTAGCCGGCGAGCGCGGCGATGACGATCGGGAGCACCGTGCCGCCGACCGCGATCTCGAGCGTCGTCCGCAGCGATGAGGTGATCGCCGAGTTGTTGAAGATCGCCCGGTAGTTCTCGAACGTGGAGGTGCTGGGATGGGAGAAGAACTTCCACCACCCCTCCGTGCTCATGAGCCGCGAGGGCAGGATCGACGTGACGAAGAGCCCGATCGTCGGCACCAGCCAGAGCAGCGCGACGGCGATCAGGAAGATCTGGAGCGGCGCCCTGGTGGCGGCCCGGCCGATCCTGGCAAGGACGGTGTCGGGCGGCGCGGCCGGCCCGGCGGCGGTGCGTGCGGGAAGCGCCTCGGTCGCCATCAGAGCTCCCTCCTGAAGCGGCGCACGTTCAGCATCAGCACCGGGATGACGAGGACGAAGAGCAGGACGGCAATCGCCGACCCCAGGCCGAAGTCGTTCACGCCGCCGAACGACGTCCGCCACATGGCGAGCGCGATCACGTTGGCGTCGGGCTGGACGGACTCCGGCGCCACCGCGAGCACGATGTCGAACACCTTGAGGACGTTGATGATCATCGTGATGAAGACCACCGACAGGACCGGCGCGAGCAGCGGCGCCGTCACGCGGCGGAAGATCTGCCACTCGCTCGCGCCGTCGGTGCGGGCGGCCTCCTGGACGTCGCGCGGGATCGCCGCCAGGCCGGCGGCGATCACCACCATGGCGAACCCGGCCCACACCCACAGGTAGGCGATCATGATCGCGGGCGTGATCAGCTTGGACGTCAGCCATCCCACCCCGCCGTAGGGCTGGGCGAACGTGTCCGCGCCGATGGCGACGTGATACGACCCCGAATTCACATTTCGGAACGTGAAGTCGCCGTCGGTCCCGGTCGACGTCTTCGCCACCGTCTTCCCCGACGGGTCGCGCAGCTCCACCGTCACCCCTGGGAGGCCCACCTCGTCCGTCTCGACGACGCCCGGCTTTCCGCCTCCGGGCTTGAAGTCGCGCCAGACGACGCCGTCGATGCCGTTCGACACCGGCTGCGGCTTCACCGCCTGCTTGGCGTCCTTGGGGATGTCGAGCACGTTGATGGCCGTCACGCCGAGGAGCGCCACGCCTCCGGGGTGGACGGCCGCCTTCAGCTGGAGGCCCGTCTTCTGCGGGCTGCCGGTCAGGGCGTTCGTGGACGGCGCCGCCGTCGAGAGCACGCCGGGCGGGTTGATCGCATCCTTGACGGAGGCGATCGTGGCGTTGACGGCGCCGAGACTCGGGTCCTGCTGGTCCATCAGCCGCCAGATCACGCCCGCGGCGAAGAGCGAGATCGCCATGGGCATGAAGACGGCGAGCCGGAAGGCGACCGACCACCGGATCCGCTCGATCAGGACGGCGAAGACGAGCCCGATCGAGGTGACGAGGGCGGGCACGACCGCCACCCAGATGGCGTTGTTCTTGATCGCGGTCCGCAGCGTGTCGGTCGTGAAGAGCGTCCGGTAGTTGTCGATGCCGACGAAGTCGCTCCAGCCGGACTGGCCGAAGAAGCTGCGGGCGATCGTGTAGATCGTCGGGTAGACGATCCACACGCCCAACATGACCACCGCGGGCGCCAGGAAGATCGCCGTCACCGCGTGGCGGCGCAGCGGCCCCGGCTGGGCCACGGGCGGAGCCGCCCGGGGTGGCGGCTCCGCGGTGACGGTCGCGCCGCTCATGCCGGCGTTACTTGTACGCCTTGGCCGCGGCGGACTCGAGCTCCTGGGCGATCCCGGTCACGTTGCTCGGGCTCTTGAGGAAGTCCTGGAAGATCTTGAACTCCCCCTGGCCCACGGTCGCGCCGAACGCGGCGGGCTGCAGGTCGGAGAGGTCGAACCGAGACGCGGTCGAGGTTGCCAGCGCCTGTTGGACCGTGTGCGAGATCGGGTCGGTGTAGTCCGAGAGCGGCACCTTCTTGTTGAGCGTGCCGAACCCGCCCCGCTTGATCCAGACCTCGGCCGCCTGCGGCGTCGCCAGGTACTTCAGGAACGCCTCGGCCGCCGGGCTGTCCTTGAACATGATGATCTCGTCGCCGGCCACCTCGGTCACGGATGGCGAGCCGTTGATCGAGGGGAACGGGAAGACGTTGTAGTCCGTGCCGGCCTTGGCTCCGGTCGTGGCCGTGCCGGGGACGAAGTCGCCCTCCATGACCATGGCCGCCTTGGGATTGCTCGGAGTGAGCACGTTGTTCACGGACGTGGCGAAGTCGGTCTGAAGGGCGCCGGACGTGCCGCCGGCGATGTTGCTCGTGTCGCTCAGGACCTGGCCCATCGTCTTCAGGGCCGCGATCACGGACGGGTCGGTCCACTTGATCTCGTGCTTCGAGAGCTTGTCGTACATGTCCGGGCCGGCCTGGCGCAGGTAGATGTTCTCGAAGAGGTCGGTGAGCGTCCAGCCCTCGGAGCCGCCGATCGAGTAGGCCGGGAGGCCGGAGGCGTGAATCGTCTTCGCGTCCTGCAAGAGCTCCGGCCAGGTCTTCGCCGGCTGGACGCCGGCGTTCTGGAACGCCGACACGTTGTACCAGATGGTCGATTTGTTCGAGGCCTTGAAGAGGAGGCCGTAGAGCTTGCCGTCGATCTCGCCGAGCTGCGCCCCGCTCGTGCCGAAGTTCTGCTCGATGACGCTGCGGGCGAACTCGATCGGCTGGAGCGCGCCCTTCTTCTGCAGGTCGTTGACGAAGCCCGGCTGGGCGACGTCGGCGAGGTCGGGCGGGTTCCCGCCCTGGACCGCGGTCGAGAGCACGGTCGTGATGTTGTTGCCGGCGGACGTGTACTTCACGTCCACGTTCGGATACTGCTGGTTGAAGGCGTCGATCACGGCCTGGAACGACTTCTGCTCGGGCCCGGTCCAGATGCCGACGAACGAGATCGAGCCCGAGACCGAGCTCGTCGAGCCGCCCCCACCGCCGCCCGTCGTCGAGCTGGAGCCGCCCCCGCAGCCTGCGGCGATCGCCACCACGATGAGGCCGAAGAGGATCATTCGCTGGCGCACGGTCACGACGGTGCTCCTTCCGTTGCGGTGGTCTCGTAGATGCCCAGTCCCGTGGAGGGATCGAAGAAGTGCATTGACCGCGTGTCGACGGCCGCCTCGATCGTCTCGCCCATCTTCACCTGCGACCTGGCGCCGAACCGGCCCACGAACACGCTGTGCGGGCCGCCGTCGCCCTCGGCCTCGAGCCGAAAGTCGCCCGCGTCGCGGGCCAGCTCGCGCACCTCCTCGGTGGAGGCGGGGGGCGCGTCGACCGAGAGATGCACAACGATCTCCGATCCCAGCGCCTCGGTGAGGAGCACCCGCCCGCGCAGGCGGCGATCGTCGGGGGCGCCGGACACGAGCGCGGCGTCCTGGATGTCCTCGGGGCGGATACCGACGATCACCTCGCGGTCGACGTGGCGGCGAAGCGCGGGCCGCGCCGCGACCGTGCCCTCGTCCAGGGCGAGCTGCTGCGAGCCGGCCGCGACCGCGAGCCCACCGTCCGAGGCCTTCACCGTAGCCTGGAACATGTTCATCGCGGGGCTGCCGATGAAGCCGCCCACGAACAGGTTCGCGGGATGGTCGTAGAGCACCTGGGGCGCGTCCACCTGCTGCATCTGGCCCTTGCGCATGACCGCCACGCGGTCGCCCATCGTCATCGCCTCGACCTGGTCGTGGGTGACGTAGATCGTGGTCACGCCAAGCTGGCGCTGCAGGCGGCTGATCTCGGCGCGCATCTGGACACGCAGCTTGGCGTCGAGGTTCGAGAGCGGCTCGTCCATGAGGAAGGCAGCCGGCTCGCGGACGATCGCCCGGCCCATGGCGACGCGCTGCCGCTGGCCGCCCGAGAGGGCTCGCGGCTTTCGTTGCAGGAACTCCTCGAGGCCCAGGATCCCGGCCGCCTGGCGGACGCGCTTGTCGATCTCGTCCTTCGACATCTTCCGCACGCGCAGCCCGAACGCGATGTTCTCGTAGACCGAGAGGTGCGGGTAGAGCGCGTAGCTCTGGAACACCATGGCGATGTCGCGGTCGCGCGAGGGGACGTAGTTCATGACCTGCTCGCCGATCGAGAGGACGCCCTCCGAGATCGACTCGAGGCCGGCCACCATCCGAAGCGCTGTGGTCTTGCCGCATCCGGAGGGACCGACGAAGACCATGAACTCGCCGTCGCGGACATCCAGGTTCATGTCCGAGACCGCCCGGGTGCCATCCGGATACACCTTGGCGACGTCCTCGAACCTCACGCTGGCCAATCGTCCTCCCCGATGGCCTACCCTCTGCCCGACGTGCCCGCACTACCCCCTGCGGCCGGAGTCTAAACCACCCCTTCACCACGATACTCCGATTGGTTGCGCCGGTCGCGGAGGCGGCGTACCGTGCGGAGATGGAGGCGCCCCGGACGCCGGCCGATTCGCCGCTCGGCCTTGCCGACATCAACGCGTCAGCGTTCTACTCCGACCTCTCGACGCCAACCGTCGCGGTTGGAGACCCGGCGGTGCCATTCCGGCTGCCGATGCTCGGTCCCGCCGGATCTCAGGTGGATCTGGGCCGGCATCTCGGCAAGCGCCCGGTGGCGCTCGTCTTCGGCTCCTACACCTGACCGCCGTTCCGGCGCCAGTTGGGCGCCCTCGAGGAGCAGCACCGCCGGTACGGCGACCGGGTCGCGTTCCTGATCGTCTACATCAGGGAGGCGCATCCGGAGGACGGGTGGGTGCTGGAGGAGAACCGCGAGGACGGGATCGCGCTTCGGGATCCGGTATCCGCGGCCGAGCGCGCGGAGGTCGCGGCGACGTGCGCGGTGCGGCTTACGTCCAGCATCCCGATGGTCGTCGACGGCCCCGACGACCGCGTCGGCCGCGCCTACGGCGGCTGGCCCGACCGCCTCTACCTGATCGGGGCCGACGGCCGGATCGCCTACCAGGGCGGCGAGGGGCCGTACGGGTTCCTGCCGGACGAGCTCGAGGATGCGATCCGGCACGAGCTGACCGTCGCAGAACCGTCGCGAGACGGTCGCGACTCAGGCCGTTTTTGAAACACGGGGACCGGGTCCAGTTGTTTCACCGCCTCGTGCGTGCGGCGAAGTACGAGCCGACGGTGAGCCGCGGCCAGGAGGAGGCGCCCGTTGCGGCCGGGGAGCCGTCGATCGAGCCCAGAGGTGGCGACCCCCGACCGCGCCCAATGGGCGCGGCCGGGAGCTGAATCAGGCCGCGTCGCGCAAGGTCGCGACGCCGGGCATGCGGCCGAGCTCGGCCAAGCCCTGCACCTCGAGCTGGCGGACGCGCTCGCTCGTGAGGCCGACGTCGCGGCCGATCGCGTCGAGGTTCATCGGCTCGCCGCCGTTCAGCCCGTAGCGGAGCTCGAGCACCCGCCGAGTGCGGGCGTCCAGCCGCTCCAGCGCGGCCTTGAGGGCCTCGGTGCGCAGGGTGACGGCGACGGTCTCCTCGATCGGCTCCGCCTCGGTGTCGGGCAGCAGGTCGCCCAGCTCCGTGTCGCCGTCGATCGCGGCCGGCTGGTGCATCGACACCGTGCTCGTCCGCACCTGCTCGACGGCCTCGACGTCCTCGACGTCGAGCTGCGCCCGCTCGGCCACCTCCTCGACGGTGGCGACGCGGCCCAGGCGGGCCTCGACCTCGCGCCGGGCACGGTCGACCTTGCGAGTCCGGTCATGGATGTGCACCGGCAGCCGGATCGTTCGGCTCTGGTTCGCCACCGCCCGCTGGACGGCCTGGCGGATCCACCACGTGGCGTACGTCGAGAACTTGAGGTCGCGCTGCCACTCGAACTTCTCGACCGCCCGGACCAGGCCGAGCGTGCCCTCCTGGATCAGGTCAACGAACGGCACGCCGTGGCCGCGGTACTTCTTGGCGATCGAGACGACCAGGCGCAGGTTCGCCTCGACCATGTGCCGCTTGGCGGCCTCGTCGCCCTGCTCGATCCGCTGAGCGAGCTGCTGCTCCTCCTGCTTTGTCAGAAGCGGCGTGCGGCCGATCTGGGCCAGATACAGGTCGAGGCTGTTCGTGGTCGGCGCCTGGTACCAGCCGGCCTCGGGCCGCGTTCGCGGCGCCTCGACGATGTCCTCGGACTGCTCCGTGGTCCGTACCGCCACGACCTCCACGTCCAGCTCCTCGAGCCGGCGGCGCAGCTCCGCTTCGTCCTCCTCGCTCAGATCGAGGTCGGCGATCGCAGCCTCGACCTCGTCTGCGCGTACGCTGCCGCGGGCCTCTGCTTCCTCCAGAAGCTGCTGCAGCGGCGTTTCCTGAATCACACTCATTCCGTCTTCCTTCTTTCCCTCACACCGGCGTCCGCAAGCCCGGCCGGGCACGGGGCGTCGGAGGTATCACGTAGACCCGGGACCGCCGTTCCGAGGGGAGAAATCCGCCTGTGCGGCCAGTCCGAATGTTCTAACGCGGTCGTGGGTGCCCGTATTCCCGCATTCCGTGCCGAATTGGAGGCGGGTTTGTGCCGGGCTACACGAGCCTTCGGGCGCCGTCCGCCGCCCGGGCGACCATCGGCTCGGCGATCCGGCCGGTGGCTTCTCGGTAGCCGGCAGCCACGGCGACTGCGGCACGCTCTGCGACGTTCTCCGACGCCAGGGCGACGATGGCGCCCCCGAACCCTCCGCCGGTCATGCGCGCCGCCCAGGCGCCGGCGCCGCGCGCCAGCTCGACAAGGAGGTCGAGCTCCGGCGTCGAGACCTCGAAGTCGCCGCGGAGGCTGGCGTGGCCGGCGGCGAGGATGGGGCCGAGCGCGGCGACGTCGCCGCGCTCGAGGGCGGCCACCGCCTGCCGGACGCGCTCGTTCTCGGACTGCACGTGTCGCAGGCGCCGGCGCGAGACGTCGTCGGTCGCGCCGGCGAGGGCGCGCTCGACCTCGGCGCGCCGCTCCGCATAGCCGGTGCCGGCCAGCTCCCGGCGGACGCCCGAGTCGGCGACGATGAGCACGGCATCGGCGGGGAGCGGTACGAGCCGGTGCTCCAGCGACCCGCAGTCGAGGAAGACGGCGTGACCGGCCGCCCCGAGCAGCGACGCGGCCTGGTCCATCGGCCCGCAGGGCACGCCGACGGCCCGCTGCTCCGCCCGGCAGCACGCGCGCACGATGTCGACGCGATCCGGCTCGAATCCGGCGGTGTCGCACAGAGCGAGCGCCACGGCGACCTCGAGGGCGGCGGAGGACGCGAGGCCCGCCCCGGACGGCAGGTCGGCCGAGACGGCGCCGGCGATCCCGACCGGCGGCCGGCCCAGCGCGGCGAGCTCGGCCGCGACGGCCGCGACGTAGCGCCCGAAGCCGTCGGCCGCACCGGTCCCGTCGGCGGCGACGTCGACCCGGCCCGGCTCGGTCTCGGACGTGAGCCTGATGCGCTCCGCCGGCACGCAGTCGACGGTCACGCCCCGGTCGATGGCGACCGGCAGCACCAGCCCGCCCGCATAGTCCGTGTGCTCGCCGATCAGGTTGACCCGGCCGGGTGCGTGATAGCGGGGCACGGGCTGGGATTCTCTCACCCGACCCGTCGAATTTGCGTAAATGCTTAAATTCTGTCATCGTGGGCGCGTGGAGGGAGCCGCCGCACTCGACAGTGAAGCTGCGCTGCGGGCCCTGGCCCACCCGGGCCGGCGGCGCGTCCTCGAGCTCGTCTCCGACCGCGAGCGGGGCTCGGGCGAGCTGGCCGAGGCCTGCGGCTGGACGCGTCCCGCGACGTCGCAGCATCTGCGGGTCCTCCGCGAGGCCGGCCTGATCGACGTGCGCGCCGCCGGCACCCGCCGGCTCTATCGCGCCCGGGCGGAGATGCTGGCGGAGCTGCGCGCCGTCCTCGACGAGTTCTGGACGGAGCGGCTGCGCCTGCTCGCCACCGACGTCGGCGGACGACCGTGATCACCGGCGACGGCCGCGTCGTCCACGAGCTCCTCCTGCCCGCTTCCCGGGAAGAGGTGTTCGGGTATTTCGTCGACCCGACCCGGCTCGTCCGCTGGCTGGGAATCGCCGCGGGTCTCGACCCCCGTCCGGGAGGCCGGTTTCGGTTCGAGGTGCAGCCGGGCGAGTTCTGCGAGGGCGAATACGTCGAGGTGTCACCGCCGGCCCGGCTCGTCGTCAGCTGGGGCTGGACCGATCCCTCGTGGAACCTGCCCCCGGGCTCCTCTCGCGTCGTGGTCGAGCTCGCCGAGGATCCGGGCGGCACGCGCCTACGCCTGACCCACGACCGCCTTCCGGGCGAGCTTCGCCCGCTCCATGACGAGGGCTGGGGCCGGTTCCTCGCGCGGCTCGACGCCGTCGCCAGCGGCGCCGCGCCGGCCCCGTATCCGGTGGAGCGGCCGTGAGGCCCGTCGTCGTCGAGACGAGGATCGAGCGGGCGGCCGGCGAGGTCTTCGCCTTCCTGGACGAGGTCGAGAACAACCCCCGCTGGCTCGCCGGCATGCGCTCATGCACCTGGACGTCGCCGCCGCCGGTCCGGGTCGGATCGACCTACCGGCAGGTCGCGCGCTTCCTGGGGAAGGAGATCCGAACCAGCTTCGAGGTGGTCGCGCACGAGCCCGGCCGCCTGGTGACGATCGCTTCACGGGAGGGCTCCTCGTTCCCGATCACGGTGACGCGCCGGGTCGAGCCGGCCGGCGCGCGCGGGTGCCGGGTCACCGAGGTGATCGAGAGCGACCCCCGCGGCTTCTACCGGGTCTGGCAGCCGCTTCTCCGGCTCGTGGTGCGGCGGCGGGTGGGCCGCGATTACCGCCGGCTCAAGGCGCTCCTGGAGTCGCCGGTCTGAGGTGCCGCGCGAACCACGCGGCGGCGTGGTCCGCGACCTGCTCGAGCGCGCCCGGCTCCTCGAAGAGGTGGCTCGCGCCCGGGACGACCACCAGCTCGGACTCGCACCGCATCGCCGCACGCGCCTCGCGGTTGAGCGCGAGCACCTGGGTGTCCTCGCCGCCGACGACGAGGAGCGTGGGCGCGCGGACCCGCTCGAGCCTACCCGCCGCCAGGTCGGGCCGGCCGCCGCGCGAGACGATCGCGGCGATCTCGGGCGCGTCGGCCGCCGCCCACAGCGCGGCCGCCCCGCCGGTGCTCGCCCCGAAGTAGCCGACCGGAAGGCCGGCCGCCTCCGGCGCCCGCCCGACCCATGCGGTGGCTCCCGCCAGCCGCTCGGCGAGAAGCGGGATGTCGAACACGTGGGCGCGGTCGGCCGCCTCCGCCGGGGTAAGGAGGTCGAACAGCAGCGTCGCCAGGCCGGCGCCGTGCAGCCGCCCGGCCACGAGCCGGTTTCGCGGGCTCCGCCGGCTGCTGCCGCTCCCGTGGGCGAACACCACGATGCCGCGGGCCGCGGCGGGGACGCTGAGGTCCCCGTCGACCGTCGCGGTGCCGGAGTCGATCTCGGCCTCCCGCTCGGCAACGGAGACGGCGCCGGCCAGGATGCGGTCGACCTCCTCGTCCGGCACCTGGTCGAAATCGACGTACCACTCGCCGACGGCGAAGAGCAGCGCCGGCGCCGCCAGGCAGATCACGTCGTCGGCCTCTGCCCGGAGCGTCTCGACCGCCTGCGGCGAGCCCACCGGGACGGCGACGATGACGCGCGCCGCACCGGCCCTGCGCGCCCACCGCGCCGCCGCGATCATCGTCGCGCCCGTGGCGAGGCCGTCGTCGACGAGGATGCACGGCCGGCCGGAGACGTCGACCGCGGGACGGAGTTCGTGCAGGCGGCGATCGAGCGCGCGCGCCTCGTCCTCGGTCAGGGCCACGGCCCGGCTCACGTCGGCCGGCACCAGGTCGAGCTGGTCGCGGACGTAGACGCCGCCCGGCGCGACGGCCCCGATCGCCAGCTCGGGCTGCAGCGGATGGCCCACCTTCCGCACGGCCAGCGCGTCGAGCGCGAGGCCGAGCGAGCGGGCGACCTCGGCCGCCACCACCACACCGCCGCGGGCGAGCCCGACGACCACCCCGTCGGAGAGCCGCTCGGTCGAGAGCCGGTCTGCCAGCTTCCCTCCGGCGTCGCGGCGGTCTGCGAAGGGGACGTCGCGCGGCCCGGCGCTCATCGCCCCTCGTGCACAAGCCCGGCGGCGTGGTCGGGCACATAGCGCTGGAGATCCGCATCCGGCCGCTGGTACCCGTCGTCGGCCTGACGCATCGGGAGCCGCACCGGCGGCGGAGTCCGGTCCTCATATGGGATCCGGCCGAGGAGGTGGGCGATGCAGTTCAGCCGCGCCCGGCGCTTGTCGTCGGAGGGGACGACGAACCACGGCGACTCGGGCAGGTCGGTGTGGACGAACATCTCGTCCTTCGCGCGTGAGTAGTCGACGTATCGCCTGCGGGACTCCAGATCCATCGGCGTGAGCTTCCACCGCTTCGTCTCGTCCTCGATGCGGTCGCGGAACCGCTTCAGCTGCTCCTCGTCCGACACCGAGAACCAGTATTTCGTGAGCAGGATGCCGTCGTCGATCAGCATCCGCTCGAACTCCGGGCACTGGCGCAGGAAGAGCTGGTACTGCTCGGGCGTGCAGAAGCCGAGCACGCGCTCGACCCCAGCCCGGTTGTACCAGCTGCGGTCGAAGAGCACGATCTCGCCCGCGGCGGGCAGATGCGCGACGTACCGCTGGAAGTACCACAGCGTCTGCTCGCGCTCGGATGGCGCCGGGAGCGCGGCGATCCTCGCGTAGCGCGGGTTGAGCGGCGCCATGATGCGGGCGATGCAGCCGCCCTTGCCGGCTGCGTCGCGGCCCTCGAAGAGGACGACGATCCGCGCGCCTTCCGCGCGCACCCAGTTCTGCATGCGCGCCAGCTCGACCTGGAGCCGCTCGAGCTCGGACTCGTACGCCTTCCGGGGCACCCGTGCCGTCATTCCCACTCCAGATCGCGGCGGATCAGGTCGTCCAGCGTCTCCCGGCGGACGACCGGGCGGTGGCGCCCGTCGCGCACGAAGACGACCGGCGGCCGGCAGGAGCCGTTGTAGTTGTTCGAGAGCGAGTAGGTGTACGCGCCGGTGACCGGCACCGCGAGCAGATCCCCCACCTCCGGGCGCGGCAGCACGGCGTCGGCGACCAGCCGGTCGCCCGACTCGCAGTGGTGGCCGACGACGTCGCACACCTCGTCGGGCCGCGCTCCGACCGGGCCGACGAGCGCCGCCTCGAAGCGCTGGCCGTAGAGCGACACCTCGAGGTTGTCGCCCATGCCGCCGTCCACGGCCACGAACGTCTTCCCGGCTCGCTTCACGCTCACGACCCGGTAGAGG
>DASQXS010000128.1:0-3079 GCA_035639615.1 Gaiellales bacterium | reverse complement strand
CCCAGCTCGACGCATGTCACGCGCAGGCCGCGGTCGACCAGCGGCCGGGTCGCGATCCCCGTGCCGCAGCCGACCTCCAGCACCCGGTCACCGGCGGCGAGGCCGCTCAGCCGCATCAGCTCGTCGAAGAGCGCTTCGGGGTACTCGGGCCGGGCGCGGTCATAGATGTCGGCCGCAGAGTCGAACGTCGTCCGCAGCGCCTCGCCGCTCATGTGCCGGGCGCTGCCTCGCCCTCGTCCCCGATCCAGGCGATCGTCTCGCCGACCGGATACTCCTGCCCCGGCTGCCCTGTCACCTCGAGGAGCACGCCGTCCGCCTCGGCCTCGACCTCCTGCGTCACCTTGTCGGTGTCGAGCTCGTACAGGGGGTCGCCGCGGTGGACCTCGGCGCCCGGCTCGACCAGGAACCTGATGAGGATCGCCGAGGTCGTCTCCTCGCCGAGGCTGGGGACGGTCACGGGCGTGGCCACGCAGGGAGGGTACCGGACGAGCGGATACAGTTCGCACGGTATGGCCAGGCCGGCCGAGACCGAGACACCCGTCCTCGACGATCGCGACCACGCGCTTCGCCTGTTCCGCCAGATGGCCCTCATCCGCCGGTTCGAGGAGCGCACCGAGGAGCAGTACACGCGGGCCCGGATCGGCGGGTACTGCCACCTGGCCATCGGTGAGGAGGGCGCCTCCGTGGGGGCGATCGACGCGCTCGAAGAGGGAGACGCGCTCTTCGCCTCCTACCGGGATCACGCGACCGCGCTCGCCGTGGGCAGCCCGACCGCGGCCGTCATGGCGGAGCTCTTCGGCAAGGAGACCGGGGTCGCGCACGGGCGCGGCGGGTCGATGCACCTCCTCGACGTGGAGCGCCGGTTCTTCGGCGGCTGGGGCATCGTTGGCGCGCACCTCCCCATCGCCGTCGGCGCGGCGCTCGCCTTCGAGTACCGCGAGCTCCCGCACGCCGTCCTCTGCCAGTTCGGTGACGGGGCGGTCGCCACGGGCGCGTTCCACGAGGCGCTCAACCTGGCGGCCGTGTGGAAGGTGCCGATCGTCTTCCAGGCCATCAACAACCAGTACGGCATGGGGACGTCGGTGGAGCAGTCGAACGCCGAGCCGGAGCTCCACAAGCGCGCCGCCGGTTACCGGATGCACGGCGAGCGCGTCGACGGGAACGACGTCCTGGCGGTGCGCGAGGCGGCGGCGCGGCTTCTGGCCCAGGCCCGCGATCAGCGCCGGCCGGCCTTGCTCGAGACCGTGACGTACCGCTACCGCGGCCACTCCGTCGCCGACGCCGGCAAGGTCTACCGCACTCCCGAGGAGGTGCAGTCTTGGCGCGAGCGTGACCCGATCACGCGCTACGGCCTGCTCCTCGGCGAACGTGGGATCGCCACCGCCGCCGACCTCGAGGGCGTGTGGGAGGAGGTCGCCGAGGAGGTGAAGGGCGCGATCACCGACGCGCTCTCGGCCTCGTTCCCGGAACGGGAGAGCCTCTACGACCACCTCTACGGTGATAGGGCGTGGACGGAGCAGTTCGGCCGCATGGCGACGGGCGCTCCCTTCGGCGAGCGCGGCGAGGAGCCAGAGTGGCAGACGTGACCTACCGCGAGGCGCTGCGGCGCGCGCTCGACGAGGAGCTCGAGCGCGACCCCGACGTCTTCTTGATGGGCGAGGAGATCGGCCGCTTCGAGGGCTCCTACAAGGTGACGGCCGGGCTGTGGCAGAAGTACGGCGCCCGCCGGGTGCGTGAGACCCCGATCTCGGAGGAGGGGTTCGTCGGCGCGGGAATCGGCGCCGCGATGATGGGCCTCAGGCCCGTGGTCGAGATCATGACCATCAACTTCATCCTCGTGGCCATGGACCAGGTGGTGAACCACGCGGCCAAGATCCAGTACATGTTCGGCGGGACGGTCGGGGTGCCGATGGTGATCCGAACGCCTGGCGGCGCGGGTGCCCAGCTCACCGCCCAGCACTCGCAGAGCCTGGAGGCGTGGTTCGCCGGCTGCCCCGGGCTGAAGGTTGTGGCGCCGGCCTCGGTGGCGGACGCCTACGGCATGCTGAAGACGGCCATCCGCGACGACGACCCGGTGCTCTTCTGCGAGAACCTGGTCATGTACAACGTGACCGGGACCGTGCCCGAGAACGGCGACTTCACCGTGCCGTTCGGGCAGGCGGCGGTCGTCCGCGAGGGCTCGGACCTCACCATCGTCGCCCACTCATACGCCGTCCAGCGGTCGCTGCGCGTCGCGGACCGCCTGGCCCAGGACGGCCTTTCGGTCGAGGTCGTCGACCTGCGCTCCCTCCGGCCGCTCGACGTCGATACGGTCGCGGAGTCCGTACGGAAGACGAACCGCGTGCTCGTGGCCGAGGAGGGCTGGTCGACGTTCGGTGTGGGCGCCGAGCTCGCCGCGAGGCTCCAGCGGGCCTGCTTCGACGACCTAGACGCGCCGGTCGAGCGGGTCGGATCGGCCGAGGTGCCGATGCCGTATTCGAAGCCGCTCGAGCTGGCGGCGCTCCCACTGGAGTCGAAGATCGAGGCCGCGGCGCGCTCGCTCCTGCGAGAGTGCGGCCTGTGAGAGGAGGATCGTGGCCGAGGAGCTGACGATGCCGCGCCTGTCGGACACGATGGAGCAGGGCACCATCGGCCGCTGGCTCAAGCGCGAGGGCGAGAGCTTCCGCGAGGGGGACGTCATCGCCGAGATCGAGACCGACAAGGCGACGATGGAGTTCCAGGCCTACGAGGACGGTACAGTCCTCCGCATCCTGGTGGACGACGGCGAGACCGCTGCCCTGGGCGCGCCGATCGCCATCGTCGGCGAGGAGGGCGAGCCGGTCCCGGATGCAGAAACGGGGTCAGACACAAACAGTGCATCCGAAGCCCCCGCCCCCGCAGCGGCCGAGCCCGCGCAGGCCGCGGCGCCGGCCGCCGAGCCGGCCGCGCCCACCGGCAACGGCAGGACCGAGGTACTGCGGGTGAGCCCGATCGCCCGCCGGATCGCCGACGCGGCCGGCTTCGACCTCCGATCTCTGGCCGGGAAGGGCAGCGGCCCCGATGGGCGGGTCGTGAAGGCCGACGTCGAGCGCGCGCTCGC
>DASQXS010000127.1:0-19688 GCA_035639615.1 Gaiellales bacterium | reverse complement strand
TGACGCCACGACGGTGACCGCGCATCTCGACGCGATCGGGCCGGACCTGACGCCGCTCTACCGGACCCTCGGCCGCGCCACACTCCCCCTGGTCGACCCGGAGTCGGCGGCGGCCGTCCGCAACCTGCTGTGACGGTCGGGCTCGTCCCGACGATGGGCGCGCTCCACGCCGGCCATCGGGCGCTCCTCCGCCGGGCGCGAACGGAGTGCGACCGGGTGGTGATGAGCCTCTTCGTCAACCCGACCCAGTTCGGGCCCGGCGAGGACTTCTCCCGCTACCCGCGCGACGAGGCGGCCGACCGGGCAGTCGCCGCCGAGGAGGGCGTCGACGTGGTCTTCGCCCCGACCGCCGCCGAGATGTACCCCGACGGCTTCGAGACGACGGTGTCGGTCGGCTCGCTCGCGGCGCGGTGGGAGGGCGCGGCCAGACCCGGACACTTCGAGGGCGTCGCCACGGTCGTGCTGAAGCTCTTCAACCGGCTCCAACCCGACGTCGCCTACTTCGGGCAGAAGGACGCGCAGCAGCTCGCGGTGGTGCGCCGCCTGGTCCGAGACCTCGACCTCGGCGTCGACATCCGCGCCGTCGCCACGGTACGCGAGCCGGACGGCCTCGCCGTTTCCTCCCGCAACGTCTACCTGTCGGCCGACGAGCGCGAGCGGGCGCCCTCGCTTTACCGCGCCCTCCTGGCCCGAGACCCTGGGCTGGTCGAGGGCGACCTCGACTACCTGGTCACCGTCGACCCGGACACGTTCGACGAGGTCGATCCGCGGCCCGGCGCGCTCGTGATCGGCGCCGCCCGGTTCGGCGCCACCCGTCTCATAGATAACATCCCGCTCGAAGGTCGATGACCAAGGTCACCCTGCCGCACCTGCGCGAGCTGAAGCTCGCCGGCACGCCCATCGTGATGGTGACGGCCTATGACCACCCCTCCGCCCGCATCGTCGACGCGGCCGGCGTCGACCTCGTGCTGGTGGGCGACTCGGCTGCGAACACCGTGCTCGGCCACGACCCCGTGTCGACGGTCGGCGCGACCATGGAGGAGCTCCTTGTGCTGACGCGCGCCGTGAGCCGCGGTTGCGAGCGGGCGCTCGTCATCGGCGACCTGCCGTTCATGTCCTACCAGGTGTCCGATGAGGACGCGGTCCGAAACGCCGGCCGGTTCGTCAAGGACGCCGGCGCGGCGGTCGTGAAGCTCGAGGGTGCCGGCCAGTCGATCCGGCGCGCCGCCGCGATCGTCGGCGCGGGGATCCCGGTGATGGGCCACATCGGCCTGACGCCGCAGACGGCGACGATGCTCGGCGGCCACAAGGCCCAGGGGCGCTCGTGGCACCACGCCAAGCGGCTGTGCGACGACGCCCTCGCGCTCGAGGCGGCCGGCTGCTTCGCGATCGTGCTCGAGTGCGTACCAGAGCCGGTGGCGGCGGCGATCTCGCGCCGGCTCACGATCCCGACGATCGGCATCGGCTCGGGCGCGGGCACGGACGGCCAGGTGCTCGTGCTCCACGACCTCCTCGACATGCGAAGCGGCGACGGCTTCCTGCCCCGCTTCGTGAAGCAGTTCGCCCACATCGGCGACGCCATGCGCGAGGGCGTGAGCGCGTATGCGGCCGAGGTGCGAGGGCGGACGTACCCGGCCGTGGAGCACACCTACCCCATCGCGTCCGAGGAGCTCTCCGCCTTCGAGACGGCAATCGAGGCCGGCTCCGCTGAGGACAACGTCCTGTCCGACTGGTAGGCCGGGCCTGCGCCCCCCGGCCTAGAATGGCCGGCATGACGACCTACCTGCACACGATGGTCCGGATCACCGATCCCGACCGCAGCCGCAAGTTCTACGAGGCGCTTGGCTTCACGTTCAGCCGCGAGATGGACATCGTTCGGAACGGCGAGAAGGAGGCCACCAACTACTTCTTCAGCCTTCCCGGGAGTGACAACGTCCTCGAGCTGACGTACAACCACGACGGCCGCGCGTACGAGATGGGGACCGCGTACGGCCACATCGCCATCGGCGTCGAGGACCTCGACGGCACGCTCGAGGCGCTGAAGGGCCAGGGCATCGAGCCCGAGCGGCCGCCGTACACGGTCAGCCAGGGCGGCTCCCGGCTCTGCTTCGTGCGCGACCCGGATGACTACCGGATCGAGCTCATCGAGCGGCGCTGAGCCTCTGACGGAGGACTCGCCGGCTCAGCGCTGCGGCGGTGGCCCGACCACAGTGGTGTCGTGCGTCTGGCCGAGCCGTGTGCGCAGTGCAGCGGCATCCTCTTCTGATCGCACCCGCTGAAGCCCGACCGCGGGCTTGCGCAGGTGATGCTCGAAGCCGCCGGGCGAAATCGGCGTCAGGTAGGCAGCCGGTTGATCGCCCGGATTCCAGGGGCGAGTGCCGCTGCCCGGGACGAACCAACGCGAGGTCTCCCCGGAGCACGTAGAAGCCTCCTATCGCAGTGGCTGTCGGTGCGTCCCTACGGCATGAGCGGAGCGCCGCCGAGGCCGATCTCGTTCCCGTCGGGGTCCCGGTAGGTCACCTTCCGGACGCCGTTCGAATACGTCTCGCGCTGAGCGGGCTCGATTCCCCTGGCGGCGATGTCGGCGACCCTCGCATCGAGGTCGTCGACAAAGAGCGTGTGCATCGCATGGCCCGCGTGTTCCGGCCGCTCGACGATGTAGAGGAAGCGGCGCTCGGCGAGCTCCCACACGGCCTCCGTGGCGTGCGGAAGGAAGGTCGGCGCCGAGCCGAGGAGGCGCTCGTACCACACAGACGCGTCGTCGTAGTCGCGGACGGGAACACCGGCGAACAGGTCGACAGACATGCTCGGACACTATCGGGGCACCGGCGGCCGGCTGCTCATCGGATCGCGGCCGGCAGGCGTACGCTGCGACCGTGACGGTCGTTCTCGTAACGGGGATGTCGGGCACCGGAAAGTCCTCGGTGCTCTCCGAGCTTGGACTGCGGGGCCACCGGGTGGTCGACACGGACTACGGCGGGTGGACGAAGGACGTGCCCACCGGCGACGGCGCGACCGAGCGGCTGTGGCGCGAGGACCGGATGGACGCCTTGCTGATCGGGCACGCCGACGGCACCCTGTTCGTCTCCGGATGTGTCGCCAACCAGGTGAGGTTCTACCCCCGGTTCGACGCCGTCGTGCTCCTGAGCGCTCCGGAGGAAGTGATCCTGGAACGCATCGCATCCCGCGGCACGAACCTGTACGGCAAGACCACGGCGGAGCAGGCTGAGATACTGCGTAACCTGCGGACGGTCGAGCCGCTCCTGCGGGCCGGAGCGACTGTGGAGATCGACACTCGCATACCGGTTGGCGAGGTCGCCGACCTCCTAGAGTCGATCGCGGGCGCTGGCGTATCGTCACGATGATGGAGATCGTCTCGGCGGGGTCTGCGGTTGACGTCCCTCGGGCCGCGCACCTCTTCGACCGGGAGCTCCGGGCGGATGCCGTCGAGCGGTTCATCCGAGACGAGGGCCACCACCTCCTCCTGGCAGTCGAGCAGGACTCCGTCGTCGGATTCGTGACCGGCGTCGAGATGACGCATCCGGACAAGGGGACGGAGATGTTCCTGTACGAGCTGGCCGTCGCCGCGGCCGCGCGTAACCGCGGCGTCGGGCGGGCGCTCGTGCGCGAGCCGGCGGATCTCGCCCGCGAACGCGGCTGCTACGGCATGTGGGTGCTGACGGACGACCGCAACCCGGCCGCCCTGCGCGCCTACGCCGCGGCCGGCGGCGTGCGCGAGCATCCGGACGGCGTGCTCGTCAACTGGTCGTTCTCGCCCTAGAGGCGCGCTCGAGCCGCGGCAGCGCGGCCGCCGCCACCTCGCCCGCCCGTAAAAAGGCGCCCACATGCCCGCATCCCGCCAGGTAAACGCTGCGCCCGTCGGGGAGCCGCGCCGCCATCTCGTTCTGCGCGCGGTCGGGATCCTCCTCGGCGCCCGCGATCAGCAGCACCGGGGCCGAGATCGACGCCAGCTCCTCCCATGGATCGGGGCAGGCCGCCAGCGTCAGCCGGAACTGCTCTGCGTCCGTGTCGAGGAATTCCGACCGCAGCGCCTCCGGCAACACGATCCCCTCCTCGCGCTCGACCATCTCTACGAACGCCGCCATCCCGGTCTGCACCGGCTCGTCGTACACGGAATCGGAGGCATCCGCACCGGGCGGCTCATAGCCCGTCCCGAGCGCGACGAGCCCGCGCACGCGCCGATCGCGCGCCGCCAGCCGCAGGCGAACACCGCCGCCGAACGAGTAGCGCACGAACGCGTAGCGGTCAAGGCCGGCGACATCGGCGAGGGCGCGGGCGTCGGCCACGTACTGCTCGATCCTGTGGGCAGAGAGGGTCGTCGGCCGGTCGCTGCCGCCACGCCCACGGTGATCGACGAGCAGCAGCCTGAATCGGGCGAGCGGCTCCAGATCGTCGCCCCACATCGAGCCCGCGCCGGCGCCGCCCGTGTGGAGCACCACGGGAACCCGTCGCCGGTGCCGGCCTCCGCCCAGTAAAGCCGCACGCCGTTGCGCGTGAAGCCGGGCATGAGCGCCGCGCCGCTATCCCACGAGCTCGCGGAACGCGCGCACGTCCCGGATCGGATCGAAATCGGAGTCGCTGGACGCCCGGAGGCGCAAACGCTCCGATCGGTCGATCGCGCGCCGCAGGTGCTCGATCGCGTCGTCGGTTCGCCCGGCGAGGCTCTCGCAACAGGCGACGTTGTACGCGAGCTCGGCGTACTCCGGATGGGCGTCGATCAGCTCGCGCCCTTGATCCGCGGCCGCCTCGTACTGACCCGACTTGTAGAGCGGCAGCACCGCCGCCCAGACATCGTCCCATTCGATCGAGTCAGGCAGGCCGACCCACCGGTGCCGGCGCGACGCGTAGACGGCGATCGTCGGCGGCGGGAACGACGGATCGGCGAAGGCGCCGACCGGGACGGCGATCAGGTCCGGCGCATCCGCCGTCGTGTAGAACACCGTGGCGCCGCAGTCGGGGCAGAAGCGAAACCTGCGCTCCTCGCCGTCGTCGTCGGACAGGCGTACGTGCTCGGTGAAGCGGCCTGACACACGCACCTGATTCGACGGAAATCGCGCCTGGAACCCGAACGCGCTTCCGGTGCGGCGCTGGCAGGCGAGGCAGTGGCAGACGGAGATCCGGACCGGGTCGCCCGCCGCCTCCAGCCGAAGCTGGCCGCAGCTACAGGCGGCGTCTCGCGTGTCCATGACGGCGGATCCTACTGACCCGGTGCGCGGCACGCTCTTCGGCCTACTCTTCCCGATCAACCACCTTCAGGGAGGCCCTATGAGCGAGTACCGCGTCGCGCACCTTGGCGAGATCGACGAGGTCACCGACGGCCGCTGTCCCTGGCGGCCGGTGCGCCACCACTTCGGCATCACGTCGTTCGGCGTCAACACCTTCACAGGGCAGAACGCCGGCGACCGGATCATCAACGAGCATGACGAGGAGGACGACGAGAGCGAGGAGCTCTACCTTGTCCATCAGGGCCGGGCGACGTTCGAGCTCGACGGCGAACGGGTGGACGCGCCCGCGGGCACGTTCGTACTCGCCCGGCCCGGCGTGAAGCGGACTGCGTTCGCCGAGGAGCCGGGGACAACGGTCGTCGCCCTCGGCGCGACGCCGGGGAAGGCGTACGAGCCGTCTGGCTGGGAGCTCTGGGCGCCGGTCAACCCGCTCTACGAGTCCGGCAAGTACGCCGAGGCCGCCGACCGCGGCCGCAAGCTGATCGACGCTCATCCCGAGTACACCGAGCTGGCGTACAACGTCGCCTGTTGCGAGAGCCTGGCCGGGCGCAAGGCCGACGCGATCGAGCACCTCAGGGTCGCGATCGACCGGGCGGAGCGGCTCCGGTCGTTCGCCGCCGACGACTCCGACTTCGATCCGATCCGCGACGAGCCCGGGTTCAAGGAGCTCGTCGGCTAGCGCGAGCCATGGAGGCGCTCGAAGCGTGACCGGAACCCGTCGGCAGCCCGGTCCGGGAGCCACGGCTCGATCTCGATATCGAGCGGCTCGGCGCCGTCCAGCTCCGGCCAATGCCACGCGTGTGCGGAGAAGGCCCTCCGCTCGGTGGCGAGAACGCGCCGGTCGATCGACTTCAGCCCCGGTGGCGGGTCCGGCGGAAGGCCGAAGCGACGGCAGATGACCGACTGGAGCAGCTGCTCGGCCGGCCGGTAGACGGCGCCGAGCGCACTCCGGTGCTTGAGCGGGTGCGGCAGATCCACCAGGTAGGCCTCCGATGCATCGTGCAAGAGGCCCCACAGCGCGTCCTCGTCTGAGCCGCCCTCGCCGATGAGATCCGACACCACACAGGCGTGCTGGGCGACCGAGTAGAAGACGCGGCAATGGCCGCCGAACCGGCACTGATTCGATAGGGCTCGGGCGATGTCGTCCGGGTCGATCTGGTCGATCTCTGCCGCGAACGGGTTGATCCTGCGCCCGCTGACCGTCTGGATGAACGGCCCTGGCTCGATGTCTGATCCGGGGTTCAGGTCGACCACGTCGGGGACAGGCTAACCCGGGTGGGTTACTCGCCACCCACCGCGTCGAGCATCTGATCGATCCGCTCGACGGTCAGCGGATCCTCCGCGCTCTCTCGGAACCGTGCAGCCTGGCGGTCGCGCTCCGCGTCCGGCGCCGCCGGGTCGAGCCAGCTGCGGCACGACAGCTCGGTGATGTGGCCGAGCTGAGCGATCGCCATCGAAAAGTCCCCGCGCCTGCGGACACGCCCAGGCCCGCCGCAACGGCGGTACTCGCAGAAGAGCTCGCGCGTCCGGTCCTCGTCGCTCGACCCGAACTCGAAGAGAACGACCGCGAGCTCCTGCCCCGGAGCCGCGAGGCCGCAGTTCTCCCAGTCGATCACGCACAGGCCGCCGGCGGACGTGCGGCGGACGTTGTCTGCCCAGAGGTCGCGGTGGCATGTCCGCACGCTCGATGCAGGCTCGAGCAGCGACTCGAGGGCAACAAGCTCGCTGCGCATCGCGGCAACGTCGGCTGCGAACGGCGCACCGCCATCCGCCAGGTCCTGGATGAGCTCATCCCACGCGGCTGCTCCGACCGCGTCGGTGTACCACGGGTCCTCCGGCCGGGCCCCCTCGAACTCCACCATGTGGATCGCGGCAAGGAGCCGGCCGACCTCGGCTGGGTCGAGCGCGCGGTTCGGCGCGAGGAGATCGACCCACTCGTAGACCCGAATCCACTTCGAGCCCAGACGCGCCCAGACGTCACCGCCGACCGTGTGCACGACGGCGGGCGCAGGCACACCCGCGGCGCGTGCGGCGGACTGGAAGTCTGCGTCCTCGCCGTCGAGTGCGTCCGGCTCCGCGAACGACGCCTTCACCGCCCAGGTGCCTCTGGAAGTGGCGACCTGAACGACCGCACCCTGCTCGCCGCGCGCAGACGCCCCGGTGAGCATCGCTCCGTCGCCCAGGCCGAAGGCCTGGGCGATCTCCTGGACGTCGTCGTGTGATTGGACGGCGATGGACGGAGCATGTCGCATCAGGGCCGCCGTCTGCCGCCGCAGCATCCATGTCCGCGGCGGCCGGTAGAGTCGTCGGCATGTCCCCACGGTGGCCCCTGACGGCCGCGGCTGCCCTGACGGCCGGCGTTGCGCTGGGCCTTATCGCCGGCTGCTCCGGTTCGGGGTCGGACGGCTCATCTGGCGCGCCGGGCTCGGGCGGCGCCGAGACGGTGACCGTCACGAACACGGTCACGGTCAGCGAGACGATCACTGCGACCTCGGGACACTCAGGCGGAACCCAGGAGGCGCCCACCGGCGTCCCGACGCGCCTCGCCCGGTACTGCGGCACGAAGCCCGCCTGCGACGACTTCGCCACGCCGAGCGGGAACATCCGCTGCTTCGGCACGGCGCGGGCCGGCGGCTCGGTCGAGTGCGACATCGCGAGCGGCCTCACCCCCGCGCCGGCCGGCACCGGGTGCGACCTCGACCAGCCCGGCATCGAGGTCGGCGGTACCGGCCAGGCGAGGACGAGTTGCCGCTCCGACCCGACCCCGGCAGGGCTCGACGACCGGATTCCGGTGCTCGCGTACGAGACCGTGTGGCACGGGTACGGCGTCTACTGCCTCTCGCAGCAGAGCGGGGTCGTCTGCGTCAACCGCGACGGCCATGGCTACTTCCTCTCGCGCGAGCGCTGGAAGACCTTCTAGCGCCGCAAGCTCACACGTACCGCCGCACCAGGTCGCGGATGAACGGGTTCAGCACCTCGTGGGTGTGCCCGTAGATCGAGCAGTGCCCCATGCCCTCGAACTCGTGGTACTCGGCGACCGGTGCCAGGTCCGCGACCTCGCGGCCGTCCTGCGGCGGCGCCTGGACGTCCTCGCTGAACGCGATGACGTGCATCGGCACCGTGCAGCTCGGGAGCGCATCCATCTGGTCGTAGAGCAGGCACGCCTCCCACTGAGGGATGAGCGATCGCTCGTTGTCGTCGGTCGAGAGCCACGATTCGAGGTCGGCGCGCAGCTTCGGCCAGAGCTCGCGGTCGCCGAGCACCCGCGCGGGAAACATCATCGCCGCGTTGTGCACGACGGCCATCATCCCGTCCAGGCGCCCGCCCTGCTTGCGCCAGTCGATCTCGGCCTTCTGGTAGTCCCATCCCCAGCCGGTGCTGCGGGCGCCCGTGCCCATGGTGACGACACACCGCAGCAGGTCCGGCCGGTCGATCGCGACCTGCTGGACGATCGCCCCACCCAACGACAGCCCGACCAGGGCGACGGGCGGGTCGCATACGCCTTCGATCAGCTCGGCCGTGTCGCGGCCGAACGCCTCCAGCGGCCACGGCAGCGGGATGTCGCACTCGGTCTTCCCGATGCCGCGGTTGTCGAAGGTCGTGCAGCGGAACTCGCGCTCGAAGAACGGGATCTGGTAGGGGTGCCAGTCGGCTGCGAGGCCGCCGCCGCCCGAGACCCAGACGATGTCCGGGCCGGCGCCGTGCTGGACGTAGTGGATGCGCGCTTCTGTGCCATCGAACCGCATGCAAAGTCCCCGGGCGCGCCGAGGATATCCGACCGCTCACGCCGAACTCTCAGCACGCCCCCTGCTGCCTCCCAGACACCACCGGAATCCTTCCGTCGAACGAGCCTCTCGGAGAGGCACCCCGACGAAAGGAGCGCATATGCAGAAAGCCCGCCTGCGGTCCTGGATCGTCACGCCGGCCCTCGCAGCGGGGCTCGCGGTCGGCGCCGCCGGAGTCGCGAGCGCCGCATCGGACGGGTCCTCGAGCACATTCGGCGGCACGCCGGCCGCCCAGATGCCGGACCCGGCCACGATGATCCACGGCCCGGGCGAGACCCTCCTCACCGGGACCGCCGCAGTGCGGGCCAGGGCGGCCGCGCTGGCCGCGGTTCCCGGCGCCACCGTCATGCGGGTCGAGACCGACTCGGGCAGGGCCGCGTACGAGGCGCACCTGCGAAAGGCGAACGGCAGCGAGGTCACGGTGAAGCTCGACCGCGACTTCAACGTCACCGCCGTCCAGCCCGGCTTCGGCAGCGGGCCGAGCCAGTAGCGGTGGCGCCTTCGGGGCCCGGCTCGCGCGGCGCGAGCCGGGCCCCTCGCATGGAAGGTATCGTCGCGCGGATGCGCTACATGGTGATCGAAACATTCACGGCCGGCGCCGGGGCCGTCTACGAGCGGGCCCGCGAGCGCGGCCGTATGCTCCCGCCGGGCCTCGAGTACGTCGACAGTTGGATCGACGAGAGCCTCGGCCGCTGCTTCCAGCTCATGGAAACCGACGACCCGTCGCTCTTCGACGAGTGGGCCGCCGGTTGGGGCGATCTCGTCGACTTCGAGGTCGTGCCGGTCATCTCGTCGGCCGAGGCATCCGCCCGGGCCTCGTGATGTAACCGGCAACGTTTGCCGCTCTCGCAGCCTGCTTGAGTAGCAGGCTGCTCGCGAGACCTGTCAAGGCGGGCGCCTTGACAGGCTGGCGGCTGCAAACCTGGGTTGTCCTCGGTCGCGCCAATACGTTCATCCAGTATTGACCGCTCCCTGCGTCCTTGCGCTGCTTGGTTCCCAGCCCGGTCGCGGCCTGCTTGGATAGCAGGCCGCGACCGACCGCTGCAAGCCGTCCTGTCTTGCAGCTTGGACATCCCGGGAATTCGGAATGAACGATCTATAACGCCTCCTCGTAGAGCCGCTCGCCGCGGTGGAGCCGCCACGCGATCTGGAACGTCTGCCCCTGGGCGCGAGGCGTCGGTGCGTGCGCGGCCAGGTACCGCGCCGCCGCGACCAGCATATGGGCCCGCCGCTCTGCATCCGGCTGGAGGTCGTGCTGGCCGAGGGCCGCCTCGACCATCTGGATCGTGTGGAAGTCGCGGTCCTCGCGGAGCAGGGCCCGACCCAGCGCCGCCGCGATCCGCTCGGGGGCCCCGTCGGCCGCCGCCCAGCCCATCACGAGCGCACCGGCGTCATCCACCCGCTGCTGGCCGTCCAGCAGGTCGAGGAGCTCGTCCTCGCTCGCCTCGCGCGGCTCCGCCGCCGGAAGCCGAGCCGGCGGCACGTTCAGGAACCGGTCGAGGTAGACGCTCATCGCCGCGTCGAAGACGCCGCGGACGAGGGCCGCCGAGCCCGTGCGGCGAAGGCCCTGGTGGACGGCGTTCGCGAACGTGAAGGTGTGAAGGGCGGTGTCCCAGTCCGCGAATTCGTTCGTGACGGGGAACCGGGCGACGCGAAGGGCCGCCGCGTAGGCGACCTCCCCCGCCACCCGTGCCGGCTCGGCGCCGGCGCGGAGCGCGTCGAGCAGGGCTCGCGCGACGGCCTCCGCGCCCTCGCCGAGGAGCGTCTCGGTGAAGCCGGGGGGCGGGCTCCACGGCGCCCGCTGCGGGGCAAGCGCGTCCGGTAGCTCGACGAACGCGCGCTCCAGGATGGCCACCAGGTCGACCGGGTGGCGCCACTGGTTTGACTCCTCCGCCCGGTCGGCCTCCGCCAGGCCCGCCGCGAGGCTCGCCAGCACCGGCTCGGCGACATCCCAGCCGGCGTGGGCGAGGGCCTCGCACGCCTTCGTCACGAAGTCGAGCACGTGGCCGGTCCGGAGATAGCGGTGGTCCGTCGCCGCCGTGTACAGCATCGCGGCCACCCGCGGCGGCGGCGCGCCCGACCGCACCGCCGAGACGATCGCCCGCTCGGCGCCCTCGGCGTCGCGGACCTCGACGAACTCGCGCAGCCACCGCTCGACGGCGTCTGCATCGGCGGCCTCCGCGCCCGGCAACGGAGCGATCATGTACCGCGGCGCCATCCCCGCACAGTCGGCCGCGACGGCGGTGAGGCCGTGGTAGAGCGCCCGCGGCCGCTCCGGCTCGTCCAGGCGCGGGATCAGGTTGCGCATGCAGCTCAGGATCGTGAGCCCCATCGCCCACCCGTCCTCGCGTCCGCCCGCCCCGAACTCGAGCCCGGCTCGGAACGAGGCGTCGATCTCGGAGTCCCCGAGCGCGATCACGGCCTTGGCGATCACGAGGCCCAGGTTCCGCTCGAGGCCGACGCGCAGCCGCCCACGCCGGTGCGCCTGCTCGTCGCCGCGGGGTGAGAGGTCGACCCAGACGCCGCCGTCGCGGACCTCCACGGGGTAGCTGCGCAGGTCGTCGGCCCACTGGTCGAACGTGCCGCCGCTCGCGAGGTCGAAGCGGGCGTGATGCCAGTGGCATGTGAGGATGCCGTCGCGCAGGCTGCCGCGATGGAGCGGAAAGCCCATGTGTGGACAGCGGTTGTCCACCGCTCGGACCGCGCCGCGATCCGAAACGAGCGCGATCGTGTGCCGCTCGACGTTCACGACGAGGATGCCGGCCGCGTGCACGTCCGCCTCGGCGGCGGCGAAGGCCATCGATCGGCGGGCCGTGACGGCGGGCGAGGACATCGGCGTCACGATACGCCCTGCGACCGCCTCCGGCATCGGCCGAAAGTCGGGTTTTCGGCTCGGACCGGCGGCATGAGCTCCTCTCCGACGGCCGCGGACCGGCCGACTCGGTCGTCGCCTGACGGCTCAGAGGCCGGCGAGCTCCTTCATGTAGCGGGCGCTTTGGCCGCACCGGTCGGCGTAGCCGAGGCTGGCGTAGAAGGCGTGGGACTCGCTCCGGCGGCGGGCGCTCGTCACCTCCACCGCGATGCAGCCGCGCTCGGCGGCGATCTCCTCCGCCGCCGCAACGAGCCGCCTGGCGATACCGCGACGGCGGACGTCCGCCCCGACGACGAGCGCCACGAGGCGAGCCCAGTGCCCGGAGCGCTCGAAGTACGGCACAACCGCGACGGCGATAACGCCTACCACCCGCCCGTCCAGCTCTGCGACGAGGACATCGCCGTCGGGAACGCCCGCCCACAGCTCGATCCGCCGGCGCACCCCGACGGCCTCGTTCTCGGGGTAGCCGAGCTCGACCAGGAGCTCGGCGACCTCCGGCGCGTCGCCCGGCTGGGCTCGGCGGATCAGCGGTCGCATCGGCGGAGGCTACCGCGTCATACTCAAGCCCTCGTGATCTCGATCCGGGAGCTCAGACGGGACGACGGCGAGGCCTGCGACGCAATCGTCGCATCCCTCCCGTACCACTTCGGACACGAGGGCGGGCGTGAGCTGTGCGCACGGGCCGCTCGCGAGAGCCGCGGCCTCGTCGCCGTCTCCGCCGCCTCCGTCGTCGGCTTCCTCACGTGGCGGGCATGGTACGGGACGACGGTGGAGATCACCTGGATGGCGGTGCGCGCTGACACCCGCCGCCGCGGCGTCGGCAGGCGGCTCATCGATGAGCTGGCGGCCGGCGCAGACGGCGTCCGGTTCCTGCTCGTGACGACGCTCTCGCAGGCGACGCCGGAGCCCGGCGTCGAGGACGGCTATGCCGGCACGCGCCGGTTCTACGAGCGAAACGGGTTCGTGCCGGTGTGGGATCCGCACGGCTGGTGGAGCGACTCCAACCAGGCGGTCGTCATGCTGCGGACGCTGGGTTAGCGCTCGTCTCGGAATGAGCGGCACGGCACTCGGCGGACGAGGGCCCTGCATAAACGGAGTCAGACTCCTCTGATTCACGTGCGGACGATGGGGTGCCCTATACCCGGTCGTGAATCAGAGGAGTCTGACTCCGTTTATGCACACGAGGATCCCCGAGATCACACCTAACTCTGAGATGAGCGCTTTTACCCGCCGTCGTCCACCACCGCCGCCGCGGCAACAACGGTGACGAGGAGCGTCGCCGCAAGCGCGACGTGGACGGCGATCACCTGCCACGGCAGGCCGTTTCGGTACTGGTACTCGCCGACGGCGTACTGGACGGCGGTGAGCGCGATGCCCAGAGCGACCAGGCGGCGTGCGAGCCGGTCGCCCGGATGCCGCCAGAGCCAGACGGCGAGCGCGGCGAAGAGGATGCCGAATGCCGCCGCCGCCCGCACGTGCACCCATGTCGCCCAGTAGAAGTCCCCCAGGCGCTCGATCGGCGTCGACGTGCTGCCGGGGTGCGGCCCCGCGGCGGTCACGAACGCGCCGGTCGTGACGAGCACCAGGCACGCCGCCGCCGCCCCCCAGGCCAGGAAGGCTGGGCGCGTCCACCGGACCGGCTGCCGCCGCGGCCGCCACACCATGACCGTCGCCCAGGTGGCGAACACCACGACCGCCATCGCGAGCAGAAAGTGCGACATCACGAGGATCGGGTTCAGGTCGAACGCGACGGTGACCGCCCCGAGAGGCACCTGCGCGACGGTTCCGGCGGCGGCGATTGCGGTCGCCGTGGTCACGGCGTCGCGCCCACGGACGCGGTACGCGATGGCCGCCGTCAGGACCGCCGACAGCATGGCGACGCCGGAGATGGTGCGGTTCGTGAACTCGATCACGGCGTGGTAGGAGCCGGCCGGGAGCAGCCGGTCGGCGTCGCACGTCGGCCAGTGCGGGCAGCCCAGGCCCGAGGCGGTCAGGCGGACGAGCGCGCCGGTGGTGACGACCAGCCACAGGAGGCCGAGCGTGGCGGCCGTCGCTCCCCGCAGGGTGCCCGTCGAGGCCACCGGCCGCCGCAGCCGCACGCGCCCGAGCCCCGCGGGCGCCGTCGCCGGGCGCCTCATCCGTCCTCCCGCCGGCAGGCTTGGAGCCGCTCCTGGTTGGGCGTGCGGAACGCGACGTGGTTCAGGCCGAGGACTCCCACCGCTTGTCAGACGATATCCTTGCTCGCATGAGCGACCACGTCACCACGGGCGAGGCCGGGTTCTCCACGAACCAGATGGGGGTCGCGCATCCGAACATCCTCCCGACGACGGTCTGCTCCATCGTCGAGCACGGCGGCGAGCTCTTGATGGTGCGCCAGCTCAACCGCGAAGGCGAGGAGCGGTGGAACTTCCCCACCGGCTGGATGGAGCCCGTGGACGAGGACGGCTTGGTCCAGCTGCCCGAGCACTCGGTGAACCGAAACCTGCTGATGGAGACAGGGTACGCTGCATCGGACGCGCACCTGATCGGCGTGTCGCTGGTACGCGAGCACGACCCCGTCGGCCATCGGGTGGGGACGTCGCTTCGACTGAACTACCTCTGCGGACAGCCGCGCCAGACGAGCTACGCCGTGAACGATCCCGACATCCTAGGAGCGCCGGAGTGGTTCAGCCCCGACCACGTCGACGAGCTCATCCAGAGCGGGCAGGTGAAGGGGGAGCTCACGGCCGCCGCGTTCCGCCACTGGCGGGCGTTCCGGCGCGACGGCTCCGTCTCGGCTGATATCGTCGACATCCCCAACTGATCGTATTGTGGGCACACGATAATCGGAACGATGGGAGGGTGAACTTGCGGCGCGTCTCAATCATTACGGCTGCCGTGCTCGCGGCGTTCGCGGTCTCGGCGCCGGCGCAGGCGGCACTCGTCAGCTCGACGCCGTCCAGCACGTGGCAGACGGACGGCAAGGTGAACGCCATCGCGGTCGCGAACGGCAAGATCTACATCGGAGGCGCCTTCACGCACGTCCGGGCCCCGGGCGCGCCCAGCGGCGGCGCCGTACGCAACCATCTCGCCGCACTCGACCTGAAGACGGGCGCGCTCAAGCCGTGGAACCCGGGCGCAAACGACATCGTGAACGCGCTTGCGGTGAGCGTGAACGGTAAGACCGTGTACGCCGGCGGTCACTTCACCGCGGTGAACGGGAAGACGCGGCTCCACGTGGCGGCGATCGCCACCAAGGGCGGGACGCTTCGCAAGTGGAAGGCCAACGCCAACGGGCGCGTCGACGCAATCCGCGTGACGCGCACCCGCGTCTACCTCGGCGGCGAGTTCACGACCGTCAAGAGCCACACCCGCCACCGTCTGGCCGCGGTCCGGACAGGCTCGACCGCGCAGCTCATCAACTGGTCGCCCAACGCCAACTCGGCCGTCTTCGCGATCCAGCTCTCGGCGACCGGCAAGCGCCTCTACGTCGGCGGGAACTTCACCGCCATCAACGGCAAGAAGAAGCAGCGCCACCTGAGCGCCGTCAAGACCGCCACCGGCGGCATCGCCAAGAAGTTCCGCGTCCATCCCACGTTCCCGGTCTTCGGCCTGGCCGCGACCGCCAAGGTGCTGTACGTCAGCGGCTCAGGCAACGGCGGCCACGTCAACGCCTACACGATCGCGTCGAGCACGCGGCGGTGGGGGGCGCTGACCGACGGCGACGTGCGCGCCATCACGCTCCGCCAAGGCGTGGTGTACGCCGCTGGGCACTTCAACCACTACTGCCAGGGCGGCACCGGCAGCGGCAACCCGCTCGTATGCACGACGCCGGTCGGGCGTCGCAAGGCGCTCGCACTCAACGCGACCGGCGGCGGGCTCACATCGTGGAACCCGGACGCCAACAGCGTCCAAGGTGCCTTCGCGATCCGCGGGACCAGGACGAGAGTGCTGCTTGGCGGCGCCTTCACGAAGGTCCACGGCGTGGACCAGCAGGGGTTCGCCCTCTTCAAGTAGCCGGCGAATCAGGCGGCGGCAGCGGCAGCGCCACCGCACCGGATCCGAGTGGTCGCCGCGGGCGGTTCCTCACGCCCGCGGCGGCCTCGTCCGGGCCGTCCTCGCGGCCCCACGAGATCCACACCTCGCGCGGCTTTCGACCCCGTCCATGCCGGATGACCCGGATCAGGCGATCCCTGGGCGAGGACGCGGCGACGGAGCGGGCCGTCCGGATCGCCGCCCGCCGGCTCGAGAGCGCGAACGGCAGCTCCCCGTCGGCATCGACGAGGACGTACCGGGTGCGGGTGAGGGCGCGCAGCATCACGACCAGGCTACCAGCGGCCCGGCCCGGCGGCGCGTGCTCGTACACTGCCGGCGTGAGCAAGCAGAGCGTCGAGGCCCTCTACGCCGGGCTCGCGGCCCGGTTTGCGCGAGAGCCCGGTGTCGCCGAAGGCAGGGCCTTCCACTCGCCGTCGCTCACCGTCGGCGGCAAGATCTTCGCAATGCTCGTGCGGGGTGAGCTGGTCGTGAAGCTGCCGGCCGGGCGGGTGCAGGAGCTGGTGGCATCCGGTGAGGGGGCGCCCTTCGATGCCGGCAAGGGGACGCCGATGCGCGAGTGGGTGCGGCTGCGGCCGGCCGATGATGAGGCGTGCACGGCGTACGCCCGAGAGGCCCACGCGTTCGTCGCCGGGGCCTAGTGATGTGACCGGCAACGTTTGCCGCTCTCGCAGCCTGCTTGAGTAGCAGGCTGCTCGCGAGACCTGTCAGGCGGGCGCCTTGACAGGCTGGCGGCTGCAAACCGCGTCCGCGATCTGCTGGGTAGCAGATCGCTCCCGAACGTCGCAAGGCAGAGCCATGCGACTGCTGCGGTGTCCTCGGTCGCACCAATACTTCTCCAGTATTGGCGCTCCCTGCGTCCTAAGCATCGCTCGGTTTTCGCTCGCCATCGACACCACCAACGTTGCCGGCCACACCACTAGTCGCTTTCGAGCCGCGCGATCACATCGAGCAGGAAGGCGCTCGCGACGGCGCCGTCGACCACGCGGTGATCGAACGTGCACGAGATCAGGCCGATCTGGCGGACGAGCACCGCCCCGTCGACCACGGCCGGCCTGGCCGCGATCCGGTGCAGGCCGAGGATCGCCACCTCGGGATGGTTGACGAGCGGCGTGGCGAAGAGCCCGCCCAGCCGGCCGGCGCTCGAGACGGTGAAGGTCGACCCGCGGAGCTGTTCGGGGGCGAGCGTGCCCGCCGCCGCGGCCTCCCGCAGAGCGGAGACGGCGCCCTCGAACTCCTCCACTGACAGGGCGTCGGCGTCGCGGATGACGGGCACGAGGAGCCCCGCGTCCGTCTGCACCGCCACGCCGAGATGGATCTCGTCCAGGTAGACGATGTCCGTGCCGTCGAGGCGGGCGTTCAGGGGCGGGTGGGCGGCGAGGGCCGCGGCCGTCGCGTGCAGGACGTAGGGCAGATAGGAGACCTCGCCGCGCACCAGGGACAGGTGGGTGAAGTCGCACTCCTCGACCACGGTGACCGCCGGCACCTCGCGGTGGGACCGGGCCAGGTGCTCGGCGATCGAGCGGCGGACGCCGCGCAGCGGCTCCCGCCTGCCGCCGCCTCCACCCGCGGCGGCCCGCACCGCCGTCTCGGTGATCGGCCCCCCGCCGGCCAGCCGCTCCAGGTCGACGCCGAGCTCGGCCGCGAGCCGGCGCACCGCAGGTGTCGCCTGCACGCGAATCGGTGCCGATTCTGCAACGCCCGCCGAGTCGGGGTCTGACCCCTTGTCACGAAGCCGTGGCGAATCTGCAACGGCGGCGGATGCGGTGCCTGACACCTCCTCGTCGCCGATCACGACGAGGAGCTCGCCGACGGGCACGATCGCGCCCTCGTCGGCGAGGATGCGGCTGACGACGCCTGCCGCCGGCGAGGGGACCTCGACCGTCGCCTTGTCGGTCTGGATCTCGACCAGTGGGTCGTCCTCGGCCACCTCCTGCCCCGCCGCCACGAGCCAGCGCACGATCTCGCCCTCCGCAACGCCCTCGCCCAGGTCGGGCATCCGGAACTCGTAGGCCATCAGATGGCTGACCCCCGACCCGCGCGCGCCTGGACGTCCGGCGGTAGCGGTGCTGTGGGATGTGGTGTGGCTGCGGCTGCGAACCGTCGCATCGCGGCGTCCTCGGTCGGGCCAATATGTCCAATATTGGCCCTCCCTGCGTCCTTGCGCTGCTCGGTTCTCGCCGCCCAGAACATCACGCGGGTCGGGGGTCAGCCATCAGAACGCCATCACCCGGTCGATCGCGGCGAGCACCCGCTCAGGAGAGGGCAGGTACGCGTCCTCGATCGTCCAGTACGGATACGGGGTGTCGTAGCCGGTGACGCGCACGACCGGGCCGCGCAGGTCGAGGATCGCCTTCTCCACCAGGATGGCGGCGATCTCGGCCGCGAACCCAGCTACGCGCGGCGCCTCGGCGACGACGACGGCCCGTCCCGTGCGGGCCACCGATCCGAGGAGCGCCGCTTCGTCGAGCGGCTTCAGCGACCGCAGGTCGAGCACCTCGACCGAGGCCTGGGCGCGCTCGGCCGCGGCCTCGGCGACCGCGACCATCGCCCCATAGGCGATCACGCTCACGTCCGATCCCGGCCGGGCGATCCGGGCGCTCCCGAGCGGGACGACGTGCTCGCCCTCGGGCACCTCGCCGCGGGCGGTGCGGTAGATCAGCTTCGGCTCGAGCACCACCACCGGGTCGGGGTCGCGGATCGCCGCCGCCAGGAGCCCCTTCGCGTCCGCAGGCGTCGACGGGATCGCCACCTTGATCCCCGGCGTGTGCACGTAGTAGGCCTCGGGAGAGTCGTCGTGGAGCTCGGGCGCCCGCACGCGGCCGCCGTACGGCATCCGCACCGTCACCGGGAACTCCATGGCGCCGCGCGTGCGCCACCGGTAGCGGCCGACGTGGCAGATCAGCTGATCGAGGCAGGGATACGAGAAGGCGTCGTACTGCATCTCGCAGACAGGCCGAAACCCGGCCATGGCCAGGCCGACGGCGGTTCCGAGGATTCCGGCCTCGGCAAGCGGTGTGTCGACGCAGCGGTCGGGCCCGAACCGGTCGCGAAGCCCCGCCGTCGCGCGGAACACGCCGCCGGCGCGCCCGACGTCCTCGCCCATGACCAGCACGTCCGGGTCGCGCTCGAGTTCGACGTGGAACGCGTCGTTGACGGCTTCGACCAGAGTGAGCTCAGCCATCGAGCACCCTCCGCAGCTCCGCAAGGTCGGACTCGAACGAGGCGGGCGCATCGGCGAACGCGTGCGAGAAGAGCAGCGACGGATCTGCGGGCGGCTCGGCCTCGGCAGCGGCGATCCCCGCGCGCATCAGATCGGCCGCCTCCGCGCGCACGGCCTCGGCCGCCTCGTCCGACAGCAGCCCGAGCCGGCGCAGGTACGCCTCGTACCGGCCGACGCACTCGCGCTCCTTCTCCTCCTCGACGCGCTCGAGGTCGATGTACGCGCGCGGGTCGTCCGCGGTCGCGTGCGGCGCGGCGCGGTAGGTGACGGCCTCGATCAGCGTCGGCCCCTCGCCCGCGCGGGCGCGCGCCAATGCGTCGCGCGTCGCCTCGAAGACCGCGAGCACGTCGCCGCCGTCCACGCGCACACCAGGGATTCCGTAGCCAACCGCCTTGTCGGCCAGTGTCTCGGCCGCGGTCTGCGCCGAGAGCGGCGTCGAGATCGCCCATTGGTTGTTGTTGCAGAAGAGGACGACCGGCGCGCGCATCACGGCCGCGAAGTTGGCGCCTTCGTGGAACGAGCCCTCGGAG